>CADAQM010000020.1 GCA_902790135.1 uncultured Coriobacteriaceae bacterium
GGCGCGAAGTCGCCCCGCGCAACCTCGGCGCCGAGCTCGGAGTCGGGGAAGATGGTGACGGTGGTGAGGTACATGAACTGCGGGCGGATCTGGTTGAACACCTCCGCCGAGCGCGCTGCGGTCTCCTCGGCGCGCCCCGCACCGGCGATGCCGCCCAGGTAGATGCAGTTGTAGGGCAGCCCTGCCTCGTCGAGCTTCCCGCACTGCTCCACGACGTCGGCGGCGGTGTAGCCCTTGTTCACGTGCGCAAGCACCTCATCGTCGCCCGACTCGATGCCGATCATGATGTCGGTGTAGCCCGCGTCGTGCAGCGTCCGCAGGTCGTCCACCGTCTTGTTGCGCATGCTGTCGACGCGCGCGTAGGTTGAGATGGTGGCGCTCGGCAGGTACTCGCGGACGAGGTCGGCAAGTTCCAGCAGCCTGCGCGTGCTCATGGAGAACGGGTCGCCGCCCGCCGCCCAGATATGATCGGTGCCGGGGCGAAAGCGCGCGATCTCGGCGAGGTCGGCGCGCACCTGCTCGAGCGGCGCGGGGCGGAAGGGGTGGCCCTTGTAGTAGGTGCAGAAGGTGCACGAGTCGTGCGTGCAGCCCACCGTCACCTCCAGCATGACGCTCCCCGCCTCGTAGGGCGGCCTGATCACCGGTCCCGTGTAGTGCATTTTCCTGTCCTCCTTAAGACTAGATATCGTGATATGTCGATGCGTAATGACATGCCAAGATGCTTCACCGATTTGTCCGGTTGCGGTGTCAGAGCTCGCCTCCCACGAACCGGGCCAGCTCGGTTATGGCTTCCTCGTTGCGGCGGAAGTAGGTCCACTTGCCGTGGCGCTCGGAGAGCAGCAGCCCGCAGCGCTGCAGCACATCGAGGTACTGCGAGGCGGTCGACTGAGAGATGCCCGCCTTGTCGCGGATGGAGCCCACGCACACCCCGCCTTTCAGGTCGTCCGGCACGCCGGGGTGCCCTCCCTGTTCGGGGAAGTTGGCCTCGGGGTCCTTCAGCCACATGAGGATCTGGAGCCGCGTGGGGTTCGATAGCGCCTTGAATGTCTCGGTCATGTCCATGGGCACATCATATCGTTATACCGCGATATGTCAATACATTCTTCGCACCTGCCCCTTCTGGGTGGGCCGAGCTTGTGACGCCATAGGACGATACCTCCCGAGGACGAACAACACGATCTCGGGAGGCAGTTCTTTATGGAGTCAATCATCGTGACGTGCTGGTCAGCGTGAACCTCTCCAGCTCGAAAAGTGGGGCCAAGCATAATGCCTGACCCCGTGCAAATCGAATCACGGTTGTGTCTAGATGGCTTCAAGCTCCCTGTATAGCGGGTCACCCCCGCCGACGAATTGGAGCTTGGCCATAGCGAGCGCTCGCTCAATGCTCGCGCCTTCTCGCTACGAACGTGCCAGAGGGCACGTTCGCTTAACGCTCGAAGCGTCCCACCACCACTCGGGGCTCTCGACCCCCGACCAGCAGAGCATGTCGAAGAGCTTGCTGCGGGCTTCAGTAGGCAGCTCGAAGTCGGCGCGCATGGCGTCGAGCATGGCCTTGCTAGTGATAATCATGTCGTTGCAGACCCCCCTCTTTTCCTCAAGGCTGTAGCTCTCGGGAGAGTAACAGCAGAGGTCGGCTTTGAAATATGCCATGTCCTCGGCCTGCTGGAGCTCGGTCCATTTCTCGTCGTTCATCATGGTGGTCTTCCTTCCTCGGTCTCGCACCGTTTCCCCTGGTAGTCCTCTCGGGGCGAGGGGACATTCAGGGGACATTCGGCGAAAAACCAGTGTCATCTAGTGTCGTGTGTCGGAACTAGCGTCAACGGAAAACCCAAGGTCAGAGCACCAATGTCTAACTCTTTCATCCAGTGTCAGTCCGGTGTTCCTCACTCATAACCCGGAGGTCGTAGGTTCAGCTACGCGGGTGCCACTGGCACCCGCTCCGCACGCTAGGGCGAAATCCTGCCCCCGCGACCAAAAACACAGGTCAGAGCATATTTTTGCTCTGACCTTTTCGTTTATTTCGGGTCTTGTATGTAGGTTACGATGTAGGTAACGTCATCCGAAGCACCCAAACGACGATAGACCCCCGCTGCATGACGCCCTCACGGGCGTCGACGCAGCCACCCCCAAGGGGTGTTGTCATCGACGAGGCAAACAAGGAGTGGGACATCCCCTACGATCCCGTGATGGCACTGCACTACTACCAGGTAGCCGAAATAGGCATGCGCATCGATGTGGTGGACGACGCACCGTGGTACGCCGAGCGCCTGCAACAAGCGATTGCTGGCCAAGACAGGGCGCGGGCTCTCATGGACGAGATGGGCGTTGATCTCGTCAAGAAGGGCCGGATGTGGCTGCCCTAGCTCTCGTGACATGCTAATTCCAAAACAAAGGCGTAACTCCCTGCGTCTCGCCAGCAACCCTCGGTCTAGTTCAGCAGCTGGATCATGCGCTCCATGTCGCAGCTGCGGATGAGCTCGGCGCCTTCGCGCAGCGGCTCGTCCTTGTCGCTGAACACGACGTCGGCTTCGCGGGGGTCGTCCACGACCTCCGTCGCGAGGTCCCAGGCGAAGTCTCCGAGGTTGATGACCTCGGCAATCTCCAGGTAGTCCCACAAGAAGCTCATGCTCGTCTCGCCGGCGATGCGCTCACGGCTGTCACGCGCCATGTTCAGCCATACGAACTCGCGCGTCCTCACATCGATGCCGAACAGGTACGCAAACGTGGACGGGCACGTGACCGTAAACGACGACTTGACCGTCTTGGGCTCGAAAACCTCCCCTGAGTCGTCCCTGTCGCGCGTCATATAGCCCGCCTTGCACAGGCACCTGTCGAACGGAACCCCCGAGTACACGTTGTCGCAGAAAAGGACGTAGCGCGCACTCTCGGGATGCTCTATCTCAAAAAGGTCGAGATCGAGGTCGAAGTACTCCGATCCGCCCTCATGGCCCGACACCTGATCGCCCGAATACGTTATCGACTCGCCGTACGACCAGGTGCGCCACGAGAACTCGTCCTGGCTACCGTCTTCGTAGAGGACGAACGCGCTCAGGTCGATGTCGTTGACGCGCTCCCAGTACGTGAACGCGCGGACCTTCTTGCCCTCGGGTATCTTGAGGCGCGACCCACGAGGCAGCGTGCCCACGCCACCCATCGATGTGCCCTCCTGCAGCGGCAGCGCGATACGCATCATGTCCTTGTCGATGTACACCTTGCCGAGCGTTCCCTTGGACACGCGCTCGAGCTCCTGGCGCAGACGCAGACGCACGCGCCTCGCAATGCGCTCTTCGACAGCCGTTGTGCGGCCAAGGCTCTCGTTGGGCGTTTCCGTGTGAATCCGCATCATGCCGAACTTCTGGAACTTGAAGACACGACGGGCCTTCGGGTCCCTCATGCTGTAATGGAGCAGCAGCTGTATGAGCAGAATCTTGTTGTCGGTCTGGATGGCGTCGAGCACGTAGTCCACGGTGGCGGGGAACTTGCACCTGCTGAGCAGGTAGTCGAGGTTGCGCAACACGGCACCCGTGCCCTTCTCCTCGCGCAGCAGGTCCAACGCCTCCCGAACCTCGTCGTCGGCCAGCAGCCTCTCGAACTCCGAGTACACGGAGCGCGCCTCGTTGTTGCGGATGAGGTGGAGGAAGCGGCTTGCCCTCTCGTTCACAGGCTTGTAGTGGAGGTGGTGCAAGAGCCCCTTCCACTGCTTCCTCTTCTCCAGGCACGTGCGCGTGTCGCAGACGCCCTCCGTGAAGATCTGGTCGAGCACGCCGGCCAGGAGCTTGCGGTCATGGTTGCGCAGGTTCAGCTTCTTGACGTTCTCGCTCTCATAACTCTGGAACTGCAGCTGCTCGACGAGCCGCATGACGTCGGAGAGCTTCAGTTGCTGCGCGAAGGAGGGGTCGCGCGTGTCGAGCAGCAGGCGTACGACGGTATCCTTGCAGTTGGAGCGCACATCGTGGCAATAGTCCTGGACATACGCGAGGACGATTCCATACTGTCTCTCGTTCAAGGGCCGTGAGCTGGCGAGCAGCGCTTTCGCGGCCTTTGAGAACAGCGCGAGCGCCTCCCCCTCACTCACGATCGAGAAATCGCGCACGTCGACGTCCTCGTTGAAGCATTTGCGCACGACTTCCTCTTCGAACAGCGAGTAGCCCGGGCGCGAGAAGTCACCGAGCCCGTACGTACGCATGTAGTGCAACAGACGGTCAATTACGATCTTGTCGATCGAAAGGTTCTTCACCGATGTGGGAAACTGCCGGTAGAACGGCTCAGGTACGTTTATGCCCAGGTTGCGCTTGGCGACCTCCACCATGTCGAGGTTCGCCCAGCCTAGGTTTGACACGATGCGAATGTTGAACAGCTTGGCCAATGACGCCAGGACCGCCGGCGCCTGCTCGTTCTCGCCAGCACCCACGAAAAGGCCCTTCGAGAACAGAAAGTCGTAAACCAGGTCCCGCATGGCACTCATCCTTTGTCGCGAGCGGCGACTCAGAAGGCCCAAGTCGCCGCCGTAGCTCGAAAAGCGGGTGATAGTGCCGGACTAAACTTGCGTGAAAGGCAAAAAGAAATAAGCCCGACTAGCTACCCGCGCCTAAATAGTATCACGGCGGTGTTTGCGGGACGGGTAGGGCTTAATCGGCCCGCTTCTCGCCACCGTATCAGGTACTCTGCAGGTCCTTGGCCATCAGCCATTCGGTCTCGTCGAAACCATCGCCGATAATCTGAAAACCAAGGCGCTCGTACAGGCGAAGCGCAGGGTTCTCCTTCTGTACCGACAGGGAAGCACGGACGTATCCCGCATCACGCAGCTCGTCGAGCAAGGCGCGCATCATGGCGGTACCGATTCCCTGGCTCCGATAGCTCGGGTAGAGCGAGATCGAGAACGAGGGAGTATCGTTGTCAATGTGACCATATTCGTCGGTCGTGCGCACCCAGCAGGCACCAACGACCTCGCTGCCGACCTCAGCAACCACGGCACGGTCATCCGCAAGCGAGCCAAAGCCCTCGAAGGCAGCCCGACACTTGGGATCGTCGAATATGACAGAGCGTGGTATCTCGCCTTCGAACCCTTCTGGCACGTAGATTGCCTCATAGAGAAAGTCCTCAAGCAGTGACCACTCATCCTGCCTGATATGTCTGATCTCGTATTCCATGGCGCCAATTGTATCTTGAAGCTTTGCCCGCATGGCAGATATAGTGAATGCGCAGGAGGTGGCATAAGAGAGCGTTGTTTGCTCGTTTTGCCGAAAACCACAGTGGATGACGGACTGGGGAGCAACTCCATGAGCAGCGAACAGTCACAGAAGAAGTTCGGCTGCCTGCCCTACATCCTGATGGCGTTGGCTCTCTGGTTCTTCTTCTCCTCACGTGATGCCGAACCCACGGTCGAGTCAACGACAAGCCCGACCGAGACCACAACCCCCCAAATCACCATCGAGCCACCCCCAGCCGACGAGACGCCCGAAGAATCCGAGGGCTGGGAGCTCTTCTCCGAGAACGGCAGCGCGAATACGCTCAACGGGACGAACCTGATCGTATCCGTCTTTGTCAGCGATTCGGACTACAGCTGGCAGTGGGATGTGAACAACTACGCGGACAATACGCTGGCCTACAACAGCCTCGAAAGCCTGTCCGTCGCCTGCAACTGGCTCACCCAAGAGGCAAGCAGGTACGGAGCAAGTCCCGCCTTCTACTATGACTGGAGCGAGAATCCCGATCTGTACTATGAGGCGAACCTGTCCGTTCGCATGACTTCTCAAGACTGGGGCGATATATACCAGGCTGCCACGAATTACATCAATACCACCATTGATTCCGACGCGCTTATGCGCAAATACGGTGCGGGCAATGTCGTATATCTCCTCTTTGTCAATACGCCTCCGGGCTATGAGATAAATTCTGGATCCTTTAACTTGAACGACGGATCCGCTCCATATCCCTATGAGTTCTGCACCATGTTCATTCACGAAGGAGACTATGAGCTTTGGCCTGCCGCCATTGCGCATGAGATACTCCACTGCTACGGAGCACATGACTTGTATATGGTGACTTCCTCGGCCATCACGCAGGAGTACGTGGACTATCAGAAGAGCAACGAGACCAATGACATCATGCGCGTTACGTTTGACCCCGTCACGGACGAGGTGTACCGCGACCGCATCGTCAATGAACTCTCGGAGTTGGACGCCTACTATGTGGGCCTGACGAGCCACAGCTCAGATGTAGACGAGTGGTCTCTCGGCAAAAGAAAATCCTAACGGCGTACCCTGCGTTTTGCGGTTTGGGGATAGTCCCCAACCACAAAGCCTAGGCACCAAAGGCTTGCATCAACGGCGCAATCAGCACAAAGGGCTCGACGCCAGAGCGTGAGTCAACGACAGCTTTCATGCGACGCAGGTCATCTGCGATTGACAGGACCAACCACTCCGGCTCATCGGTGTAGTTCTCCAGCCGTCCGCCTCCTCGGCCTCAACGTTGCTGTATGGTCCGCGCGAAAGCACGACCAGCATGTCGATGTAATTCTCCTTGACCGTCGTGAAGCGCCTGAACTCCGCCTTTCGCTCGGCCTCCGGAAACTGTGCCAGATGACGTTTGATCCTCGGCCAGTTGAACACCGTAAAGGTTGCAGCTCCCTGGCTTTTTGGCACGATTGCCAGAGGGCCGTCCTTTGCAGCCATGAGCCCGCGCACCACGAGCTCGAAGTCTTGCCGGTTACCCAACGTCAGCACTCTCACCGGTCCCGCCGGGGTGTCGACGGTCTCCAGAGAGTCATGCTCACTCCCAACATAATGACTCATCTGCCGGGATGCCGGCTCCTCGCCGCTGAGGACGACGCGACGATAGGCATCCTGCGAGTCCCTGTCAGGATGCAGGTACAGCTGGGCATAGTCGCGAGCGAGTGTCTCCAGTACCCGTGTCATGCCGATCAGCCCCCTCAGGCCTTCCGCAGAGCACGAACGTGCTACCTCTTGCCTCGTTTGTCCCCCGCGCCGTCGTAGGCCATATCGAGGTAGCTGCGGATCTCCTCAGCTGGCACCGATCCATCTAGGAGAATGGTGACCCAGCTGTTCTGGTTCATGTACCACGCAGGCATAAAGCCCTCGCGCACGCGAAGCTTTGCCACCATGAGCGGGTCCAGCTTCAGGTTGAGTATGTCGATGCGCCCGACGCGGTCGATCCCCAATGACTTGCATCCGATGTTCTTGGTGGCAGCAAACCACTTCTTGTTGTCTGGCCGCATGAAGACAGTGATGCTGTGCTCCTCCTTGATCGGATGGTCGGACTCGGCACCGTATTTGCTGGCTAGGTACTCGTGCAGCCGTTGGAGGGTCATGGCACCTTCCCCAGCGCTTTCCTTAACGCTCTCCCTCTTCTGGCTTCTTCTCCAAAACATTCGGACGCCTTCCGGACGCATACGTGGTCCCTCGCCCACTAGCCTACCACCCTCCTCCTGCTAGCAGAGCGCAGATGGAGCAAACGGCCAGTGAGGCCAACAGACGAGCCTGTCATACGGGCCAAGGAAGACCATGCCAAGACGACCACGACACCGCGTCCAGACCTCACGCGAAGTATACTCATGCCATCCACGCATCAGCACCAAATGATTTCAAAATTGCAGGTAGACAGGCGATTTAGGGGGAGCCATGTTCAAGTTTTGGGGAGATGGGTCGCAGGAGGCCAAAGATCTCGTCGACGCCATCGTGGTTCGCAGCACGGAGAACTTCAACTGGACCTTCATCTTCATTCTCGCGGTGGTCTTCTACGTGTACTGGAGTGAGATCCACAAGCGCGAATTCAAGGTAATCTTTGCAGGCCTCGCTCTGTACGGGGTGCACTGGTTCTACGAGATCTGCAACGCCATCATCGGGCACATCACCGGCTACCCGCTGTGGTCGGTAAGCAACGCATCCACCACCTTCATCCTGCTGGTGGGCGTGTGCTGGGAGCTGTCCATGATGTTCTCGCTGGCTGGCATCATCTCGTACAAGATGCTCCCCGCCGACCCCAATGCGCGCTACTTCGCCAAGGACGGGAAGGGTGGCGTGAGCGCCAAGCTCGCCGGTGCCATCAGCATGGCCCTGCTCTTCGCACTCGTCGAGAGCTTCCTTGCCGCAACGAGCAACCACTCCTTCATCTGGGTCTACAAGTGGTGGGGCGTGCTTCCGGTGTTTGTCACCACCTACATCCCCTTCTTCCTGGCAAGCAACTACGTACCAGACTGGGAACCCAAACGGCGCACGCGCTTTTTGTTGGGCATTTGGGGGCTCGACGCCCTGCTGCTCGTCACGCTCATCCCCCTCGGCGTCATCTGAGGGTTCAGCCGTAAGCCTCAAAGGCAGGGTCTAACGACTTTGCGTAACGGGAGGGCCAGATTCGTGCAAGATAACGCGGTACTGTGTAACGCTACGCTGACACTACCCTGCAAGACCGATTGTTAGAAGATAAAAGCGCTGGTCATCTTCAGCCTCGGATGCCATTTGCAGCGTGTCCGCACCCCCAGGCTACACACTAACGGGAAATGTTGACCAAATCCGGCCCTTCCGCTCCGCAAACGCAATCGCCAGCCGGCTGGAACCCCAAATCCCGAGTTGCCAAAGTCCCTACAGCCACTCAGGCGGCTCGCTTGAGGCGTCGCGCATCTGCCAGCAGAGGTCGAAACCCTCGAAGCAGCTCAGCATATCCATGAACTGCTGTGCCGAGAGCCTCTGGCCATCAACTATGACGGACTTCTCGCCTTGCTCGGTGATCTCAATTCGTGCGACACCGGTCTCGTTGGCGTAAAGCGCCCGTCCTCCGACCTTTGCGCTGGTTTCCCCTGACTCCCCGAGCGCGATAGGCACGGCACGCATACTCGCATGGCCCACCAGTCGCTGGACCTTGACCATCAACGCATCATACGCCTCTTCCTGAGTCATTCGCCGCGCGTCCACCGCGATGCTCACCGACCTGCCCACGTAGCCCTCCCCCTTGCGCGGATCATCGGGAGAGATCTGCTCAATGGCAGTCCAGATGGAGCGGGTGCCAAACGCATAACGCTCGACCGAGAACTCGACAGTATGCCCCTTAGAGTCCAACGCGAGAATCTGGTAGCTGTCGTTGGTGGGAGTCGCCACGCCCGCCAGGTAGTCACTCAGACGGTTGTAGCAGTTCAGGCAATACGAGGTGCTGCCTAGAAAGATGCGCGCAGGATTGCCGCATACCGAGCACCGGCTTGTGTAGCGTGGACCGTGTGACTCCATGGCGAATCCCTTCTTGCATGGAACGGGAGGATAACCCCCGCGAGGCTCAAGTCTACATCAGGTACGGAGGGGTGATTGTCAGCGCGATCTCCAACAACCGCCCTCGACTCACTTGGCGAAGCCGGAAAGCGCGTCGTACAGGCTCGGGGTCAGGCAGTCCGCGATGAGCACCTCACCGATTCGCTCCATCGACTCGAAGTCCGGCGTGGGACCAAGATTGATGCCGGGAACGTATCGCCAGCGCACGTCGCCACGCAGCGCCATTACGCGCTCCCTCTCGTCCCAACCGACCTGCGAGCCATCCTCGTCCAGCCTGGCAACAACGTGGTGCCAGCCACCAGAACCGTGGTACCTGTCACCGTTTAGGCGATAGCAGTATGTGAGCCACGGCCATTCCAGCACCGCCTGTTGACCGATCCTGCAATAGGTGAGGGGGTTTGCCCTCTGGTAGCCGATGATCCAGACGCATACGGCCAAGGTCAGGGGCACGCTGCCGACGACAAGTACGATGCCGAGCAAGCCCAGCTCGTCGTACTCCCATGGCTTGAGGTCCGAGACGATCAGACCACGCGTTACCATGGCGCACAGTGGTGCCGCCAGCACCAAGAGAAGCATGGCAATGCGACACCGACGTCCCAGCTTGCTCTCTCGCCAGCAGCGACGGGACATCCGCTTCTTGAGGTCCCTGTCTTCATAGAACTCGGTCATCGACCCTCCAGGAAAGACCGTCTGCTGCGAGGAATTGCCTCTCGCTACGGCACCGCTTAGGCGTTCGTCACGTTGACCTGGCAGGAACGCATGGTCTCGAGGGCCGCCAGGTGCTTTTGCGGCGTGACGCCAGCGCAGCAAGAGGCGTCAACGGAAATCTTGACCTCGGGCATGGCAGCCTTCAGGAGCAGCGCATTGGAGACGACGCAGATGTCCGTGCACAGACCAATCAGCTCCAGCTCGATCTCCTCAGTCTCGGAGAGGGCCTTAAGGTCAGCCGCCAGCGCCGTGCTTCCAAAGGTGGGCTTCTCGTAAATCTTCGCTCCCTCGAGAAGCTCTGCGATGTCGGGACGGATCTTCCATCCGTCTGTGCCCTTGATGCAGTGCATGACGGGAAGGTTCTGCCCCTCCTGGCTCTCCATGTAGTTCTCGCCATGGGTATCCATGGTGGCGATGACATCCTCAGCGGAATACGAGCCAATCTTCTCCTTGACCGCATCGACAATGGCGACCGCCTCGGGTGTTCCGAGCGCCGCATCGATGAAGTCGTTCTGCATATCCACGACAACCAGGATCTTCCTCATGCTCATAACCTCGCAATTGGTTGGGCCCCGCCAAAAAGGGTCGGGGCAGGGCTGCTTTCATCTGTAAGCATATTCCTCTTTGGCGCAAGCGATGCCGCCTGATAGAGACAGTGTAAACAACAACATCATCAATGCGGGCCCCTCGGGGCCCGCTTTCATAGCGCCTAGTACACCGTGCCGCACTTGATGCAGCGAACCTTGTCGAAGGTCTCGCCGGTCGGGTCGTCGTAGTCCTCAAACTCGTGGCTGCCACCGCACGGGCAGGGCGGATAGAGGTACGGCCCCAGAATGGTCTTGAACCCCTGCACGAAGTTGGTGCCACCGCTGATACCCTCCAGCTGCTCGTTGGTCAGCTCGAGCTCGCCCTCCGTGAGAAAGGCCCGCATCTGCTCGGCAGTCTGCAGTGCCTGCGCACGCTCGGACATGTCACGCGTAATCTGATCAATCCTCATGGGTCTCTCCTCTCCGGCTTCGCAAGCTGTTGCCAAGCCAATTCTCTCCCGCAGGTTTGCCCGTCTTCGGGACAAGCCATCTATATCCACTAACCACTACATCGTGTCTAATCTCGCATCACCCACGCATCCATCAGGCCCCCTGAACCATCGACGGGTCCACAAAGTGAAGCAGAGCCAGAAAGACGTATGCACCAGCCAGGCCCCAGAACGCCCCATTGGCCACGTCGCGAGGTGACCGGCGAATCTGCCGGTCCATAAGCGGGTACACCACCCAGACGATCAGCGTCGCCGCAATCGTGTAGACCATCGAGTTCTGCAGGCAGACCTGCCCCATGAAGTTGAAGGGCATCTCGCGATAGTCCCACAGCTGGTAGTCGAGGTTGCACGTGATGCCCGTGATGAAGTCGATGCTCGTGCACACGAGCCCGTTGGCCAAGAAGCTCAGGGCCACCGCCTTGGGAGAGCGCTCGCCGAAGCGCTTCTGGAACATGCGTGCCAGCGGATGCAGGAACACCACCACCGCTGCAAGGGCCGTACCCTCAGCAGAGAACGGGAAGAGCCACTGGTCCCACAGCATCGCGTTGGTGGGGTCGTAGTCGCCCATGAAGACACCAGCGATGATCAGGCGACAGAACAGGATCTCGGCAAAGTGCCCCAAGAACGAGAAGACGATGAAGTAGATCAACAGGTCGCGCCAGAACTCCCAGGTACGCACCCGCTCGCGCATGGGCTTGTCCCAGCTGTGACCTCCCTTATGGGCTGGCCTGATGTCACGCTTGACATCAAGCGCGTCGCGCAGGTCACCATCGAGCAGCAGCGTCGAGCTGACAAAGCCCGCGCCGAAGATCTCGATGACCGCCATGGACGATGCCAAAGGCAGGCCCACGATGCTGGCCGCCGCACGCATGGATCCCAGGTAGATGGCATCGATTGCGCAAAGCACCGCACACAGGACGGCCGTCGCCAGCGCCATCCAGCGCCCGTCGCGACGACGGGTCTGCAACATCCACAGCGAGCAGGCTGAACTCGCGGCCACCAGCACCGTGCGCAGGAGCGAAAAGTCATACTCGAACGAAGCCGGCGGGCAAAGGGCAGCGTAGACGAACGACGCCAGCAGGTATGCCACAAAGTAGGCCTCGCAGATCAGCAGTCCCCTAGGCGCCTCCCCCAGTCGTGCCCGTAGATTGGATGTGCGCTTGGAGACGGTAATCCGCATGCTAGTCCTTTCCTGCCTCCGCAGCCTGCTCGGCGCGCTCGCGCTCGAGACGTGCCTGGTTCTCGGCCTTGTAGGCATCCAGATAATCGAGATATGCCAGCTCCTCCTCATAGGAGGCGCGTTCTTCATCCGTCAGGTAGCTCGGGTCGCGGTCGTCCTCGGCCAGGGCGTACTCGAGCTCGGTGCGGTAGTCGATGGGTGGCTCAACGAGATATAGCGTCTGGGCAACGAGAAACACCATGAGCACCACTACGGCGGCGATGTTCATAGCCGCTTCCGGAAGCTTGGCCAGTGTGCGCTCGAGCCAGGGGTACACCATCCAGGCGATGATCGATGCGGCAAACGCGAAGCCAATAACGTTCTGGAGGCACACCTGCCCCATGAAGTTGAACGGCATGTTGGTATAGTCCCAGTTCTGCAGGTCGGCGTTCCACAGCAGGCCGAAGGTAAACTCGATCAGGCCGCACATCAAGCCGTTGATGACAAAGGAGAGAAGCGACCCCACGACCACGTTGGTCTTGCGGACGAGCGCGCGCCACAGGGGATAGAGCAGGACACCAATCAGCGCCACGGCCATGCCGTGCATCGGGAAGGGGTAGAACCAGTCACGCCAAAGCATGGTGTTGGAGGGGTCGTACTCGCCTCCCACCAGGCCCGCCTTGATCGCGAGACAGAAGCTCATCTCCATCCAATGCCCCAGGAAGGAGAAGATGCAGAAGTACATGATGAGATTGCGCACGAAGGGCCACGACCAACGCGGCGCCATGCTATCCTCTCCCTGCAGCTCCATGGTATCGAGCACGAGGTCTTCGGTGAGCACCTCGCGCGCCTTCTTGCTGAGCAGGAAGTAGAGAAAGATGACGACGTCCGGGATGACGGATGCCAGCTGGAGCCCTACGTCCATGGTGTGCATGCCAAGGTGCACGGCAGTGCCCACCACCACGTTGAAGACCGTGTACACCAGCACGAAGGGCCGCGTGATCTTCAGCCGGTACCAGACCATCCACAGCGTTACTGCTTCGAACACGAGATTGAGCCAGTCAAAGAGGTTGGCCGCGTCGTATTTGACGAGGTCACGCGAGCTGAAGATCAGGATGATCAGCGTGATGACAATGTTGATCGAGAAGATGACCGAGAGCAGCTTCAGCCCAAGCGGCAGAGGCGCGCGTTTCATCGCGTCGGTGCGCTCGCTTTGTATCGTCTCGAAAATGCTCTTCGCCATGGTGGTCCTTCCGACACACAAGAGGCCCTTGGTGCAGGACCTCTTGCAAGGTGATGACCTACGGTCTAACTACCGGAGCGCTTGCTCAGGTAGCGCTTCACGAACTGATAGATGGCGGCAGTTGGATTGATGCCACCAGCTACCTCGTCGAGCGCCTCGTCGGGCAGCTCGATGTCCTCGCTCTCAATCTGAGACATGAGCTTCTCGGGCGTGTCGCAATCGTTCAAGCGCGCCAGCTGGTCATCTGTAAGGTTGTCGAGATTCATTGCCTCCTCCTGTTTCCCAGATATGTCACAGCAACCCTTCTTTACCAATGATACTGAGAATAGGTAGTGTTCGTCCCAAGCAGATGGAGTGCCTGTTGCGCCAATCGCACTAACCTAAATCCGCACATTATGCATTTGGCATTGCTCGGTTTTCGACCGCACGAATAGTACGTTTTTATTGCATAACGACGGGCAGACATCATACTGTGGATGTAAGCGCAAGACGAAAGGACTCCCATGGCGTTCGACTTCAAGAAGGAATACCGCGACCTGTATCAGCCCAAGACCAAGCCATCGATCGTTGAGGTACCCGCGATTCAATTTCTGGCCGTGGAGGGCAAGGGCGACCCCAACGAGGAGGGCGGTGCCTATCAGCACGCAATCGAGCTGCTCTACGGCATGGCCTACACGCTCAAGATGAGCTATAAAACCGACCATGCGATCGAGGGCTTCTTCCAGTATGTCGTGCCGCCGCTCGAGGGCTTCTGGTGGCAGCCGGACGTCAACGGAGTCGACTACGCGAACAAGGCCGGCTTCCATTGGCTCTCGGTCATACGCGTGCCCGATTTCGTGAGCGAGCAGGACTTCGACTGGGCGATCGACGCCGCAACCACCAAGAAAAAGATGGACTTCTCGCCAGTGAGTTTTGTCGAGGTCGACGAGGGCCTCTGCGTGCAGTGCATGCATGTGGGTCCCTACGACGACGAGCCCGCCACGGTTGCTGCCATGCATGAGTTTGCTGAGGCGCAAGGCTTTGTGCCAGACTTCTCCGACGTGCGTCGCCACCACGAGATCTATCTCTCCGATCCGCGCAAGGCAAACCCTGCCAAGATGAAGACCGTCATCCGGCACCCGATTCGCAAGGCCTAGCGACTGCGACCACCCCAAGCTCATCCGCACAAAGCAACCCCCACACATCCATGGATGGTCTGTGGGGGTTTCGCGTGGCGTGGGCCAGATGCCCCGCTTTTCGGGAAGCATTACTAGTAGCAATCGCCTATCACGCACGAGGAGCCCGAGATAACGGCCATGAACGCCACGCGCCAGCAGCTGCAAAAGGACGTCATGAGCATCGGCGAGGACATCGTCCTGTCCGAGCGTTTCGAGAAGGCCTGGCGAGTCCCCCACCATCACAAGAAGGGGACCATCGCCCAGCACAGCCTCGACACCGCTGGCTATGCCCTCAGGATCTCGCGGTGGCTTTCGCGTCGCGGCGTTTCCGTCAACGAGAGGGAGACTGTCCGCGCCAGCCTGCTGCACGACATCGGCATGACCGAGGACGAGGTGTTTCTCAGCCCCTCGCGCATAAAGGCCTACACCCATCCGCAGGAGGGCAGCCGCATCGCACGGGAGGAGTTTGGGGTCTCCGAGTTGCAGGCCGACGCGATACTCAGGCACATGTGGCCAATCGGACACATTCCTCCGCACAGCATCGAGGGGTGGGTTCTCGTGGCGGCAGACAAGTGCTGCTCAATCCACGAGATCCACCGTGCATTTGCCCCCTGGGCGCGGCGCTAGGCGCGTCTGACCGTTGGAGACGGATTCCTTTCCTGGGCCAGACCTTACATGCGATAAATCGAGAGGCCCTCGAACTCGTGAATGAGCTCGAGCATCTTGAGCATTGGCGCAGAGTCCTTGAACTGGTCGATGTCGCTGAGCTCGACAAACGGGACGAGGTCATGGTGCAGACGGGTGCACTCGCGCATCACCTTGTCGTCCTTCCCGCCAAGAGCGCCCACGTGGGCGGTCCCCAAACGCCAGCCCAAGTCGACCTTCTCGGCAAACCAGCGCTTGTGCTCGTTCTCCGAGATCTGCATTGCGCGTCGCGGCGGGTAGGTCGGGGATGGTGACCGAGTCCGTGATCCCGTAGCGATCGCGGTTGATCTCCCGCATCTTGAGAAGCGCGTTGTAAGGCATGAGGGGCCCCTCCCCTGTGCTCGTCAGGCAACGTGTCAGCTTTCCAGTGTGGTGTAACGCCTGCGTGCTGCGGTTACTGTGACGGACCCGGGAAGGGCTCTATCTCGAATGTCCTTCCAACAACGTGATAGGCTTTGCCTTGAGAAGCCTAGCGACGAGGAGCGCCTGCCATGCTTGATGCCATTACCCGCTGCACAATCACAGACTTTGATGCTGTCTGGCAGCTGTACGTAGACGTTTGCGAGCATCAGGCATACGACCCCTACGGGCCAAAGTGGACGCTGGGCGTCTATCCCACCGCAGATGACGTGCGCAACCACATCGAGGCGGGCGAGCTCTACGTGGGTTGGCTCGATGACACTCCCGTGGCGGGCATGGCGCTGGTCGCGCATGAGGACGAGGAGTACGCGGAGGTCCCCTGGATCACGCCAGCCGCTGACGACGAAATCGCAGTTATCCACCTGCTTTGCGTGCATCCACGAGCACGTGGGCATCAGACAGGCGCGCAGATGGTGCGCGAGGCCATTCGCCTGAGCCGCGAGATGGGAATGCGGGTCATTCATTTGGACGTGGTTCCGGGAAACCTCGCTGCCAGTCGCATCTACCTACAGGAGGGCTTTGTCCTAGTCGGCACGCAGCAGATCTACTACGAGGACACCGGTCTCGCCGACTTCGATATGTACGAGTGCGTCCTATAGCCATACAGAGTCGCTCGAGCCAAGCCCGGACGTCTCTCAGAGCTCGTGGTAGTACGGACAGATGTCGACGTAGCTGCCATCAGGCAGAAGAAAACCGCCGGGTATGATACCTAGCTGCACAAAACCCAGGCTCTCGTAGATGTGGCGCGCCACAGCGTTTGTCGCCACGACGGCGTTGAACTGGAGCAGCCTGAAGCCGTGTGCCTTTGCCTGCACGAGCGAATCCTCGACGAGCGCACGACCCACGCCCCTACCGCGCGCGGGCGACGCCACCGCGTAGCTGGTGTTGGCAATGTGTCCGCAGCGACCGACATTGTTGGGATGCAGGATGTAGAGCCCGAGCACCTCGCCCCGCTCGACCGCTACGCCGCAATAGGTCTGCGCCGCGAAGAACTCCGTGCCCTCTGGCAAGGTTAGCTCGTCTAGCTGCGGAAACGCCACGCCATCGCGCACGACCTCATTCCAAGCTGCGACCATGCCCGCCACGTCGCGCTGCTCGTATGCCCTTATCTCTACCATGTGCCGCCTTCCCAGCTCTCAAACGACAACAGAGCCACCAGATGGTTCTGCCAATTCTACGGCATCGAGAGCAGCGCGGAACAGGAGTGACAGTCTGCATGGGGCTCACGCAAATAATGTCCGACCTTAATCGTACGTTCCCTTGTGAGTGTTCTGGCAGCAATGCGCCACGCGGCATCCAATACTGCGTGGCCACAAGAGCAAAGGAGATTGTCATGAGCATTACCATCAGCCGAAGGCAGCTTTTCGCAGGAGCCGCATGCACCGTCACCGCATTGGCGCTTGTCGGTTGTGGCGGCGAGGGCGCCCAGCCCAACGCCGCACCCGAGGAGAGGGTTTACCTCGACGAGGCGGACATCGACGCCATGTTCACGAACCCGGACGACTACACGGGCAAGTGGGTCAAGCTGCCCGGCAAGACGCTCGGCTCCTCGGAGAAGGACGGTGACCTCACGGCACTTCAGGCTTACTACGACATACAGACCTACGACAGGACCTACATCATCCATAGCAGCACGACGGAGAGCTTTGCCGACGGAGAGTACATCCTGGTAGACGGCATGATCAGCGGCAGCTTTGATGGTGAGAACGCACTTGGTGGCAGCCTCACTCTGCCGCTCATCACCAATGCTGAGATCACCAAGTCCAACTACATCGACGTTGCCGTGCCGACGATTGCCTCCATCGAGCCTGCCGTCACCGCTTCGCAGAACGACGTGACGGTCACTTGCGACAAGGTGGAGTTTGCCGAGGCGGAGACCCGTGTCTATCTCACCATCTCCAACGACAGGTCGGATAGCGTCTCCTGCGGCGTATACGAGATTCGCATCATCGCAGACGGTCAGCAGATTGAGCAGGACAGCAGCAGCTCCTCCACCTACGAGGGCAACTATCCCGAGCTGAGCTACGATATCTCGGCAGGCGCAAAGACCAACGGAATCCTGGTCTTCCCCGCCATCGAGCCAGGCACCGCCTTCAAGCTGGTCGTTCCAGACATCTATTGCGACGACTACGACACCCAGTTCACCGACGTGGAGCTTGAGATTCCCGCCGAGTAGGCATAGCTCGGTACCACGGGCGGAGCTCTGACGCAGGACTCCGCCCCATTCTGACGAGATTTTGACAAACGTTTGAAAGCGCAGACAGAGGGGTACATTCGTAGCGTTCAGTCAACTCGTTCTCGCAAGGACCCTCATGCGCCTCACCAAAGAAGACCAGCAAGCCCTCAACACGACACTCGCGCCGTATCTCGCGGACGATGCCGTGAGACAGATGGCCTCGTACACGCAACACGGCACGGTGAGCACACTCTCCCATTGCATGAACGTCGCACGGACGAGTCTCTGGCTTTCCCGCAAGCTGCACCTGAACGTAGACACAAAGACGATGCTCGTTGGTGCCTTGCTGCACGACTTCTTCCTCTACGATTGGCATGGTGCCGGCTGGCGGCACAGCTATCGCCACGCAGAGCGCGCCTGCCGCAACGCCGTCGCACACTTTGACGTGGACGAGCAGACCCAGCACGTCATCCGCTGCCACATGTGGCCCATGGGCATCATGCACGTGCCCGTGACGCGCGAGGCCGTCCTGGTCAACCTCTCCGACAAGTACAATTCGCTCCACGAAACGCTTTTCCAGCGCCATTAGGCGCCAGAAACCATGTCCATTGAGAGCGTGTACTTTACCGGGTGCCTCAAACTCGATTGACAGAAGACGTTTTCCCTGTTGACATCTCAGGACTGTCGAGTTTGAGGTACCCGATAAAGTACACCGCGCCTTTCGGGCGCAAACAATCGGGTTTACGGCAGTCACAAGCCCCATAGGGCTGCCTACAGCACGAGCTCCATCACCACAAAGGGCACCGGTTCCTCAAAGCCCACGTCTACCGAGTCCGCGCCCACGATCTCAAAGCCCTCGCTCTCGTAGAGGCAGATGGCTGGCTTGTTGTTTGCTGTCGCATCGAGGCGTGCCGAGATCAATCCGCGCACCCGCGACTCATCGAGGCATGCCAGGAGAAGCTCGCGGGACAGGCCACGCCCACGCCAAGCCTGGTCGATGACCAGCAGGTGGATTACTGCGGTTTGTTCCTCGGCCACATCTACCAGCCAGGGAAGCCTCCCGTAGTCGTGTCCGAGATCGTGATCGATTCCCACTGCCCCTATGACCTGCTCGCCATCCATCGCAACCATCATCGCACCGTCGTCGATCAGCCCTGCGACAAACTCCTCGCTCGGGTGGCCGCCGCGTCTCCAGCAGCAGTCGTACGGCGTGCCCACCATGGCATCCGACGCCTCGTAGTACAGCTCCATGACCGCAGGAAAGTCCGCCTTCTCAGCCATGCGTGTGCGCATGCGTGCCCCCCATCGAAAGAAACGTCGGCACCCCAGTGTACGCGAGTTTGTCACCACGGTCGAGAGCGCAGAAACGCTGTTTCGATGACGCAAATGCCCTGTTTACAAGCACTGTGCGAACCGTTCCTCTCGTCAGAATCGGCACATGGCTGAGACGGTCTTGAACCCGTGGGCGTACAATCTACCAAACACCAAAAGAGACCCCGCTGCCGAGAAAGGCTGACTCGTGAGCTCGTACGACTACACCAAGGACCCCTCGGGCTTCGTGCTCCTGTCGGACCTCGTCCCCCAGGCAATCCAGGAGATCCGTTACTTCTCGACATACAACTTCATCGGAGAGCGCATTGACGGCTACGAGGAGCCATGTGCGCTCATCACTGCGGAGGCCGCCCGCGCGCTCAAGAGCGTCAGCAACGAGTTGGGCGTGATCGGCTACCGCCTCAAGGTCTTTGACGCCTACCGTCCCACGGCTGCGGTCAAGCAGTTCGTGTTCTGGGCGCTCGAGGACAACGACGTGCGCATGAAGCCGTACTTCTACCCCGACATCAACAAGGAGGACACCATCTCCCTGGGCTACATCGCATCGCGGTCGAGCCACAGCCGCGGGTCGACCATCGACCTCACGCTGCTCGACATGCAGACGGGCAAGGAGCTGGACATGGGCACGCCGTTCGACTTCTTCGGCGAGCTCTCGCACCCCGACAACCGCGACGTCACCAACGAGCAGTACGAGAACCGCATGCTGCTGCAACGCGCGATGGTGCGCAACGGCTTTGTGCCCTACGAGTGCGAGTGGTGGCACTTCACCCTGGAGAACGAGCCCTACCCGGACACCTACTTCTCCTTCCCGGTGTCATCGGCCTACCTCAAGCGCAACCGGGTTTAGTGCAGGCAATAGTGATCAGACACAAAGAGCGGGCCCGCACGCTGTTTGCCCCGGCGTGCGGGTCCGCTTCCCTTGCCCCGCCGCCCTCATCGGGCAGCGGGGCATCAAGTTGACATTTACTGGGTAAGCTCCAGGTACAGGGCACGATACTGCTCAGCGGACTTGGCCCAGGACACGTCCTTCTCCATGTCGCGGATGACCATCTTGTCCCAGTCCTCGCGATCCTCGAAGTAGAGGGTCTTGGCACGATTGATCGCGTCATAGAGCAGACCGGCGTCGTAGCGGTCGAAGGTGTAGCCGTTACCAGTGTTCTCGAACATGTTGTACGGCTCGACGGTGTCCTTGAGGCCGCCGGTCTCGCGCACCACGGGCACGGTGCCGTAGCGCATGGCGATGAGCTGGGTCAGGCCGCAGGGCTCGAACTTGGACGGAACGAGAAGCACGTCGCTGGCGGCGTAGATCTTGTGGGAGAGGGCCTCATCGTAGGCGATGTAGGCGCACACGGTGCCCTTGTGCGCGTTCTCGTAATAGCGGAAGGAGTCCTCGAACTCCGGCTCACCGGTGCCCAGGATGACAATCTGGGTGTTGCCGTCGATCAGACCGGGGATGACGGCGTTGACGAGGTCGAGGCCCTTCTGGTTGGTGAGACGGGAGATGAGGCCGACGACGAACTTGCCCTCGTCCTGCTCGAGGCCGAGCTCCTTCTGCAGAGCGAGCTTGTTGGCCTTCTTCTTCTCGATAGCGTCGGCGGTGCCGTACGGAGCGTCGAGCAGCTTGTCGGTCGCGGGGTTCCAGATGTCGACGTCGATGCCGTTGACGATGCCGCGAAGCTTGTAGGAGTGGAACTGCAGGTGGTTCTCGAGACCCTCGCCGTACTCGGCCGTCTGGATCTCGCCAGCGTAGGTGTTGGAAACCGTGGTGATGGCATCAGAGTAGGCAAGGCCGCCCTTGAGCATGTTGGCCTCGGTCCACTCCTCCTGCAGGGCGCCCATGTTGAAGGCCTCGTCGGGCAGGTTGGACCAGTACTTGATGGTCGGGATGTTGTACTTGCCCTGGAAGCGCAGGTTGTGGATGGTGGTGACGACCTTGGAGCGCGCCAGCGGGGTGCCAGCGAACATGGTGCGCAGGTACACGGGCACGAGACCAGCCTGCCAGTCGTGGCAGTGGATGATGTCCGGCGTCCAGTCCATGTAGTTGAGGGCCGCAAGCGCCGCCTTGCTGAAGAACGTGAAGACGGGGATGTCGTCGACGAGGTTGGTGTAGGGGTTGCCGCGCGTGAAGAACTCCTCGTTGTCGATGAAGTCGTAGACGACGCCGTCCCAGACGTACTCCATGATACCCACGTAGAACTGGCGGCCGTCGGCGGTGAGGTCCATGTAGAAGGAGCCGCGGTAGACCATCTTCTCCTTGTAGATGTCCTTGATCACGCCGTAGTTGGGCAGGATGACCTTGACGTCGCAATTGAGCTTGACGAGGGCCTTGGGGAGGGCGTACATGACGTCGCCGAGACCACCGGTCTTGATGAACGGGTAGCACTCGGAGCCGATGAAGGCAACGGAGCGGCGCGGCTCAGGCATGGGCTCGGGCTCCGGCTCCGGCTCGGGCTCCGGCTCGGGTGCAGGTGCGGGCTCCGGCTCGGGCTCGGGTGCGGGCTCGGGCTCCGGCTCGGGCTCGGGTGCAGGCTCGGGCTCGGGCTCCGGCTCCGGCTCGGGCTCGGGTGCGGGCTCGGGCTCCGGCTCGGGCTCCGGCTCGGGCTCCGGCTCGGGCTCCGGCTCGGGTGCAGGTGCGGGCTCCGGCTCCGGCTCGGGTGCAGGTGCGGGCTCCGGTTCCGGCTCCGGCTCGGGTGCAGGTGCGGGCTCCGGTTCCGGCTCGGGCTCGGGTGCAAGCTCGGGCTCCGGCTCGGGCTCGGGTGCAGGCTCGGGCTCCGGCTCGGGCTTCGGCCCCTCCTTGGCAGCTGCCGCCTTCTTCGTGACCCTCTTCCTGGTAGTCCTGGGCTTCTTCACGACCTTCTCCTCGGCCTTCTCCTCGACGGCCTCGACCTTCTCCTCGGCCTTCTCCTCGACGGCCTCGATCTTCTCCTCGGCAGCCTTAGCGGCCTTGGTCGCCTTCGTCCTCCTGGTCGTGCTCTTCCTCGTTGCCATAGTTGAACTCCCAACTAGTCTGGTCGGTACATTCCTACCCAAAGACCTACCTTATTTAGCGGGCAAGCGACACGGCGTATCGGTGAGCACCCCTCATGAGCAGCACGGGCGCATGCTCGCCGCATATGCGACGAGCCCCGCAGTAATGCGGGGCTCGCTAAGTCAATACGCGAGGGGTGTGTTACAGGTACTTGCGCCAGTCTTCCTCTTCCTCGTCGTCATCGTCCTGACGCTTGACCTCAACCCTGGGCTTCGCCTCGGGCTTGACGTAGGCCTCGTCGTTGGTCTCGGGGAACTTGGCAAGGGCATGCTCGAAGCGCGCGAGGTTCTCGTCAAAGCGCGTACGCGGGATGGCAAAGGTCACCTGCTTGGCCACGTGCGTACCCGTCGCCAGCTCCTCCAAAAAGAGCTTGGCAACATCACTTGCACGCCAGCCGAACACGCCACAGCCAAAGGCACCCAGGATCAGCTTCTCGTGGCCAAGCTCGTCGGCAATGGCCAGCACAAAGCGGATGCGGTCGCGCATGGCAGCCACGAGCGTGTTGTCAGCCACGTGATAGTCCTCGCGGGCGCGACGCGCGTTAGGCGCAGCCACCACGATGACGTCGGCGTAGCTGTGATAGCCCTCGCGCTCGAAGCGCACCTTGGGCACGGCCAGGCCGCGGTTGCGATAGATGTTGCAGTTGATGTTGCGACGGCGGTTCTCGCCATACCACTTGCGCTGGCTGCGCAGCACGTTGAAGAGGGTGGAGTCCGCGCAGAGCGCCTCCTCCTGAGCCCAGGCACCGCGGTCGTAGCCGCCACCAGGGTTGGTGAACGACGCAAAGTCGAGCACGGCCAGGTCGCAGGCATTGGCGATGCCACGTCCCTGCTCGAGAACGGCGGCCACGCTGTCCTGGTCGACGACACGCACCTCGGGCACGCAACCCTCGACCGTCACGGTCGGTGCACCGTCATACACCTTGAGCTCGGCGATCGAGCGCTCGATCTCCTTGCCAAAGCGTGCATCCATCTCGGCAATGTGAGCTGTTGCAGCCTCGATGCGCTCGTTGCGGCGGTCGTTGTTTCGCCCTGCATTCCTGTTGTTGTTGCGCCTCTCTGGTGCCATGTCGTGCCTCCTGGTAGGTGGTAGCGGGCTATCCATACGTGTCAGGTAGATAATACTCGCCGACCGCCATACCATGGGCAACTTGTAACCAAATCGCGCTAGTGCCTCCTATGATGGCGCAGAGGCGGGTAGGGCACGTCGATGTTGATGCCCAAGATCATCTTGACCAACCACAGGAAGAAGACCAGCACCAGGATGGGGATGATGCACGAGGTCACTATCATCACGGCAAGCGCCTCGATGAAGTTGCTGAGCGAGTCCTGGGCGCTCTGGGTCAGCTTGTTGAGCTCCTCAGGCATGTTGGTCAAAAAGGCCAGCGGGTTGGCCGTATCCGTGCTCTTGCCCTCCTCGGCACTCTCCTCGATGGCCTCGGTGGTCTGCTCGGCTGCCGCGAGGGTCTCGTTGATCGACGCCTCGTAGGTGCCCTCGATCATGGACGAGACCTGAACGCTCACGGGCACCACCAAAAATGCCGCCAGCCCAAAGAGGGCCATCTTCATGGCAATGCGCAGGATCAAGACGCGGGCCTGGGGCTGACGCCAGACCAGCACGGCCAGCACCAGCAGCGCGCAACTCACGGGAACAAGCACCTTGAAGGCGGCGAAGCCCAATATGGTGAGCAGGTACTTCTCGAGGTAGATGGCCGCAAGCACAATCAAAAAGTCCGAGCTCAGGTCCACGAGCTTCTCTGCGATCGGCGTCCCGGCATCGCCCGGGAGAATCGAGATCGCCGCAGACGAGCCCGTGGAGGCTCCCATCAGGCTCATGACGCTGCTCTTCTTTTGATCCAGCGTCTCCATGACGCCCTTGAAGGTGTCGGGGTTGGTGAAGAGGCTCCCCAGCGCAAAGAACGAGACCAGGGCCACCACCACGGCAAACGCCGCAAGGATCACCCGCATACGCCCCTCGTTTTGCGGTTGGGAGAAGCCATGACCATAGGCGAGCTGCTCATCCTGCTCGCGGACCTCTGCCAGATCGGTGCCCTTGCGCTCCATCAGATGCCCCCTCTCCGCCCGTGTGACCCATACACACGTTATACGCCCTTAGTAGCCTTTTACCCCTCTGACTCGTAGCGCCATGCGCGCGTGCGCGAAATACGTCCGCCCACGTCGTTTTTGTAGCAGTCGTAGTCGTGACGGTCTTCGCCGTCCGACCATACCGTTGTCGACGGATACGCGGAAAGCGACACGTCGACGGTGCAGTTCCCGAGCACCTGCGGGTCCGCTGCCACCGCCGCTCGCATGTCAGCGAAGCTCCATACCTCACCCGAAGGTCCCCCGATTCCCTCCGGCTCGACGACAAACACGTGCACGTAGCAGCTTGCCGCATCGTTCTCAAACCCCATCTGCTCCCAAGCCGTGTCGCGTAGACCGTTGGCAAGGTCACAGAACGCCTGTGGGGTCTCGGGCACCGAGCCACGCGGCAGGACGATCCACACGTATGCCTTCTGCTCGCGCTCATCTGCCTCGCAGACGCTCGTGGCAATCACCGAGCTTGCGTCGATGCCACCCACACGCTCGGCCGCCGCCTCGGCAAGCTCCTCATCAAAGACGCTCCCCTCGTCCGGCGAACGCCACGGGTTTTTGTAGTCCACAGGCTGCACGGGGGCAAGCACGCCCTCAAGCTCCTCGAGAGTAGTCTCGACCTCCGCGTCACGGCGATAGCCGCAAAGCAGCTCGTCTTCGGACGCCACGTCGAGATAGCGTATGTAATCGTCGTCGAGCAGCAGCTCACGTGCCTGCTCGCGGCTCATCTCCACCAGCGGCTGATTGTTGGGGTATTCGTACGAGAGCGTCTCGTAGCCAATGTGGCAGGGCGTGTCCTGCTCAAGCAGGGTCACGCGGAAGTAGTTCCCGTGCCCCTCCGTCAGGCGGTTGGCAAAGTCGAGGAACGTCTCGGGGTCACGCAGCTCATCGTTATCGCCCGTCGCCCATACATACAGATCGCCCTGCGATATTACGTAGTCGCGCGCACCGAGAAGCCCCGTGGCTGCCAGCTGCTCAGAGGTCTCTACGAGCTTTGCACGGTCCTCGCGTGCTTCGGCGAGGTTGTTTTCGTACTCGGCCACCTCACGCCAGCGGTAGTACCTCACAACGGCGTACAGGCCCTCATCCTCGCCCTCAATGCAGAGCAGACGCGTGTCGGCAGAATCGCTCTCGTCACGCGTCGGCGGCACGGGAATGGGACCGTTGTTGGGGAACGGATAGGCGAAGTCCACCACCTGCCAGTCCTCGCCGGTCTCCTCCTCAAGGTAGGTCTCGGCAAGCTCCGCCAGACGAATCCAGGTCTGGGGGTTGCGCGACTCGCCCATCTCGTCACGGATATCCTTGGGCCAGCTTCCCTGCGTTAGGGTGACACGCAGCTCGTCGGTCGTCTGGGGAAGCGAGGCATTTCCCGAAAGGATCACTTCCTGGTTCTCGTACAGCGCGTCGATGGCGCTGCGCAGGGCGTCGAAGGTCTCTATGTCACGACCCGTGGTATCGCGACTGGCGATAAAGGCGGCATCAGCCTTGGAGTCACCTATGGGGTTATCGGAGCACGACGAGGTGCACGAGGCCACGCCAACCGACAGCGTGCCGACGACCAACAGGCTCATGATGAAGCTTGCCGATGCGCAGCCGGCACCCACCAGCCCAAGGACCGCGAGGATCTTCCACCACAGTCCGCGCTTCTTCTCCGTTGTCTGCGTTGGGTCGGGGGGAGCTCCCGCAGAGCTGCCTTCCTGACGAGGATTCTGTGCCGATGAGCTCATAGCGCCTCCTTTGTCAGCCCCAATTGTAACTTGGCGACTACAAAAGGCGGCGTCTGCGCAGGACCAAAGCCAGCGCTAGGCAGACGAAGAGCGTGATGAAGTTGATGATTGTGAAGCCGTGCGCCGCATCAGAGAGCGGCATCCACTGGCCAGCCACGTTCATGCCGTACGCGCCGGAGATGACCGTCGGGATGGAGAGGATGATGGTCAGCGATGTCAGGCGCTCCATGACGTGGTTCAGGCGCGAGTCCATGAGGTTGCTCACCAGCTCCCGCGTGCCATCGATGACCTCGCGGTAGATCTGGGCCATCTCGATGGCCTGCTGGTTCTCAACGATGGCGTCGTCGAGAATGTCACGGTCCTCGGGCTGCTGCAGATGCTCGTAGCGGCTCATGCGATTGAGCACGTTGGCGTTGCCGCGAAGAGAGGTTGCCAGGTAGACGAGCGTCGACTCGAGCTCGTGCAGGTGGATGAGGTCGCGCTCGCCTTTGATGTCCTCGATGTGCTCCTCGAACTCGATGCGCGTGCGGTCGATGCCTGCCAGGACCTGCTGGTAGCGCAGGGCGATGCGTAGCATGATGCGGTAGACAAAGGCGAGGCTGTTCTCGGTCGAGAGGTCACGGATGCGAGCATCATGCAGAGAGCTTAAAACCGAGGTCTCCTCCGAGCACACGGTGATAACGTTCGCGTCAGTGACGATGACGCCCAGGGGAATAGTGTTGTATGCCTGCTCGTGGTGGCGCTCCTCGCGAGCGGGCAGGTCCACGACGATGAGGGTGTAGTCGTCCTCGGTCTGGACGCGTGACCTCTCCTCGGGGTCAATGGCGGCTAGGATGTCATCCTGGTCGACACCGAGGACATCCGCCACCTCTGCGGCCTCCTCGGCGGTAGGGCTGGTCAACTCGACCCAAGTGCCCGGAACAATCTCGGTCACGGCACGCATCTCACGCCAGTAGGATCGATAGAGCTGGATCACGCGCGCCTCCTTCCCCACATTCTGACAACCGTCATCGTAGCGCAAAGCGGCTGCATGATGTGCTTTTTGCTCGCAAGTGGAGACGTATTCGAGTGGGACGAATACCGCCCGATTGCCATGCAGATGCCCAGCCCGCCGCACATCAAATGTTGGTTCCAGCGCATGCGAGAGCACAGCAATTGCCGCTCTCCGAGCAAATCATGTGAAATCGTTCTCGCACCACTCAGGGGGCACCTTTAGGCATATGCTCAACCTAGCACGTGCACGCCAAGAGAAAGGCAGCCCATGCCCAACAAGAGCTGGGAGGTCGGCTTTCACCTCCGCTCCCCTCGCAACTGGCTGAACGACCCCAATGGCCTTTGCCAGTTCCGTGGTCGCTACTACTTCTTCTATCAGTACGACCATGACTGGCCCACCGTCGACCAGAAGGCCTGGGGACTCTTCTCCTCCCCTGACCTGCTGCACTGGACCTATGAGGGCGTCCCCCTGCAGCCGTCCATCCCCGAGGACCGACATGGCGTCTTCAGCGGCTCCGCCTTCGTGGAGCGCGGTGCCGGCAAGGACGGGGAGGACCTCCTGCGCCTGTACTACACCGGCAACGTCGTCGATCCCGTTGCCGGCCACAGCCCCAAGGACTTCGACTACGTCTATGCAGGTCGCGAGCAGAACACCCTCACCTGCCTCGCGGAGCTCGACCCCGCGACCGGGATGCTGAAGCTCGGCCCCAAGCAGGTGCTCATGCGCAACAGCGACTACCCCGACCACCTGAGCTGCCATGTGCGCGACCCGAAGGTCTGGGAGCAGGATGGCTGCCGCCACATGCTCCTTGGCGGGCGCCACATAGACACGCGTGGCCTCTGCCTGGTCTACGACTCCGAGAACGGCATCGACTGGACCCTGCGGCGCGCCATCAACTCCGAGTACTCCTTCGGCTTCGTATGGGAGTGCCCCAACATCGTGCGCCTCGACGGACGCGAGTACCTGGCCATCTCCCCGCAAGGCCTGCCGCGCCTGCAGGACCGCTGGTTCAACCGCTGGACGCCCGGCTACTTCGAGCTTCCCGAGGGCCAGCGCGTCATCGACACCGACGTCATCGACGAGCGCACCTTTGTGCAGTGGGACTTCGGTCACGACTTCTATGCGCCGCAGACCTTTGTGGACGATGCCGGCCGCACCATCCTGGTGGGATGGATGGGCACCTTCGACGACTACTACAGCTCTGTGCCCGATGGCCTCGACTGGTGGCACTGCATGACGGTGCCACGCGTGGTCACGCGTCGCGCTGACGGTCGTCTCCTGCAGAACCCGGTACCCGAGCTTGAGGCGCTGCGCGGCGAGGCAAGCACGCTGCCTGCAACGGGTGCGTTCGAGCTTGCCGGACGCTTTGCTGACATCGTGCTCACGGGCATCGAGGGCGAAGGCGCGCTCACGCTTGACGAGAGCTTCCAGGTCTTCTACGAGGACGGACGCCTGGGCATCCACTATCTGGACGAGAGCGCAGCGGCTGGCCGCAAGGACCGCTCCATCCCGCTTGAAAGCCTCTCTGACCTGCGAATTATGGTTGACGGCTCGGCCGTGGAGATCTTCGCCAACGGTGGTGCCGAGACCTTCGCCTCGCGCTGGTTCTGTCCCGAGAAGGCAGGCCTGGCCATCAAGAACGACTTCGCGACAGCCGGCGTCGCCTATCCCATGGCAAACCTGATGGCCGAGATGTACGCGGACGCCGCGGGCAAGGCGCCCACGCTCGAGCTGCCCGGCTGGAACGAGACCGTCCCCCACTAACGTCCGAAGTATCAACCAAGGCGAGGGGGACGGCCCCCTCACCCGAGCCACAAGCAACCATACCCAGGCAAAGGAGCCGTCGCCTTTGCCCCTCGAGGAGGAGATCGACCACATGAAGCTCAGCAACAAGTGCATGCTCATCACCTACGCCGACAGCCTCGGCAACAACCTCAAGGACCTCGACGAGGTGCTGGACGCCCACTTTGCCGATGCCATCGGCGGTGTGCACATCCTGCCCTTCTTCCCCAGCTCGGCCGACCGCGGCTTTGCCCCCATGCGCTACGACATCGTCGACCCCGACTTTGGTGACTGGGACGACGTCAAGACCATCGGCGACAAGCGCTACCTGATGTTCGACTTCATGATCAACCACATCTCACGCCAGTCCCCCTACTTCCAGGACTTCCTGGCCAAGAAGGACGACAGCGAGTTCGCCGACTTCTTCATCCGCTACAAGGACTTCTGGGCTGCCGAGGGTGGCTTCCCCACCGACGAGCAGGTCGACGCCATCTACAAGCGCAAGCCGCGCGCTCCATACGTCGAGGCCGAGTTCGCCGATGGCACCACCGAGAAGGTCTGGTGCACCTTCGGCGAGGAGCAGATCGACATCAACGTCAAGTCCGAGCGCGCCCAGCGCTTCTTTAACGAGACGCTCCGCAACATGGCCGACAACGGCGCCTCCATCATCCGTCTCGACGCCTTTGCCTACGCCTGCAAGCGCGCCGGCGGCAGCTGCTTCTTCGAGCAGCCCGACACGAGCAACCTGCTCAACGCCATGCAGGAGGTCCTCGGTCCCGACATCATGGTCCTGCCCGAGATCCACGAGCACTACACCATGCAGTTCAAGGTCTCCGAGATGGGCTACTGGGTGTACGACTTCGCGCTGCCCGTGCTCACGCTCCATGCCCTGTACTCCGGCGACGGCCAGTACCTCAAGCGCTGGATGGAGATGAGCCCCAAGCATCAGTTCACCACGCTCGACACCCACGACGGCCTGGGCATCGTCGACGTCAAGGACCTGCTGCCTGACGACCAGACCGACTGGGTGAAGGAGAAGATGTTCTCCGAGGGCGCCAACGTCAAGAAGATCTACAACACCGAGGCCTACAACAACCTCGACATCTACCAGGTCAACACCACCTACTACAGCGCTCTCGGCAACGACGACGCGGCCTACGACCTGGCCCGCGCCATCCAGATGTTCGCCCGCGGCATCCCCATGGTCTACTATGTCGGCCTGCTCGCCGGCAAGAACGACCTCGAGCTGCTCGAGTCCACCAAGGAAGGCCGCAACATCAACCGCCACTACTACAGCCGCGAGGAGATCGCCTCCGAAGTCGAGCGCCCGGTCGTCAAGGAGCTCATCCGCCTGATGGAGCTGCGCAACAGCCATCCCGCCTTTGACGTCGAGGGCGACCTCGAGATCACCTGCGGCGAGGACGGCGCCTTCACCATCCGTCGCACCTCTGGCGACGCATGGGCACAGCTCGACGCCAACCTCAAGGACCACAGCTACGAGGTCACCTGCTCGTAGGCACCAGGCAACACGGACTGCGCCAGGGGGCGGAGCGTCATGCTCCGCCCCCCCTTTTCGTACAACGGGAGGTTGCTCAAAGACAGCCCTGCCGTTCGGCCACGTTTCGTTACAGCGTCTAAACAACTTGAGGGTACCATGTGGGGAAGGGCACCGACCTCTGGAGCTGAAGCATGGACATCAACGAAATCGCACGCCTCGCGGGCGTCTCTCGTGCGACCGTCTCGCGCTATCTCAACAATGGCTATGTCAGCCAGGAGAAGCGCCGTCTCATCAGTCGCGTCATCCAGGAGACGGGCTATGTCCCCTCCCAGTCCGCCCAGCAGCTCCGCACGGGCAAGACGAGCCTCGTGGGCATCATCATCCCCAAGGTGTACTCGCAGTCGGTGTCGCGCATGCTTGCGGGCATCACCGAGGAGTTTGTCGGCACCAGCTACCACACCCTGCTGTCCAACACGAACAACGATCCCGCAGAGGAGATTCGCTGCCTGCACGTGCTCGCCGAGCGCCCACGCGTGGACGGCATCATTCTCCTCGCCACGGTCATCACCGCCGAGCATCTCAAGGCCCTGAAGGCACTCAGTTCACCCGTCGTGATCCTTGGGCAGCAGCTCGACGGCTTCTGCTGCGTGTACAACGACGACTATCGGGCCACCTTTGAGATCGCCAAGCTCGCGCTGAGGAAGGGTCGCAAGCCCGGCTTCATCGGCGTGCGCGAAGATGACGTTGCCGCAGGCGAGATGCGACGCCGTGGCTTTGTGGACGCCTGCCATGCCGCGGGAATCGAGCCGGAGCCGGACGCCTTTGCCACGGGCGACTTCACCGTCGAGTCGGGCTACCTCTGCTGCGAGCAGATCATGGACAACGTGCCCGATGTGGACACGATCGTCTGCGCCTCAGATGACATGGCCTACGGGGCAATCACCTGCCTACGTGAGTATGGGCATCGCGTTCCCGAAGACGTGCAGGTCACGGGCATCGGCGACTCGGAGCTCTCGCGCATCCTCGTTCCCTCTCTCACCTCTGCGCACCTCTTCTTCAAGACCAGCGGCCGCGAGGCGGCAAAGATGCTGCTCGATGCCATGGACAAGGGCGACGAGATCCCGCGCCAGATCAAGATGGGCTTCGAGATCTACGGACGCAACTCCACCAGGTAAGACCAGAAGACGGAGAGTCCTCGCTTGGTGTGCAAATGCACACCGATTTGTCCTTTATGCACAGGGAACAAGATGTTCCATGCTACCATGGACATAACGAAAGCGAGGACAAATGGCTAAACGGGTAACCATTCAAGACATCGCCGATACGCTGGGCCTGTCACGCAACACCGTCTCCAAGGCACTCAACAACGTCGCAGGCCTCTCGGACAGCACACGCGAGCTCGTGCTCAAGACAGCCATGGAGATGGGCTACAAGCAGTTTGCGTTCATGGGCGCCTTCCAGGATCTCAAACCAAAGGATGAGACCACTTCCGTAGTCGAGGGGCCAAACGAGATTGCCCTGATCACCACCGTCTACATCGATCGCTCGCACTTCGCCTCACTCACGCTCGACGCGCTGCAATACGAGCTTTCCCAGCGTGGCTACGTGCTCAACACCCATCGTGTCAGCCACGATCAGCTGGCCGCATGCGAGCTGCCCCTTACGCTCAGGCTCGAGAACACTGCCGCCATCCTCTGCATCGAGATGTTCGACCCCGATTACTGCAGCTTCATCTGCAGCCTTGGGGTTCCCACGCTCTTCTTCGATGGCCCTGCAAGGGTACATGGGTTCAACCTCGAATCCGACCAGATTCTCATGGACAACACGACGGGCGTCATGCAGCTCGTCGATGACATGGTGCAGCGCGGAGTCAAGCGCATCGGCTTTGTGGGTGATTGGACTCATTGCCAGTCGTTCCTCGAGCGATTCCTTGCCTACCGCAATGCCATGGCATTTGCCGACCTTCCCATTGACGAGCGCTATTGCATCAAGCACAACAAGGTTGCCGCAATCAGCTCAAGCATCGCCTCACTGGATGAGCTGCCCGAGCTCTTCGTCTGCGCCAACGACTTCGTGCTCATCGACGCACTGAGGTCCCTCCGCAAGCTGGGCTTCGACGTTCCCCGTGACGTTCTGCTCGCTGGCTTTGACGACTCGTCTGAGTCGCGCAGCTGGATGCCATCCTTCACGACCATTCACATTCACACGCAGGCGATGGCCTATAACGCCATGGAGCTTCTGATGTCCCGCATCCAGGAGCCGACGCTCGAGTATCGCCGTATGTACGTGCAGACTGACCTGATCTATCGTCAGTCCACCGAGCGTACGGAAGGGAAACAGTAAGACATGGCTATCTTCACGCCCGAGAGCAAGTTCAGCAGGATTATGTCGCGCCTTGCCTGGGGCTGCTATCTCAACTTGCTCTGGACCATCTGCTCGCTACCCATCATCACCATCGGCGCCTCAACCACCGCCCTCTACTACGTGACCCTCAAGATTGCCGAAAACCGGGAGGGTGACATCACGCAGCAGTTCTTCCGCTCCTTCCGCGCGAACTTCAAGCAGGCAACGCAGCTGTGGCTCGTCCTGTTGGTCCTTGGCGTGGTACTGGGCACTGACATCTACGTCCTGCGTCACCTGACCGCCGCGACCTCAGGCGCGCTTGCCGTTGCTCTGACCCTGGTCCTTGCCATAGTCATCATCGCCACCGTCGCCTACGTCATGGTGATGCCCTACGTCTTTGCCCTCTTGGCACGCGTGGAGAACACCAACCGCGCGATGCTCAGAAACGCCCTGCTCATGAGTATCCGCTACCTCTCGTGCACCATCTGCACCTTTACCATCCATGTGGCCATGGCGCTCGTCATCATCAACATCTTCACCCCGGCCATCGTGATGGGCGAGGGTGTGTGCGCACTGCTCAGCTCCTACCTTCTCGCACCGGTCCTCAGACTGGTCACGCGCGAGGAGGGCGACATGGCAGAGTTTGCCGCGCGCAACGGACGATGAGGCTCTCCGAGAAGGAGAAGGCCGCGAACCGCGCTGCCTTCCGTGCAATGAATCCGCGGGACAAGGCCGAGTACATCTTTGCCTACTACAAGCTCCCGCTCGTGTTGGCGCTTGTCGCCATCGTCGCGCTTGGCTCTGTCGCGCGCTGGCTGATCACGCACAAGGAGCCGCTCCTCTACGTCGCGTACGTCAACGTGGTGCCTGACGAGCGTCTGGACGAGACGCTGACCACTAGCTTCGTCCAAGCCGAAGGAAAGAGTCCTCGCAGGTCCGAGGTCGTCTGCTTCCGTGAGCTCTACTTGTCACGTGATGCCGACCCACAGGCCCATCAATATGCCTATGCCTCGAGGCTCAAGATCATGGCAGCCATTGACGCTGAGCAGCTCGACGTGGTGCTTATGAACAAAGAGTCCTACGACCTTCTCTCGGGCAGTGGCTACCTGCTCGACCTGAAGGACGCGCAGACCAGCGCTCAGGCGCTCTCCCCCGCTGCCCAGAAGCTACTTACCGCCAACACCGTCGTGCTCTCGGACAACAGGCTTGAGATTGAGCTGAACGAGGCCGACGAGTACGAGGCGGATACCATCGAGCAGGTCAACGCCCTTGACGTGACCGCTCTCCCCCTCTTTGCGGACTACCCTGAAGACGAGTCCTTCTACCTGGGCATCATCGCCAATACGCCACGTCTGGACGAGTCGCTCGCCTATCTCCAATACGTAGTAGAAACGGACTAGTGGCACATTTTCTCCGTGGGAGTTGGTGTGCCACTGGACTCTCCACCTGCGCCTAACAAAAGGCCCCGCCTGAAAGGCGGGGCCAAAAGGAAGGGAGACGCTGGTGAGACGGTGCCTATTGTACAGGCCGTGCACCGTCTCGCCAGAGGCTGGACGACTCTTAGAAGTCGTAGGACTTGCACACCGGCTCGTTGGCGGCGACGGAGGCCTCGTCGTACCAGATGAGGTTGTTGCTGGTCTCCTTGTCGAACAGCTGGATCAGGTCGGGCTCGGTGGTGAACTGCACCGTGGCACCCATCGAGACGTCGGTATCCAGGCCGACGGTCGGAACGACCATGACGACCTCGTCGTCGTGAGAGCGGGCGTGGATGTTGTACTCGGAGCCCATCATCTCGGAGACCTCGACCTTGGCGGTCAGCTCGCCCTCGCCCACGCTGATGTGCTGCGGACGGATGCCAGCGATGATATCGCACGCCTGCTGGCCATTGGCCTTGAGGGCCTTCTGCTGGAAGTCGGAGAGCTTGAACTTGACACCGCGGATCTCGGCATAGTACACGCCGTCCTCGAGCAGCAGCTTGCAGTTGTCGAAGAAGTTCATGACAGGCATGCCGATAAAGCCTGCGACAAACAGGTTGACGGGCTTGTTGAAGACCTCGACCGGCGTACCGATCTGGTTGACGTAGCCGTCCTTCATGATGACGATGCGGTCACCAAGGGTCATGGCCTCAGTCTGGTCGTGCGTGACGTACATGAACGTGGTGTTGATGCGCTGGCGCAGCTTGATGATCTCGGCGCGCATCTGGTTACGCAGCTTGGCGTCAAGGTTGGACAGAGGCTCGTCCATGAGGAAGACCTTGGGGTCGCGGACCATGGCGCGGCCGATGGCCACGCGCTGGCGCTGGCCACCGGAGAGGGCGGCGGGCTTGCGGTCGAGGAACTGGGTGATGCCCAGGATCTCGGCAGCCTCGCGCACCTTCTGGTCAATCTCGTCCTTGGGTAGCTTACGCAGCTCAAGGGAGAAGGCCATGTTCTGGTACACCGTCATCTGCGGGTACAGTGCGTAGCTCTGGAAGACCATGGCGATGTCGCGGTCCTTCGGAGCGACGTCGTTCATGAGCTGGCCGTCGATGTAGAGCTCACCGTCTGTGATCTCCTCGAGGCCGGCGACCATGCGCAGCGTGGTGGACTTGCCGCAGCCCGACGGACCGACCAGGACGATGAACTCCTTGTCCTTGATCTTGATGTTCACGTCGTGCGTGCCGACGTAGCCGTTCTCATATACCTTCTTAATGTCCTTCAGAATGACTTCTGACATGATGTTCCTTTCTTTAGCTCACTGAGTCGCGTACCTCAGCTAGGCAAGGTCGTATTTCTCAACGTCCATCACGACCTTGCCTTCTGCGAAGAACGTGATGGCATCTGCCGACAGATCGGTCGGAATGGTCATGGTCATGGCTTGCGTGCCACCATTGATGAAGACTTCGACGCTGTTCTTATCCATGATGAGACGCATGTCCAAGGTGCAGGGCGCGCCAGGAATGTCGCACTTGCGATGGTGCACGTATGCGCGGCGGCTACCAGCATGGATGCGGTTGATCTTGAGGGTGCCCGTCTTGGGGCGGTACCTGAGGGAGCAGTGGAAGCGCTCGTCCTGGGCAAACCAGAGGGTGAACTCACGGTAGGGGTCAGCCTCATCCTGGGCACGAACCTTCACGCGCATGTCGATCACGCGACCGCTCACGCCCTCGAGGGCAGCCTTGCCCTCAACCGGCACGTCCGTATAGCTGACGCGGTCGTGGCGCAAGGCCTCGATCTCACGCACGGGCCACTGGCAGAGCTTGCCGTCCTGCACCGAGAGCTCGCGAGGAAGGGTCATCTGGCCGTACCAGCCCTTGAAGCCCTTTGCATCAGGCGACTCGGTGATGGTGTCCCAGTTCTGCATCCAGGCAATCATGACCCGTCGGCCATCAGGCGTCAGCATGGTCTGCGTGGCGTAGAAGTCGATGCCGTTATCGATGGTGTGAAGGCTTTCCTCCACCAGCTTGCCCGTCTGCTCGTCAACATGGCCGATGATGCAGAGCGTGCCGTTACCGCTATAGAACTCGTGTCCCTCGGGGAGCATGAACTGCGGGCTCACGAGAAGGACGCTCTTGCCGTCGAGCTCGAAGAAGTCCGGGCACTCCCACATGGTGCCGTAGCGGTCATTGTTTTCCGCAAGCACGCCCAGCTTGCGCCACGAGAACGCATCGTCGCTGGCAAACAGCAGAATCTCTCCGCTGCCCTCGGCGTTTGTCGCACCGACAACGCAGCGATAGGAGCCATCCTCGCATTGCCAGATCTTGGGATCGCGGAAATGCTCGATGCTGGCACCAGGTGCAAGGTTCTCACTGCCTATGACAGGATTGTCCTCGTACTTGACGTAGTCGACACCATCGCCGATCGCGAGGCACTGCGTCTGACGGTCGCCCATGCGTCCGTCGGGCTTGCGCCTGCCTGCACCGACACCGGTATAAATCAAGAGCTGGCGACCGTCGGGCAGCTCGATGGCACTCCCCGAGAAGCAACCGCTCTTGTCGTCGTAAGGCTCGTCAGGAGCAAGGGCTGCAGGCAGGTACTCCCAATGCAGCAGGTCCCTGCTCACCGCATGCCCCCAATGCATGGCAGCCCATGCAGTCGCATAGGGGTTGTACTGGTAGAACAGATGATAGGCTCCCTGGTAGTACGAGAAGCCGTTGGGGTCGTTCATCCATCCTGCGCGGGGAGTCAGGTGAAAGCACGGCCGCGACTCTGGATCGATGTACGACTCCATCCGACGCTCGTAATCACGAGCCTCGGCAAGCGGTGCGCTCTCGAAGAAACCCTCCATGACCTTCTTATCTCCTTCGTGCGGTACGTTCGTCAGGATCTACATGTCCGAGGCGGGCCCGCCCCCGGGAGAGAGGAGGGGCGGGCACCGTTCCCCGTAGTACTTACGCCTGGGCGTCGAGGTAGGCGGTCAGGTAACGCTGATGGATCTCGAGGAACTCGGGCAGGCCGTAGGCCTCGAGGTCGGACTGGAGCTTGTCCCAAGCGGCGTCGTCAAAGCCCTTCATGATGCTGTTGGACTTGAAGGTGTTGATGCACTTCTGGATGTCAGCCTGGAGGTTGGAGACCTGCTTGGTGTCCTCAGTGGTCATGAACACCCTGGGGTAGCAATACTTGTGGGTCATGTCGGGGGTGTAGATGTCCTTGATCCAGTTGAGACGATACTGGGCGTCATCCGGGCAAGTCACGTACACGCCGTAGTAGCTGTCCAGAATGGCGAGCGGGCCACCGACGCACTCGGCCTCGCGGACCTCGACCGGGGAGGCGTCGCCCAGAGGAGCACGTCCTCGCCGTAGGTGCCCCAGTTGTTCTGCGCGCTCTGCAGAGGATCATACATCTGGTCGAGCCAGGCGGCGCACAGCGGCGGGTTGGAGCACTTGACGGTGATGACGCAGCGGCCCAGATCGAAGCCAGAGGTGTAGGAGTTGGTCTGCGGGGTGATGTTCTTGGTGTCAGCCTCGAGAGCGGGCAGGGGCACCCAGCCCTCGCCGGCGATGAGCTCGTCCATGCTGACCTGGGCGACGTTGGCGACGTCCCAGCTGAAGCAGACGCCGTAACGGCCGCTCTTGCCCTTGGCCACGTAGGTGCTCCACTCCTGAGTGAAGGCCTCCTTGTCGATCAGGCCCTCCTTGTAGAGCTTGTTCAGCCACTCGGTGCCCTTCTTGAAGCCCTCGGTCTGAGCGACGCAGATGACCTCGCCGTCATCGGTCACGGCAATGTGCTTGCCCTTGTCGGGGTCGCCGTAGCCCTCGCCGAAGCCGTTGATCAGGGCGTAGCAGTCCTGGTCGCCGTCGTTGAGGATGCAGGACATCGGGATGATATCGCCGTCGATGTTGAACTCCTTCTTCAGGGCGTCGGCGTTGTCCTTGAAGGCAATGAGGACCTGCTCGAACTCGTCAACCGTGGTGGGGACGTCGAGCTTCAGGAAGTCGAGCCACCACTTGTTGATGAAGGGCATGTTGCCGACGGTCTGGATGGCGGTCTTCTCGTAGCCGAGCTGCTCGATCCAGGG
>CADAQM010000021.1 GCA_902790135.1 uncultured Coriobacteriaceae bacterium
CTCGGCATAGTCGCCCACGGTGTTGTCGGAGCCCTTGAGCGAGGTGTCGTAGAAGTGGGTGCGGAAGGCGCCCGGCTCCACGATCATGGCCTTGATGCCAAGCGGTGCGACCTCGGCGCGCAGGCCCTCGGTCATCAGCTCGACGGCGGCCTTGGTGGCGGCGTAGTAGCCCGAGGCAGCGCCGGTGCGCACGGCACCGATGGAGCTCACGTTGACGATGGCGCCGTCATGACGCTCGCGCATGCCCGGCAGGACCTTCTTGATCATGGCAACCATGCCAAAGAAGTTAGCGTCGAACATGGCCTTGACACCCGCGGGGTCGGCCTCCTCGACGGAGCTGCGGTAGCAGTAGCCGGCGTTGTTCACCAGCACGTCCACCTGGCCGAATTTGGCCACGGCAGCCTCGTAGGCAGCGTCGATGGAGTCCTGCTCGGTGAGGTCAAGTGCCACAGCGAGCGCCCGCTCGGGATAGTCGGCCACGATGCCCTCGACCTTAGCGGTGGTACGAGCGGTCACGACCGCGTTGTAGCCGGCCTCCAGGACTGCGCAGGCGATGCCCTCGCCAATGCCACCCTCGGAGCAACCAGTGATGAGCCACGTCTTTGCCATGATGCACTTCCCTTCTCTCGCCCCTCGGGGCGCCTTTTCCCTGACATCATTATGCGAGCAGCTGCCAGTAATGTACACTGCAAGTCAATCAAGTCAGGTTGCATGAAACGCAATCTAGAGGAGTCAATATGGAACTGGAACAGCTGCGGCAATTGGACGAGATTGCACAATGCGGCACCTTGCAGGCCGCTGCGGAACGCCTGCACCTCTCGCAGTCGGCCCTCTCGCGCTCACTCAAGCGCCTGGAGGAGGACCTCGGCCAGCCGCTCTTTGACCGCACGCGCAACTCGATGCAGATCAACGCAAGCGGGCGTCTCGCCCTCGAGCACGCGCGGCTCATATTGGCAGAGGAGCGCCGCCTGCGCGACGATTTCGCCGCGCTCGCCAAACGCGAGCGCACCATCCGCGTGGCAAGCGTCGCCCCCGCACCCACATGGCGTTTGAGCTCGCTGGTGCTCGAGCAGTACCCCACCACCATCGTGGAGCCTGACATAGCCTCCGAGCGGGACGTGGACTCCCGTTTGCTCAACGGAACCTGCGACCTCGCCATCACGGCATACCGGCCCTCGCTTCCCACCATCAGCTCGCAGCGCTTCATGCACGAGGATCTCTACGCCAACGTCCCCGTGGGCCATGTGCTGCACGTCCGTGAGTCGCTCACCTTTGCGGAGCTCGACGGACTTACCTTCTTGGTGTACGGCGGCATCGGCTTCTGGCACGACATCCACACCCGCATGCTGCCCTTTGCACAATTTGTATCGCAGCCCGACCGTACAATCTTCTTGCAGCAGGTGCGCACGTCCAACCTGCTCACCTTCACCACCAACGCACCGGAGAACACGAGCCGCCACGAGTCTCGTCGAGCCATCCCCATCACCGACCCCGAGGCCCATGTGACGTTCTACCTGTGCATGCGCGACGACGCCCCCGAGCGAATCAAGGCGCTGTTTGCGCTGGTAGAGGAACATGGCGAGTGAGATGACACGACCGAGGGACAGCCGGCCTGACTCACCTGCCGATCAAGCGCCAGCCATCAACTACACCAGCCTGAGCAAGGCGATGTCCAAGGCGCTCAGGCACCAGCCCGAGCGCATCGGCATCACGCTGGCTCCCGACGGAAGCGTCGCGTTGGACGAGCTCATCTGTGCCCTCAACCGCCGCGGAGGATGGCCACGGATGATTACCGTGGCGGACGTCATGCAGGTGGTCGAGCACGGCAGCAAGCAGCGCTTTGCCGTCGAGGGCGGACGCATCAGGGCACGCTACGGACATTCAGTCCCCTTGGCCATCGACTACGAGCGCGCCGAGCCACCCGCGGTGCTCTATCACGGCACGTCGGAGAGGTTTTTGGACGACATCATGACCGAGGGCCTGCTTCCCATGGGGCGGCAGGTCGTGCACCTCTCCGCAGATGTGGAGACCGCCCTGATAGTAGGCAGGCGCCATCGCGGAAAGACGGTAATTCTGCGCGTGGACGCCTTGCGTGCCGCGCATGACGGCATCCGGTTCTACCGTGGCAACAGCGACACTTGGCTTGCAGACCGCATCCCTGCCACGTACCTGAGCCTGTGAGGGTTGGGGCGGAGACGCATCCCGCCTCAAGCTGACTGCGCTTCTCCTCCACACCCACAGCCGTATGGCGAAGCCACCTCTCGCCTTGATGGAGACGCTGATAAGCTGGGGCTTAGCCAGAGGGAAGAGAACAGAGGGAGGAAACCATGGCAACGGCATTTCCGAGGGGATTTCTGTGGGGCGGCGCGGTGGCGGCCAACCAGCTCGAGGGCGCCTATCTCGAGGACGGCAAGCAGCTCAACGTGACCGATGTGATGACGGGCATCGGCAACCATCCTGACATCGAGTGGAACGACGAGACGGGCAAGTGGGAGCCGAGCTTCACCCACGACTTCGTCCATCTCTCCGAGGAGGGCATCGACTTCTACCACCGATACGAGAGCGACCTCGAGCTGCTGGCGGGCATGGGCTTCAAGGCCTTCCGCACCTCCATCAGCTGGGCGCGCATCTTCCCGCATGGCGACGAGGAGGAGCCCAACGAGAAGGGCCTCGAGTTCTATGACCGCCTGCTCGACAAGATGATCGAGCTGGGCATGGAGCCGGTCATCACCATCAGCCACTATGAGACGCCGCTCGGGCTGCTCGTGGACTACGGCGGATGGCTCAACCGCAAGATGATCGACTTCTGGGAGCGCTACGTGCGCACCCTCCTCACACGCTACAAGGGCAAGGTCAAGTACTGGATGACCTTCAACGAGATCAACGTGGGGCGCATGGTGCCCTTCGCGGCCGCTGCCATGCTGGACATCCATCCCACCAACAAGGAGGTCGTCAATGCCGACCTCACGCAGGCACAGATGTACCAGGGTTGGCACCATCAGTTCGTGGCCAACGCGCTCGCTGTCAAGCTCTGCCGCGAGATCGACCCGGACGCCAAGATGGGCATCATGCTCTCGCAGAGCGCCATCGCCACCTACCCCGAGACCTGCAACCCCGACGACATGCTGGGATCGCAGCGCACGCAGCGCCTGCACTCGTTCTTCTCCGACGTCATGCTCAAGGGCCGTTATCCAGGCTATGTCAAGCGCATCTGGGCTGAGAACGACGTCAAGCTGCAGATCGAGCCGGGCGATATGGAGCTCATCGCCAACAACACCAACGACTACTTTGCCTTCAGCTATTACCGCAGCCAGGTGTACAGCACGCGCGCCATCACCGAGGGAACCACCACGAGCAAGGGCGGCGGCCTCACGAGCGGCGCCATCGGCACGGTCACCAACCCCTACCTCACCGGCTGCAGCCCCGAACCCTGGTGCTGGCCCATCGACCCCAAGGGCCTGCGCTACGTGTGCAACTACCTACAGGACCGCTACGATGTGCCCATGTTCATCGTGGAGAACGGCATCGGCCTGGACGAGAACCTCGACGAGACCGGCCACATCCACGACCCGTTCCGCGTGGAGTACATCCGCGACCACCTGCTGCAGGTGGAGGAGGCCATCAAGGACGGCTGTGATATCATGGGCTACCTGTACTGGGGTCCCATCGACGTGGTCTCCGCCGGCACCGGCGAGATGCGCAAGCGTTACGGCTTCATCTACGTCGACCGTTTCAACGACGGGCACGGCACGCTCGAGCGCGTGAAGAAGGACTCCTACGACTGGTACAAGGCCGTGATCGAGTCCAACGGAGAGGCGCTGCACGAGTAGCGCCAAACGCCGAGCTTGCACGCGCGGCAGCCCACGCATACCAGGGGCGCCCCGATTGCAGAGCCATCGGGGCGCCCCTTTTGCGTTTGATGCGCGGTCGGATGGCGGCGAAACTACTTGCCGAGGACCTTGTTGTACAGCATGCGCTCACGCAATGCGTCCCCGTCGCCACCAAGGGCATCGACCAAGGCATAGGCAAAGTGCAGCGTCGTCCCAGGACCCTGCGAGGTGATCACGTTGCCATCGCGCACGACGAGCTCGTCGACCCACTCCCCCGCCTGGCCGATCGAGTCCTTGCGCGTGGGGAAGCAGGTGAAGCGCCTGCCGTCGAGCAGACCGGCGCGGTCGAGCGACATCGGCCCAGCGCAGATGGAAGCAACGAGCTTGCCCTCGTCCGCCATCTTCTTGATGGCCTCGATGAGCGCGTCGTTGGCTGCGAGGTTCGCGGCTCCGGGCATGCCACCAGGCAGCACGACCAGATCGTAGCCCTCAAGCGAGCCATCGAAGACCTTGTCGGCAAGGGCGGTGACGCCGTTGCACCCGGTGACCCGCTCGCCCTCGAGACCGACTGCGTCGCACTCGAAGCCCCCGCGGCGGATGATGTCCACCACGAACAGGGACTCCCCTTCCTCGTAGCCCGGTGCGAGCATGACGGCTGCCTTCTTCATGATGTTCCCCTTTCCGTGGGTCTTGCTTTCTGCTGTTGCCAGCATAGAATCGGACGCCCGCCAATGCCACGCCGTTCCAGAACATGGAAAGGCACGCGCTGCCCCTTACGCATCGGCACCCCGCTCGCAGCCTGCCCCATCGGCCAGCATGGTGCTTGCTACAATGCGCTTAGGTGCATCATTTGTGCACCACACACCACAGGGAGGGGGATCCTTATGGCATATCTAGGAGAGGGAACGACAAAGCTCGGCTTCGGCCTCATGCGCCTGCCGAGGTTGGAGGACGGTAGCATCGACGTTCCGCAGGTCTCGCAGATGGTCGACGAGTTTCTCGCGGCAGGCGGAACCTACTTTGACACCGCCTGGGCCTACGGTGGCTCTGAGGAGGCAATCCGTCAGGCATTGGTCGAGCGCCATCCGCGCGACAGCTACACGCTTGCCACCAAGAACGCCGCCTGGCTCGGCCCCAAGGACGCCGACGAGGCGAAGGCTCAGCTCGACGTGTCGCTCGAGCGCTCCGCTGCGGGCTACTTCGACTACTACCTGCTGCACAACCTTGGCGCCGGCCGTACAGCCTTCTTTGACAAGTGGGGCATGTGGGAGTGGGCCAAGGAGATGAAGCAGGAGGGCAAGATCCGTCACCTCGGCTTTTCCTTCCACGACAACGCCGAGACGCTCAAGCGCGTGCTCGAGGCCCATGCCGACGACGCGGAGTTCATCCAACTGCAGATCAACTACGCCGACTGGGAGGATGGCTCGGTCCAGAGCCGCAAGTGCTGGGAAGTCGCCCGCAGCTACGGCAAGCCTGTCGTCATCATGGAGCCCGTCAAGGGCGGCATGCTGGCCACGCCGCCTCAGCCCGTGGTGGACATCCTGCGCGCCGCCGAGCCTGACCGCAGCCCCGTGGAGTGGGCGCTGCGCTTCGCCATGAACACCGAGGGCCTCATCGCCTGCCTCTCGGGCATGAGCAGCCTCGAGCAGATGCGCGACAACCTTGCCACGCTCGGCCGCCTGAGCCCGCTCAGCCAGAAGGAGCTCGACACCCTCGCCGCCGCGCGCGAGAAGCTCGCCGAGCTCATCGCCGTGCCGTGCACCGGCTGCCACTACTGCATGGAGGACTGCCCGGTTGGCATGCCCATCGCCGGCATCATGGAGAGCCTGAACCGCGCCGCGCTCTACGGTCAGGACAAAGGCCAAGGAAACTACGGCTTTGCCACGCGCGAGGGCACCAAAGCCAGCGACTGCATCCAGTGCGGACAGTGCGAGGAAGCCTGCCCGCAGCACATCGACATCATCAACCAACTGCAGACGGCAGCAGGGATGTTCGAGTAGGGGTTCTTGCATGACGGCATGCCGCGGGGCTGCCAGAACTTCTCTGGCAGCCCCGCATCATTGGTAGAGCATGCACTTGCGTGACTTCAGCTTAGAGCGAAGCACCCAGGCGGTATGCCTCCTCCACGTAGCCGCTTGCCTTGGTCATGCCAGGCGTTCCGCAGCCATAGCCGAGCACCATGCCCTCGTCGCGCAGATGCAGGTAGCGCACGAGCGTGTGGTAGTGCGCCACCAACGCCTCGAAGGTCCAGTCGTCCGCGTTCCACGCAACCGTGAGCAGCGCGGAGCGCAGCCACCTGCCCGTGATGGAGGAGTTGGCCGAGCAGAAGCGGTCGATAACGGTCTTGAGCTGGGCCGTCATGCCGTAGTAGTAGAGCGGAGTGGCCAAGACGAGCATGTCCGCAGAGAGGATCTGCCGACGGAGCGCGCCCATGTCGTCGTGCTGGACGCAGGGCCCCTCGTACCCGCACGCCACGCATCCCGTGCAGGGGGCAATGTTCATGCGGCAGACGTCGGCCACGGTCACCTTATGACCCGCCTCACGCGCACCACGACTGAACCCGTCGACGAGCAGCGCGGTCGAGCCGTGCACGTTGGGACTTGCCTGCAGAACGAGGATGTTCATGTGCACTCCCTAGAGACCGAGCTCGCGCATCCAGCCAGCGAGCGCGGAGGCCGACTCGCCCGCGGAGAGACGCTTGCCGTCCTTGACCGTCGCATCGGGGCAGATGGAACGGAAGCGCTGGGGTGCACGGCCAAGACCGCTGCCACCGCTCGTCACAAAGGGAACGATCGTCTTGCCGGAGAAGTCGTGTGCCTCGAGGAAGGTGTCAATGATGCGCGGCTCCACATACCACCAGACGGGGAAGCCAACGAAGATGGTGTCGTAGCCGTCAATGCTGCCTGCATCCGCCAACTCGGGGCGCGCGGACTCGTCGCCCATCTCGACGGAGCTGCGACTGCGCTTGTTGTTCCAGTTGAGGTCGGCTGCCGAGTAGGGAACGGCGGGACGGATCTCAAAGAGATCCGCGCCAGCCGCCTGTGCAAGCGCCTGGGCTGCGCGAGCCGTGGTTCCGGTTGCCGAGAAGTATGCGACCAGTGTGTGTGCCATAGGAATCTCCAATCCTTCCGATGCTCTTGGTTTCATGCTAGTCCCGCAGACGATCCATAACAAATGCCTTCTTTGCAGCCTTTTCTATGCATGTAGGCTATTGATAACATTCGTACGAGAGGGCTTTGCCTTCCATCAGCTGCGCGATTGCGACGGTTTTCGCATCCTCTACTTAAGCGAGTACCTCAAACTCGATTGGCCGACAGAGTTTTCCCTGTTGATGCTTTCAGATTTTCGAGTTTGAGGTACCCGGTCGAGTAGACAACGGAGAAATCCGGGGTATTGCTTGCCTCACGCGCTAAACCTTCTCGAAGGCGAGGCGTGGGAAGCGGTCCTCGTACACGTAGATGGTCCCGCAATGCACAAAGCCCAGCTTGCGTAGGAGATTTTGCATCACGCGGTTGTCCTCGTGCGTGTCGATGCGTAGGTGTCCGCACTGCTCGAAGGCCCACTCGATGCAGAACTGCCCGATGCCCCGCATGCTGCCATCGCTGGCGATGCGATGCACCACGCCGTAGGGGCCGCCGGCGATCCAGGCCCCATCGTCGATCTCGGCATACGTCGGCTCCACATCCAGGCCTTGGTCAAAGAAGAACACACCCACCACAGAGCCCTCGTGCTCGCAGACATAGCCCTTTCCCTGGGCAATGTCCTGATGGATGAGCTGCTCGGGTGGCCAGTTGGTCGGCCCCCACTGGTTGGGGTTGCCCGTCTGCGCCATGAACTCACGCGCGCGTGCGTAGATCTGCATGATGCGCTCGACATCCTGCTCCGTGGACTGTCTGATGTGCATGGCCCTCCCCCATCGCAGAAACGCGTGACAAAACCATGGTATCCGATACGCCCCCTGCTCGGCCACAGGGCACGTTTCCGAGACTTGACGCCTTCGGCACACCGTCCGTTTGGCTACCATGAGAGCGTAGCCAAGGGAGGCACTCGTGAAGGCCATCTTTCTCGACATCGACGGAGTCATCGCCACGCCGACGAGCGTGCGCCTCAACTACCTGCTGGGGCGCGGGCCCGAGACGCAGTGGTACGACCTCGTGGCGCTCACCTACGTAGGGAGGCTCGTACGCGAGACGGGCGCCAAGGTGGTGCTGAGCTCCAACTGGCGCCAGGATCTCAACCGCGGAAACGAGCTGGTGGAGGCCATCATGGCCAACCTCTATCGCCAGCTTGAGGAGGTAGGCGCGCCGGTCTATGACACCACGCCCATCGACTACGACACCGACCGCTCGGGCGAGATCGGCGCATGGCTCGCCGCGCATCCCTGCGAGGCCTACGTCATCATCGACGACCTCGCCCGCTTCGATGACCATCCCGAGGTGGCAGACGGGCACCTCGTGAGGATCGAGGAGAGCGAAGGCATGCGCTACCAGCACTTTTACCAGGCACGAGAAATACTTGGCATAGAGGAACAAACCGCATAGGGAGGGCGAGCCATGGAAGTCAAGGCATGGGAGTACGATGAGTTTCCGGCATTCGACGAGGAGATCGAAGGTGCTGTATGGCTCGACACCACCGGTGACGAGATGGGCGTGCGCTACATCCCCAACGTAGAGTACGAGTGCGTGGACGGCGTAAACCGTGTGCTGCAGATCCTGGTCCCCAACTCCCGAAACGCCAAGGCCCCTCGCCTCGGCCAGCGCCCCGCCTCGCGCAACTATCCCTGCATCGTCTACGTGCAGGGTTCGGCATGGATGCAGCAGGACGTATACGGCAACCTGCCCGGGATCGCCCGTCTCGCCGACCGCGGCTATGTGATTGCCGTCGTGCAGTATCGTGACAGCTCGGTGACGAGCTTCCCCGCACCGGTGCAGGACGCGCGCAACGCCGTGCGCTTCATGCGCGTGCATGCGCAGGAGTACGGCGTGGACGCGGCTCGCATGGTCGTTATGGGCGACAGCTCGGGCGGACACACCGCCGTCTATGCGGGCATCATGCACGACGACGATACCGAGGCGAACCTCTTCCCTGGCACGTCCGCCGAGGTCAGCTGCATCGTCAACTACTACGGGTCGACCGACCTCACCTTTGACGACTCCAACCCCTCGACGCCCAACCACAACCTGCCCGACTCCCCCGAGGGTATGGAGATGGGCGGCATCAACCTGCGCGAGGACCAGGCAGCGCGCGAGCTGCTCTCGGTGCGCTGCAACATCGACGAGAAGACCGAGATCGCACCCGTCTTCAACGTGCATGGCACCAAGGACCGCACCGTCAACACGCGCTGCAGCGTGCTGCTCCATCAGCGCCTGGTAGAGACGGGACACGAGAGCTGCCTCTACCTACTGCGCGGTGCCGACCATGGTGGTCCAGAGTTCTGGACGTCGCAGATGATGGACCTTGTGGACGACTTCATCCAGAAGCACCTGGGGTAACCAGCCAAAAGAATCTAGGATGTGACAGGTGACGGGTCGCTGTCACCTGTGCGTAAGCGAGCGCAGTGCCAGCGCGGTCACGGCAGGGCACCACACGGTGAAGTCCTGTGGCCGCTCGGTCAGCTGCGCCACCAGCTCGTCTGCACCCATCCAGCCAACCTCAGACACCTCGGAGGGATCGGCGGAAAGCGGTCCATCGTAGGCACCCACAAACACGTGATCAAGCTCGTACTCCGTAAGCCCGTTGTCGAACACGGCCCGATACACGAGCGTTCCGACCTCGCGGCAGGCAACGTCTCGCACGCCGAGCTCCTCCTTAAGACGGCGCACGACGGCCTCCCCAAGCTCCTCTCCAACACGTGGATGCGAGCAGCACGAATTGGTCCAGAGCCCTCCCGAGTGGTACTTGCCCTCCGCGCGTCGCGCGAGAAGCACCTCTGTGCCCGCAGATCCCTCGCGCGTGAGCACGATCGAGAACGCGCGGTGGAGCAGGCCTTTCTGGTGACACGGCAGCTTATCGGCCTTGCCAACAGGCCTGTCGAGAAGGTCTACCAGTATGAGCTTGTCCTCTGTCATGGGCGATTCCCCTCATACGCCTCACACACCGAATCTGCCACAGCCAGGCAGTTGCGGGCAGGTCTATACAATGCTGCAGGATAACCCACGCATGAAGCAGGCAAGCCCGTGCCATCTGCGGATACCAGTGGCCAGCCAGCCACAGCAGGCTGACCCATGGTGGTTTTGCAACCATTGTAGAGGGTAGTGTGTGGGAGAAGCGATCATATGCCAATGGGCTTTTGCGGCCACTGGGAACGGCTCCCTTCGCTCGCACAAATCCCGATTAGCGCTGATCGCATTCCCCTGGCACCCGAGACCATCCCTATCCGACGGGCGAAAAGTCAGCAAACACCCGCGCAAAGACGTCATGGTTAGGTCCTGGCAAGACGGCAAAGCGGATATGCTCAAAGACCTCATTGGCACCGAGCACGCTCGCCTTGTCCTCACGGTCGCTGACCTCGAACGTTTTCAGCGCCTCGCCAAACATCTCGGCCACCATCTGGGGATCGTTGCCAAAGGCTCCACAGCCCCAGGCTCCCAGCACCAGCCTCGTGTAACCAACGCATGCGGCAAGACACAACAGACCCAGTATGCGCTGCTTGAAGACAACGGAAAGCCGCCCGATCTCGTCGGCACGCAAGTCCGGGTAATACGGTGCCGCCATGGTCAGCACGGCAACCTCATATGGTGACTCCAGATAGTGACCCCTCGCATCACGAAAGACCTCCACGTGCTCGGAGAGTATTGCCGCGTCGGTGAAGAACGCGGATGCCTCCGCCCTGTTCTCGCGGTAGTAGGCCTTGGCACGCGTGGAGCTGAGGGACAGATAGAGCGTCGAGCGCCGGCAGAGGTCCTCCTCCTGTGCACGAGCTCCACGCTTGACACCCCCACCCGGCTCGTAGGGGTTGGCAAAGTTGAGCACCAGGGGCGGCTTTGCAGCCGGCTCCGCCTCGCACGTCAGCGACTGCGCCGCGACAAAGGAGTCCTCTGGGCTCACTTCGATGACGCACGGACTGGACGAGCGCTGGGCACTCAGAGGGTAGAACCCGCTGGCCAATCGAGAGACTTCCTGCGACGAGAACACGCGGCAGGCCTTGTGTTCGAGGTCCGAGCGCTTCAGGAAAACGGGACTTCCTTCAAGCCCATAGGAACCATCACGGGCAACGCGCAACGTCTCGTTGAACATCCTGATGCGCTTGTTCGTGGACATATGTGCCTCCCCACCTCGATCTTCCGTGCCTCATGGGACCCATTGTAGGAAAGCGTCCGAGACGCAGGTCACCTGTCAGTTGACATGTGCTGCGGGGTCACCCCTGCGGCGTGGCTTAGCCCAAGGCCACATCCAAGGCCATCATCAGCGTGAAGCCAACGGCAAACATCAGCACGCCGGTGTGTGAGTGCTCGCCCTCGGCCATCTCGGGAACCAGCTCCTCCACCACCACGTACATCATGGCACCAGCCGCAAAGCCCAGAAGGTACGGCAGAAACGGCACGAGATGCGTGGCAAAGACGATGGTCAGCACGGCACCCAGCGGCTCGACCACACCCGACAGGAAACCACCCATGAAGGCCTTCGCCTTTCCAGCCCCCTCAGCGCGCAGCGGCAGCGAGATGATCGCACCTTCGGGGAAGTTCTGGATGGCAATGCCCAACGCCAACGCCATGCCGTCCGCCAGGGTGATGGTCGAAGCCCCGCTCATCCATCCGGCGAAGACCACGCCCACCGCCATGCCCTCTGGGAAGTTGTGCAGCGTGACCGCAAGCACCATCAACGTGGTGCGCGCGAGCTGAGTGGACGGTCCCTCAGGCGCATCCTCGCCCAGATGCAGGTGCGGGATCACGTGGTCAAGCGCCAGGAGAAAGAGCGTTCCGAGCCAGAAGCCCATCGCGGCAGGCATAAAGGCCAGCTTGCCCAAGGCCTCGCTCGCCTCCATTGCGGGAACGAGCAGGCTCCACACGCTTGCCGCCACCATCACACCCGCGGCAAAGCCGGTGAGCGCGCGCTCCACCTCGGTCGATAGCTGATCACGCATGAAGAAGACCAGCGCGGAACCCAAAGTGGTCCCCGCAAAGGGAATCAGCAGACCAGCCAGCACTTCATAGGGCATAGCCGCTCCCCTCCCTACGCGTCCGACGCCTCTGCCTCGTCGCATTGCCTGCGCATGGCGCGCAGAAACACCTCGCACGCGCGGGACAGCGGCTGGTAGCGCTTCCACAAAAGATGGGACCCCACCGTTGGCAGGCCCTCGATAGGCACGAAGGTAAACGGCGTGCCCTCGCCCGTGCGCACGATCCCGTCAAGGCAGACCGCCACGCCCACCCCACGTTCAACCAGGAGAGACGCGTTGAACAGCAGCGTGTAGGTGGCCGCAACGTCGAAGTTCCCCTCCTCGAAGAAGGAAGAGGTGGAGCTGCTGCCCGCCGTGCTCTGAGAGCTGACGATGAGCCGTCGCTCGCGCAGGTCGTCCAGCGTGAGCGACACGCGGTTGGCAAACGGGTCGTCGTTGCGCATGAGCAGGCCCCAGTGGTCAGCCCAGGGCATCTCGATGGCATCGTGCGCGCTATCGGGCTCATGGCCCATGATCAGGCCAAAGTCCAAAAGGCCCTTGTCCACGCGCTCGAGCACGTCGTTGCCGTTGCCAGAGTAGAGATGCAGGTGGATGCCGGGGTGCTCCTCGGCCAGGCGAGCGGCAACCTCGGCGATGAGGCCCACCACCTGAGACTCTCCCCCGCCGATCCACACGTCGCCCTCAACCTGTGCGGCAGGCGTGCGTATCTCGAGCTCGGTTCGGTCGGCAAGCGAGACGATCTCCTCGGCGCGCTTGCGCAGCAGCACACCCTCATCGGTGAGCGTCACGCCACGCGCCTCGCGCACCAACAGCTCGCAGCCCAGCTCGCGCTCGAGGTCGGCAAGCTGCCGCGAGAGCGCCGGTTGCGTGATATGCAAGGAGCGCGCAGCCCTTGTCACGTTGCCTTCGCGTGCAACAGCCAGAAACGATCGCAGGGTCTTGAGTTCCATGACGGCTCCAATCGATGCATCCTATGCATCAGGATACGTCAATCATGCGCAATGGGTCTAGCAACGATGGTGCAAAGCCGCTACACGGACACTACTTCCTGAGTGCAAGCAGGCGGCGCGTAAGGTCGATGCCGCCCACCAGGGCAACCGCCACCCCGACAGCCATACAAAACGGTTTCATGACCTCCTGGCAGTGCATGCCCGTTCCAGCGCAAAGGCCGATGAGCAGGCCGGGTGTGGCTGCAATGAGCACTCCCATGAGCGCCGCCGCAAGCGAGAGACCACGCCGCTCCCCCTCGTCCAGCTCGAACACACGCACGACGGAAAGCACGCCCAAGACCGCATCCATCCCCAGCACGGACCGATACGCCCAGAAGCAGGCGTTCGTCTCGCTGCCATGGGGCTGACAGGGTCCGGCAAAGGTGTTGAGGCCAACCGCCAGCAGTACTGCCAACATGAGAAGAATGACACCTGTTGCGGGTGCAGGCTTTGACGTGCTCACGACCCTCTCCCCTCACGCAAAGCAAACGGGCCCGCGCAACCAATGTGCACGGACCCATCTTACGGTATGTCTGCCTGCTCTGAACTCGGCTACTCCTTCTTGCCGGTGACCTCCTCGACCACGGCCATGGCGTTGAGCGTACGCGGATAGCCGATGAGCGGCACGTTGTTGCTCACGACCTTGATCAGGAACTCGCGGTCGTTGCCGCACTGGACGTTGCCGGCCGTGTGCGCACGCAGCTGAGGCTCACAGCCACCCTGCGCTGCGATGTAGCAGAAGGTGCACATCTCGCGCTCGGGAATAGTCAGGCCGCCGCGAGTGTAGTAGTCGCCGAAGCAGTTCTTGACCAGCCACTGCGCGATCCAGGGGTAGTCGGGGTTGCCTCGGTCCTTGTAGCCATGCATCTGCTCGCCGAAGCAGGCGACCTGCGCCTGCTCGCCACCCTCGTAGCGGCTCTCCTCGGTGGGCTCGGTCGTGGCGCGCGTTTCGTCGGAGACCACGATGCCCTGCTCGGCAAAGACCTCGTTCACGGCCTTGAGGAAGGGGTACACGCGGCCAATGCCCAGATAGGCGACCGCCTGATAGACGATCTCCTTGACGGTCTCGGGCTCCACGCCCATGCGAACGGCCGCCGGCACCATCACGCGGAACTCGTCGACGCCCTGGCAGCCCAGCAGCGTGGCCAGCCAGCACATGAAGCGCGTACGGTCGGGCAAGTCGATATCGCTCACCACGTCGTCAAAGGTGAAGTTGGCAAAGCGCTCCACGAACTCGGGATCGGTGCCGATAAGCCCCGGGGTGCCGCCGGGATACATGCGGTCGTAATAGGCGCGGGCATTGTCGGTGAGCTGTGCTTTGTAGGCCATGGTTGATTCCCTCCCGTTGAGTGCGCCGCTACTCGAAGTGCGCCGCAACCTTCTCCAGCGTCTCGATGATGGGCAGGTGCTGCGGGCACATCGCCTCGCACTGGCCACAGGCGATGCACTCGCTCGCGCGGCCGAACTCCTCCGTCAGCTTGCTGTAGTTGGTGAAGTTGATGGTCCAGCCCTTGTGCTCAAGATCGTCGCGCATGTCCTCGTTATACAACGAGAAGTACTCGGGAATGCAGATGTGCATGGGGCAACCGTCGGTGCAGTAGTGGCAGGCGGTACAGGCGATGGCCGTCTGGTTGTTGATGATGTCGGCAACCTTGAAGCAGGTCTCGCGCTCGGCTTCGGTGAGCGGCTTGAAGTCGTCCATGTAGGAGAGGTTGTCCTGCATCTGAACGAGGTTGCTCATGCCGGAGAGCACGCACATCACGCCGGGCAGGCTCGCCACAAAGCGGATGGCCCAGCTTGCGATGGAGAGCTCCGGGTCGAGCGCGCGCAGCAGCGCCTCGCCCTCGGCGGGGACGTTGGCGAGCGTGCCGCCCTTGATCGGCTCCATCACGACGATCTGCTTGCCGTGCTTCTGCGCCACCTCATAGCAGGCGCGGCTCTGGATCCACTCGCTCTCCCAGTCGAGGTAGTTGATCTGCAGCTGGACGAACTCCATCTCGGGGTGCTTGGTGAGGATCTTGTCCAGAAGCTCGGGGTTGTCGTGGTAGGAGAAGCCCACGTGCTTGACGAGGCCTGCTGCCTTCTTCTCGAGCAGCCAGTCGAAGCAGTCGAACTTCTCGTAATGCGGATAGCTGCTCTCCTCGATGCCGTGCAGCAGATAGTAGTCGAAGTAGCCGGCGCCGGTCTTCTCGAGCTGCTGGTTGAACACCTCGTCGCGACCCTCGAGGCTGTTGAAGAAGCCATTGTGCAGCTTGGTCGCCAGCGTGAAGCTCTCACGCGGGTAGCGATCGACCAGCGCCTCCTTGGCAACGTTCTCGCTGGCAAAGCCGTTGTACATCCATGCGGTGTCAAAGTAGGTGAAGCCCTTTTCCATGAACAGGTCGACCATCTGCTTGACCTGCTCGACGTCGACGGCGGCGGAGTCGTTGGGATCGAGCTGCGGCAGACGCATGAGGCCAAAACCGAGCTTCTTCTTAGGCATGAAGTCCATGGTGTACCCCTCTCCTCTCGAGCGTGGTCCCCACCACGCAGAATGCTTGCGTTTTAAGTTTAGCGTCACGCCAATGCCATAAACAAATGCTGATTGTGGATGAGTCGTCATGCAGGTGATGCATGCGTGGAAAACAGGGGCAGGCACCCGTTCCCCATGCCTTATGCATTGCAGAGCAGCACCGAGACGCCCACGTCGTATTGGCGGATGGGCGTGCCGTGCATCTCGCCCATGGTATAGGGCACCTCACCACGCTCAACCGCCTTGGCGCCGGCAATGAGCTCGCCGATTGCGCTCGCGTCGATGGGACAGCTGGCATGGCAGGGCCAGATGGCCGTGATCTCATCCGCACGCATTTGCAGACGCTCGAGGCTCACGATATAGGCAGCCATCGAGCGCATGGGACCAAAGCAGAAGATGCGACCGTCGCGCTGGATGGGGTCTCCCGAGAAGAGCCAACCAGTGGAGCGGTCGAGAAACGCAAGCGAACCGGGCGTATGGCCGGGCAGCTCGATGACCTCGAGCTCGCGGCCGCCGAGGTCGATCACGTCACTATCCCAGAGCGGGCGCACGCGGTCCAGCTCATGTGGCGCCTGGGGATGCACCAGCTCTGCGGGACTCAGCCAGACCTCGTCAAACTGCGCGTCGGATCCCACGTGGTCGATGTCACAGTGGGTATGGGCGAGCATGAGCGGGAGGTCGACCAGCTCGCGCACAAGGTCGCGCGCGTTGTGGGTGCGCATGCCGCTGTCTATCAACATGGCGTGCTCTGCCCCTGCAAGCAGGAAAAAACGCACGCCGCCCTCGTCGTAGCTCCATGTACGCCCATCAAGGGCGGTCCAACCAAGCTTATCGGCCATGAGAATCCCCCTTTTACGTCCGCTGGCTTCAGCTTAGCGCACTCACCCTCAAATAGAACCACCTCAAGAGCCCAATTGTTACGATGCCCCTCCCTGCCTGTTACAAACGCAATACCGCGGCAAAAGTGGGGGTATTCTCCTTCTATCAAAATCGACTCCTAGGAGGAGATGACTCATGAAGATAGCAATCGCCGGCTACGGAAACCTCGGCCGCGGCGTTGAGGCCGCCGTCACCAACGCTCCCGACATGGAGCTTGTCGCCATCTTCACGCGCCGTGACCCCGCGAGCGTGACGGTAGCCACCGACACCCCCGTCCTCGCCTGGGCCGACATGGCCTCCATGACCGACCAGATCGACGTCATGGTGCTGTGCGGCGGCAGCGCAACCGACCTGCCCAAGCAGACCCCCGAGCTCGCCAAGCTCTTTACCGTGGTGGACAGCTTTGACACCCACGTTAACATCCCCACCCACTTTGCCAACGTCGATGCGGCCGCCCGCGAGGCCGGCACCCTCGGCATCATCAGCTGCGGCTGGGACCCGGGCCTGTTCTCCCTCGCCCGCCTGTATGCCAGCGCCGTCATGCCCGACGGTGCCGACTACACCTTCTGGGGCCGTGGCGTGAGCCAGGGCCACTCCGACGCCATCCGTCGCATCCCCGGCGTCGCCGACGCACGCCAGTACACCGTTCCCGTAGAGGCTGCCGTCGAGGCCGCCCGCTCCGGCGAGAACCCCGAGCTCACCACCCGTGAGAAGCACACGCGCGAGTGCTACGTGGTCGCCGAGGAGGGCGCCGACCTCGCCGCCATCGAGCAGGCCATCGTGACCATGCCCAACTACTTCAGCGACTACGATACCACGGTGACCTTCGTCTCCCAGGAGGAGCTCGACGCCAACCACGCCGGGCTCCCGCACGGCGGCAGCGTCATCCGCAGCGGACGCACCGGACTCAACGGCGAGTTCGGCGACACCATCGAGTTCTCGCTCGCACTCGACTCCAACCCGTACTTCACCGGTAGCGTCCTCGCCAGCGTGGCGCGCGCGGCCTACCGCATGCACCAGGACGGCCAGGTGGGCGCCCGCACGATGTTCGACATCCCGCCCGCACTGCTTTCGCAGCTCTCCGCTGAGGAACTGCGCGCCCACTTGATGTAGCATCGCTGTCAGAGCCCTCGTAGCACCGCGAGCCCGATGCCGCAGGCACCGGGCTCGCTCCAAAACCAAACAAGGAGTCCGCCATGCTCTACGACAACCTCGCCGTCAATGACCAGGGTCATCTGACCATCGCCGGCATCGACGCCTGCGACCTTGCCGCAACCTACGGAACGCCGCTCTACGTGCTGGACGAGGATCGCGTCCGCGAGAAGTGCCGCACCTACGTCGAGGCAATGGGCGCCTACTTTGCCGAGGGCTCCATGCCCCTCTTCGCGAGCAAGACGCTCTCCTTCCGCGGCATCTACCCCGTGGTCCAGAGCGAGGGCATGGGCGCCGACGTCGTCTCTGCGGGCGAGATCGCCACGGCCCTCTCCGCGGGCTTCCCCGCCGAGCGCATGTACTTCCATGGCAGCAACAAGACCGATGCCGAGATCGCCTATGGCGTGGAGCAGGGCGTCGGCCAGTTTGTGGTGGACAACGTCGACGAGCTCGAGACCCTCGCTCGCGAGGCCAAGGCCCACGGCATCACCCAGAAGGTGCTCCTGCGCGTGACCGTCGGCCTCGACCCGCACACGCTTGCCGCCATCAACACCGGCAAGGTCGACTCGCAGTTTGGCGTGCCCATCGAGACGGGTCAGGCGCTTGCCTTCGTGCGCCAGGCCATCGCGACCGAGAACATCGAGGTCCTGGGCTACCACAGCCACATCGGCAGCCAGATCTTTGACGCGAGCTCCTTCTGCGACCAAGTGGACCGCCTGCTCGCCTTTGCCTGCGACGTCCGCGACGAGCTGAGCTTTGTCGCCGGAACCTTCAACCTGGGTGGCGGCTTTGCCGTGCCGTACGTGGAGGACGACCCCAAGGTGGACATCGCCGCCAACATCGCCGCCATCGCCGAGCACCTCAGCGCCGGCTGCGCGGCGGCGGGCTACCCTGTGCCGCGCATCCTCATGGAGCCCGGCCGCTCCATCGTGGCGGACTCCGGCGTCACGCTCTACTCAGCCGGCCGCATCAAGACCATCGAGGGATACCGCAGCTACGTGATGGTGGACGGCGGCATGACCGACAACCCGCGCTACGCCCTGTACAAGAGCGCCTACACCGTGCTCAACGCCAGCCACGCGGACGCCCCGGCAGACTTCACCTGCACCATCGCTGGCCGCTGCTGCGAGAGCGGCGACCGCATCGCCGAGGACATCAGCATCGCCAAGCCTGCTCACGGCGACGTCATTGCCGTGCTCTCCACCGGCGCCTACAACTTTGCCATGTCAAGCAACTACAACCGCGTGCTCAGGCCCGCGCTCGTCATGCTGAGCGGCGGCGAGGCACGTCTCGCGGTGCGTCGCCAGACCATCGACGACCTTCTCGCCCTCGAGCTGTAGCGCCGGGACCGACCTCGGCCCTCGGATGTCACCTGCCAGTTGACCAAACGCTCCCCTCTCCTCCCTAAACTGCAAGGCAGCAAACGGAACGGCGGCACGTCCGCCCAGGAGAGGAGAGCAACCATGAAGAAGAACCTGACCGAGCTCGTGTTTGTCGTGGACCGCAGCGGATCGATGTGCGGCCTCGAGGACGACACCGTGGGCGGGCTCAACGCCACCCTGCAGCGCAACCGCGAGATCGACGGCGAGTGCATCGTGTCAATCGTGCTCTTTGACAACAAGAGCACCGTGCTCGTGGACCGCAAGCCCATCGGCGAGGTGAAGAACCTCACTCGCAGGCAGTACCAGCCGGGCGGCTGCACGGCGCTGCTCGACGCCGTGGGCGACGCGGTGCGCTACATCGACCACGTCCAGCACATCCTGCCCGAGGAGTACCGCGCCGAGCACGTGATGTTCTCCATCATCACCGACGGCATGGAGAACGCGAGCAGGCATCGCAGCTACGACGAGGTCAAGCGCATGATCGAGGCGCAGCAGGAGAAGGGATGGGAGTTCGTGTTCCTCGGCGCCAACATCGACGCCGCCGCGGAGGCCGGACGCATCGGCATCAGGCCCGACCGCGCCAGCCAGTACATGGCCGACGGCATCGGCAACGCCGCTGCCTACGAGGCCATGGCCAGCGCCCAGACGAGCATGCGCACGCACGGGCACGTCGCCCCCACGTGGGACGCCGCCCCCCGCGCAGACATGGCCAAGCGCGGCGGCTTCTTCCGCCGCCGCTAGGCCAAGGGGCAAAATAGCCCACACACGAAGCGGGGGCGATGGTCAAAGCCATCGCCCCCGCTGCTCCGCTTAACCACCCGACCAAAAGGAACCGTCCCCAATGGTCGGCCATCCTCGTCTGTGCAGCGAGGATGTCGTTGGAATGCCCTACTCGGCGGTAAGCGCTGCCACCGTGATGTAGTTGTACGGCGCATTGAAGTGCGGCAGGAAGAAGATGTCGAGCAGCGCCAGCTCGTCGATGGTGACCTGCTTCTCCACAGCGAGGCTGAACATATTGATGTTGCCGCTCATGTCGTAGGTGGAGGCCAGCTGGGCACCCAGGATGACGCGCGTCTTGGCGTCGTAGACGATCTTGATGGTAGTGTCCGGGTTGTCGTGCTCGATGAACGGGGCCTTCTGGCAATCGGTGACCGTGGTGGTCTTGACCTCGACGCCCACGCGGGCGGCGGCGCTCTCGGTCAGGCCCGTGGAGACCATCTTGAGATCGAAGATGCAGATGCCCGAGGAGCCCTGCACGCCCGGGGTCTCAAGCGGGGTGCCGCAGATGTTGTGGCCGGCCACGATGCCGCTACGCACCGCGTTGCTCGCCAGAGCGATGTAGCCCGGCTCGCCGGAGAGGGAGTTGTTGAAGATGGTGGCGCAGTCGCCCACTGCGTACACGTCGGGCAGGCTCGTCTGCTGATGACGGTCGACCAAGATGGCACCGTTGCGGAAGAGCTCCATGCCGCTGTCGGCCACGAGCGCGTTGTTGGGACGGAAGCCAATGCAGACGCAGACCATGTCGACGTCATAGGCACCCTTGTCGGTGACGATCTTGGTCACCTTGCCGTCCTCGCCCTCAAAGTGGTCGACGCCCTCGCCATAGTGCGCCTCGATGCCGTTGGCCTCGAGGTTCTCGGCCATCATCTGCGAGAACTCGGGATCGAAGTTGTTGGCCATGCACGTGGGGGCCATGTCCACCAGCAGGGTCTTGCGACCGCAGCGTTGGAAGGCCTCTGCCAGCTCGACGCCGATATAGCCCGCACCGACCACTGCGACGGTCTTGATGTCGGGATTCTTGAGCTTGTCGACGACCTCCTGCGCGTTCTGGAAGAGCTTGACCTGCTGGATGTTCTCCAGGTCGCCGCCCTCGAAGCGCGGGATGATGGGCAGTGAGCCCGTGGCCAGGACCAGCTTGTCGTAGGACTCGGCGTAGGCGGTGCCGTCCTTGCCCGTCGCGTAGACGACCTTAGCGTCGAAGTCGATGCGCTCGACGGGCGTCTCCATGTGGATGGTGGCACCCTTGGCCTCGAACTGCTCCTTGGTCTGGTAGAACAGGCCGTCGGGGCCGCTGATCTGCTTGCCGATCCACAGGGCCATGCCGCAGCCCAGGAAGCTGATGTTGGAGTTGGCGTCAAAGGCAACGACCTCGTTGCCCTCGTAGTTGTCAAGGATGGTGTTGATGGCAGCGGTACCAGCGTGGTTGGCACCAACGACAACGATCTTGCTCATAGATATCCCCTCTCCTAGGGAGGCGCCCATAGATGTCTCTACTCTAGGAGATGTGTGCAGGTGCCAATATATGCCTGTCGGGCAATGGGCACCTGCAACCTGTCGGGGGATGCTAGTTTGTCTGCACGTTGCGCAGCACCTGATTGCCGCGCTCTAGGCTGATGATGCCCGTGCGGCAGACCTCGAGGATCTCGTAGTCGCGCATGAGGTCGATGAAGTTGTCGATGCGGCGGCTGGTGCCCGCGATGCGGAAGATGATCGACTCGCGCGTGTAGTCCACGATCTTCGCGTGGAAGGCGTCTGCCGCATCGAGCATGTCGGAGCGTCGGTCGTGGTCGTTGGCCATCTTGATGAGCAGCAGCTCGCAGCTGATGGACTCGTCGGGATTGAACTCCCTGAACTCGATGACATCGGGCAGCTTGGCCAGCTGGGCCACCAGCTGCTCGCGCGCGCGGTCGTTCTCAGCCTCGAACTGCACGGTGATGCGGGAGAGGTCCTCGGTCTCGGTCTCCGAAACCGTGAGACAGGTGATGTTGAACTGCCTGCGCCTGAACATGCTGGTCACGCGGTTGAGCACGCCGTACTCGTTCTTGACCATGATGGCGATGCTGTAGATGTTCATCGGGTGCCTCTCCTATGCAAGACGTCAGTCGCGGGTATCCCCTACAGCTTACCCCTGCAGCCGCTTGCGCACGTCGTCCATATTCAACACGAGATCGTCCATCGTGCCTCCGGGAGGAAGCATGGGCGTGACGAACTCGTCCTTGTCCACCGGGCACTCGATCAGCGTGGGCACGTCCGAGGCGAGTGCCTCCTCGAGCGCAACGTCGAGCTCGTCGAGCGACGAGACGTGCACGCCTGCGCCTCCCATCGCACGGACCACGGCCGGGTAGTCCACCTTGCGATTGAGCGTGGTGTTGGAGTGGCGCTGCCCATAGAAGAGCGACTGCCACTGACGGACCATGCCGAGCACGCCGTTGTTGAGCAGGACCACCGTCAGCGGTATGCCATGGTCGACGGCGGTGACAAACTCCGCCATGTCCATGGCAAAGCTGCCGTCGCCAGTCACGAGAATGACGTGCTTGCCAGTGGCAACCGAGGCCCCTATGGCGGCACCCATGCCAAAACCCATGGTACCGAGGCCGCCCGAGGACACGAAGGTGCGCGGCTCCGTGAAGTTGAGGTACTGCGCGGCCCACATCTGATGCTGGCCGACGTCGGTGACGAGCGGCATGTCCTGCTCGCGGTTGCTATCAATCACCGCCATGATGGCGCGCGGCGTGAGACCCTCGCGAACGTCGTCAAAGCCCTGCTCACAGGCGCGTAGCTCCGACAGCTTGCGCTTCCAAGCAGGATGTCGACGCTTCTCCACGAGCGGCAGCAGCTCTACGAGCGCCGTCTTGACGTCGGAGCGCACATCGACCTGATCGATGAGTGTCTTGTTGAGCTCGGAGCTGTCGATGTCGATGCGTACCACCCTGCCCGACGGCTTGAACTTTCTGCGGTCGCCAGTGGCACGGTCGTTGAAGCGCGAGCCCAGCGCGATGAGACAGTCGCACTCATCCATGGCCATCGTCGAGGCATAGTGGCCATGCATGCCCTGAAGGCCCAGGTAGCGAGGATGGGTGGTGGGAACCCCGGATATGCCCATGAGCGACGTTCCGATGGGCGCGTCGATGCGTTCGGCCAGCTCGATGACCTCCTTGCCTGCACCGGAGGCAATGACGCCACCGCCCACGTAGATGAAGGGACGCCGGGCGGAATTGATTGCCGAGGCTGCAGCCTCGATCACCTCGGGCTTGGGCACACGGTGGGGGCGCGGTGCCTCGGGAGCCTTGTGCTCGAAGGCAAAACGCGCCCGCTGCACATCCTGTGGGATGTCCACCAGCACGGGACCGGGGCGTCCGGAGTTGGCGAGCGCGAAGGCCTCGCGCATCGTGTCCTGCAGGCGGGCAATGTCACGCACGAAGTAGTTGTGCTTGGTGATGGGCAGCGTGACACCCGTGATGTCAAGCTCCTGGAAGGCATCGGTGCCGATGACGCTGCCGGCGACGTTGCCGGTGATCGCCACCATGGGCACCGAGTCGAGGAAGGCCGTGGCAATACCCGTCACCAGATTGGTGGCACCCGGGCCCGACGTCGCGAGCACCACGCCCGTGCGCCCAGTGGCGCGCGCATAGCCGTCAGCCGCGTGGGTGGCATGCTGCTCGTGGGTGGTGACGATGTGGCGAATCTGGTCGGAGACGTCGTACAGTGCGTCGTAGATGTCGATGACCGTCCCGCCGGGATAGCCAAAGATGGTGTCCACGCCCTGGTCGACAAGCGTCTGCACCAGTATCTGTGCGCCAGTCAACGTCTGCATGGACCCTCCCTAGATAGAGCACGGGACCGAGGATGCCCCCAGGTCCCGTGAGATTGCGAAACTCGTTTAGCCGCGTGCGCGCGAAGCCTCGATCATGCGGTTGACCGCATTGATGTAGGCCTTGGCGGACGAGACGATGATGTCGTTGTCGGCGCCGCGGCCGTTGTAGACGCGACCGTCCTGCGCCGTGATGCGCACCGTAACCTCGCCGATGGCGTCAATGCCGCGCGTGATGGCCTTGACGGCAAACTCCTGCAGGTCGCTCTCGATGCCGACGACCTTGTCGATGGCCTTGTAGGCGGCGTCGACGGGACCGGTACCCGTGGTGCTCACCACGTGAGTCTCGCCGTTCTCGTCGATGATGGTGGCCACGGCCGTGGGCACCAGCGGGTCGCCGCACTGGATCTGCAGCGCCTTGAGCGTGTAGATGGCGGACACGTCGCGCTGGAACTCCTGGACGATGGACTCGAGGTCCTCGTCGTAGACCTCCTTCTTCTGGTCCGCGATCTCGAGGAAGCGCTCGTAGATGCCCTCGAACTCCTGGTCCTCGAAGGTATAGCCCAGCTCCTGCAGGCGATGGCGCAGCGCGGCGTGGCCGGAGCGCGCGGACAGGATGATGTCGGAGCCGGACGCGCCGACCTCGGCCGGGTCGATGATCTCGTAGGTGGAACGCGACTTGAGCACGCCGTCCTGATGGATGCCGGAGCTGTGGGCAAAGGCATTGGCACCGACGATGGCCTTGTTGGCCTGCACGCTCATCCCGGTGATGCGGCTCACCAGGCGGCTCGCACGCGTGAGCTCGGAGGTCACGATGTCGGTGTGGGCATCGAGCTCGTCGCCATGCATGCGGATTGCCATGACGATCTCCTCGAGCGCGGTGTTGCCGGCGCGCTCGCCCAGGCCGTTGATGGTGCACTCGACCTGCGTGGCACCACTGCGCACGCCCGCCAGGGCGAGGGCGGTGGCCAGACCAAGGTCGTTGTGGGCGTGCACGGCCAGCTTGACGTCGTCGATGCCCTTGACGCACTCGGCCACGGCGGCAATCAGCGCGCCGTACTCCTCGGGCAGGCAGAAGCCGGTGGTGTCGGGGATGTTGATGACGGTCGCGCCGGCGTCGACGGCAGCCTGCACCACGCGGACGAGGAAGTCGGCATCGGCGCGGCCGGCGTCCTCGGCGTAGAACTCGACGTCGTCCACCAGGGACTTGGCATGGGCGACGGCCTTGGTGGTGCACTCGACGACCTCGTCCTCGCTCATGTGGAGCTTGTCACTCATGTGAGTGGGAGACACGCCGATGCCGGTGATGATGCGCGGACGTGCGGCGGTCTTGAGCGCCTCGGCGGCGCAGTCGATGTCCTTCTCGATGGCGCGGGAGAAGGCGGCCACGATGGCCTTGTCCCCAGCGATGGAACCCACCTCGGACACGGCACGGAAGTCGTTGGGGCTCGACACGGGGAAGCCGGCCTCGATGACGTCGACGCCCAGGCGGATGAGCTCACGAGCGACGATCGTCTTCTCCTGAGGGCTCATCGAGCAGCCGGGAGACTGCTCGCCGTCGCGCAGGGTCGTGTCCAGGATGTCAATCTTACGGGTCATGATGGGAATTCCTCTCTATGGGAACGGTGCATGCAATCAAGCGAGCGCCCGCACAGGGGAGTGTACATCCGCCGGCGGTGCCTATGGGCCAGGCCGCTGCATTAACGCGCGGCAGTTACCTCTCCCAGCTGACCCTAGGCCAGGAGGAGGCTCGTAAGTCGTAGGGGAAGTACGCGAACGTCGCCAGCAAGGGCGCACGCACGGGCGCGCTCGGCAATCAATATGTTCGCAGTCTCAAAAGAGATCATGATTGGTCCCCCTCGTGCCGCAGATCCTCATGAATGCGGCTCCTAGACTATGCCATAAGAAATCCGCCAAACATGAGCCCTGCGCAGCACATTCGCCGAACCGAAACAAAGAATGGCTCTTTTGCGAGATATTTGGGAGCATCCGCCGACCCAGCCTCCCGTGTATGTTGACAAACAGTGACGAAATACGCCCCTCGTTTAGGTTTTTCTATAATCGAACATTGCCCCATGCGGGCCAAACCAACCATCAGAGGAGGCTGCCATGTCCACAGACGAGAAGGAGATGCGCGAGATCGGCGAGCGTATCCAGGGCCTGCGCGAGGCCTGCGACGTCACCCGCGAGGAGATGGCCGCCGACCTCGAGGTGAGTCTCGAGACGTACACCAAGTGGGAGGAGTCCGGCGCCGACGTGCCCATCTCGGCCATCTACCACATGGCCCAGCGCTTTGGCGTCGAGTTCACCGAGATTCTCACGGGAACCGCCGCCAAGCTCAACACCTTCCAGGTCGTGCGCTCCGGCGAGGGACGCGAGGTGGAGCGCTATCCCGGATACCACTTCGAGGACCTCGCGTTCCGTTATCAGAACAAAATCATGCAGCCGCTCGAGGTGACCATCAACCCCTCCGACGAGCCCGCGAAGCTGGTGCAGCACACCGGCCAGGAGTTCAACCTGGTACTTGAGGGCACGCTCGTCGTGGTGTGGGGCACTCGTGAGTTCGTGCTCAACCCGGGCGACAGCATCTACTTCAACCCCGCCATTCCGCACGGGCAGCGTTGCGGCGGAGAGGTACCCGCACGGTTTGTGACCGTCATCGCCGAGTAACCTCATCCATCCCAACGCACAGAGGACACCATGAACCACATTCTCAACAAGTACTGCCCCCGCATCGACTTCGACTCCTACGAGGACTTCTTCGAAAACTTCAAGATCAACGTGCCCGATGACTTCAACTTCGGCTACGACGTCGTGGACGAGTGGGCGCGCGTCGAGCCCGACAAGAAGGCACTGCTCTGGTGCAACGACGAAGGCGAGGAGCGCGAGTTCACCTTTACCGAGATCTCGCGTCTCTCCAACCGTGCCGCCAACGCCTTCGTCGAGCTCGGCATCGGCAAGGGTGACGTCGTGATGTGCATCCTGCGCCGCCGGTGGGAGTACTGGGTGGTCGCAAGCGCGCTGTGCAAGATCGGCGCCACCATCATCCCCGCGACGCTGCAGCTCACCACCCACGATATCGCCTATCGTGCCAACACCGCCAAGGTCAAGATGCTGGTCTGCGTCAACGACGACTACGTCTGCCGCCAGGCCGAGGGTGCCATCGAGAAGGCGCCGAGCGTCCAGAACAAGGTGGTCGTGGCTGGCGAGCGCGAGGGCTGGCTCTCCTTTGACGAGCTTCTCTCCAACGCGTCCGAGGATTGGCAGCGCCCCACCGGCGAGGCTGCCACTACCTCCAAGGACATCATGCTCATCTACTTCACCAGCGGCACCACGGGCAATCCCAAGGCGGTCATGCATAACTTTGCCCACCCACTGGGACACATCATCACGGCCAAGTACTGGCAACAGGTGCGCGAGAACGGCCTGCACATGAGCGTGACCGACAGCGGCTGGGCCAAGTTCGGCTGGGGCAAGATCTACGGCCAGTGGATCGCCGGCGCCGAAATCTTCTGCTACGACATGCTCAAGTTCGTGCCCACCAAGCTGCTGCAGCACATGCAGGACTACGACCTCAAGACCTTCTGCGCTCCCCCGACCATGTACCGCTTCATGCTGCAGGAGGACGTGGCATCCTACGACCTGTCCAGCATCGAGAACTTCGCCACCGCAGGCGAGCCGCTCAACGCCGAGGTCACCATCAAGTGGGAGAAGCTCACCGGCAAGAAGATCCGCGAGGGCTTCGGCCAGACCGAGGGTCCCGTCCTTCTCGCCAACTTCCCCTGGATCGAGCCGCATCCCGGCTCCATGGGCAAGCCCAGCCCGCTGCTCAACATCAAGCTGCTTGATGACGACGGCAACGAGGTCGAAGACGGCGATGAGGGGGCCATCTGCGTCACGCACCTCAAGGACGCCTACCCGCCCGGCCTGTTCGTGGGCTACTACAACAACCCCGTGGCCACCGAGGAAGCCGTGGGCGGCGACTACTACAACCTGCACGACATGGCCTGGCGCGACATCGACGGCTACGTGACCTTCGTCGGCCGCAACGACGACGTCATCAAGTGCTCGGGCTACCGCATCGGGCCCTTCGAGGTCGAGAGCGCGCTGGTCAAGCATGACGCCGTGGTCGAGTGCGCCGTCACCGCGGCACCCGACCCCATCCGTGGCAAGGTGGTCAAGGCGACCATCGTGTTGGCCCGCGGGTACGAACCCTCGCCCGAGCTCACCAAGGAGCTGCAGACCTGGGTCAAGAAGGAGACCGCTCCCTACAAGTACCCGCGCATCGTCGAGTACGTGGACGAGCTGCCCAAGACGGTCGGCGGCAAGATCAAGCGCAAGCTCATCCGCACGCAGGACGGCATCACCGACGACGACAAGAAGCATTCCATCGGCAGCGACAGGAGCCATGCCGACGAGTCCTGGCACTCGCGCTAAGCCCTGCTCCATAGCACTGACGCAGCCCCCCGGTCGCCTGGCGACCGGGGGGCTGTCTGCCACGTTCGGCTCTTCGATGGCGCGGACATGCGGCTTCCCGTACGTATGGCAGATAGAATGGAGACGTCTCTCACTCCATCTGCAGGAGGTGCTCAATGCGGCGATCGTTTCTCGGGCTGACAATCGCTCTTTTCGTAACCATCATCACCCTGAGCGGATGCTCTTCTAACGGAGGGAGCCTGTCCGAACGAGAGCTGCGCGATCTTCTGCCCGACACCATCCTGTGCTACGAGCTTGATGGCACGAGCCACACCCAAGACGCCAGATCCATCGACATCGTGAGGGCGGACGTCACCGACGAGACCCAGACGCTTGACTGCGAGATCACGCTTGAGGATGCCGACCTCACGCGCACGGTCTACGCCGAGCTCAACTTCAAGAAGTACGAGACGGGCGGGTGGCAGCTGGAGTGGTGGAGCCCCTATCAGGACGAGGCCATCGTGAGCCCACCGTCCATCTCCTCCGCTGATGCCGATGCGTACATGGCCCAGTATGGCTATTCCGGCATCACGCCCGGCGAGGAGCGCTCGTCTGACCCGCTGACATATGAACGGAGCTACGAGGTCAACGAACAGCACGCCTACTGTGACTTCACGGGAACGGCAGTCTACCAGGCTACCCTGCAGCATTGGCCCGCCAGCAGCGACTCCTGTGCACAGCTCGCCTGGAACGAGGAGGCGGACTTCTCCGGTGTGCAGACCACGTGGAAGGTGGCGGGACATTGGAGCGGCGTCGAGTCGAGCCAGGAGAACGACCCGTACTACCGACAGAACCGTCTGCCCTACATGTTCGAGTTCGACCTGCAGGCACCGGACGGAAACGGGGTTATCGAGGGCAGCGGCGCCTACTCCTACCCAGCGGTGTATCCCGGACAATCCGAGTACACCGGCAAGTACGGCGAATACGAGTTTGTCAACGCAAGAAGCAGCAGCAAGGGCTCTTCGCCTGCGGACGCCACCATGCAGATGCTGGTCAACACCGTCTACGAGACCATCGTCTTCAACTTCACGCCCGACTCGGTCCAGTCTTACTGCGACCTGCTCGACTACACGTGCGAGTTCACCGCCACCCACGACGGGCAGACGTCCGTACAGGCCACGCCAGGGCAGACGAGCGGCTCCGGCAAGACGAGCGGCCCTGGTCAGACGAACGTCACACCAAGCGAGCCCAGCGCGTCCCAGACAGGCAGCGCCGTGGTCGTAAAGCCCATGGACACCGGATCCGACGGTTACATCCTGCCGAATTCGGACACGCACGCCTACACCACGGAGGAGCTCTCCGGGCTTTCCACCTGGGAACTCTACCTCGCGCGCAACGAGATTCCTGCGCGGCACGGCTACATCTTCACGGTGGATGATCTCAATACGTACTTCGGATCCAAGAGCTGGTACGAGCCCTCACTGACGAGCAAGGAGTTCAAGAAGATCGAGGGAATCCTCAACTCGACCGAGGAGCAAAACGTCCAGACCATTTTGGACCTCGAAAAGTCCATGGACTCCCCGTATGCGCCCAAGACCAAGGACTAGATGCCCATAAGGGCAAGCATCGGCACCAATGCGATGGGCATGAAGGCCGCGGGCAGCAGGTTGGCCACCTTGATGTCGGTGATGCCCAGCAGGTTGGTGGCAACGGCAAAAAGCAGCAGCGAGCCGGTGACCGACATCTGGGCAATGACCGCATCTGTGAGCATCGGGCCCAGCGCACTTGCCGCAAGACTCAGGACCGACTCGTACACGAAGAGGGACACCCCGCAGAAGGGAACGCCAATGCCCATGGTCGCGGCCATCGGAATGCAGACGACGAGGTCGATCACGCCCTTGGCGATGAGCGTCGAGTGGTCGCCGAGCAGGCCGGAGTTGAGCGAGCCCACGATGGCCATGGCGCCCGTGCAGGTAAACAGCGTCGAGGTGACATAGCCTTCCGAAAAGCTGCCGAAGCGCGTGCTGCCCGCGAAGAGCCTGTCGAGGCGCGCCTGCACCCAGTCGCCCAACCGGCGCACGGCCCCGTCGATGTCGAGCAGGTAGCCGATCACCGCGCCGATGCCCACAGACAAGGTCACCACGCTGATGTTGCCGTCACCGGCCATGCCCTGGACGGCCACGAGGACTACGCAGAGCCCCTGCCCCTTGAGCAGGAAGTCTCCCAGGCTCTCCGAGACGCGGCTCTTGAACGCCAGGCCGATCAGGCCTCCAACCATCGCCTCGAGGCCATTCATCAACGCACCAAAGACAACCATCGTTCACTCTCTTCTTGCCACGTGCGGAGCACCGCACAGATCACGCATCTTGCAGCAGCTGTATCAGATCCTCGCGCTTGAGCGCAGAGAGCGACGTCGGGCCGCCTCCGGTACCCACAAACTGCTCTGCGAGATCGCTCTTCGACTCCTGCAAGAGCAGTATGCGCTCCTCGATGGTATGGGCCGCTATGACCTTGTAGACGGCGACGTCGCGCGTCTGACCGATGCGGTGCGCCCGGTCGGTCGCCTGGTCCTGCACGGCCACGTTCCACCATGGATCAGCGTGAATGACCACCGAGGCCCCCACCAGGTTGAGGCCGGTGCCTCCCGCCCGAAGCGACACCAGGAAGACCGGCGTGTCATCGGCATTGAAGGCGTCGACCAACTCGACACGCCGCTGCTTGGGCGTGGCTCCCGTAAGGGTGTAGAAGGCCACGTCAGCCGCCTCGAGACGCTCGGAGACGAGTGCCAGGTAGCTCGTGAACTGGGAGAACACGAGCACCTTCTGCCGCGCGTCGATGGCCTGCGACACCAGCTGCATGATGGTGTCGAGCTTGCAGCTTCCGCCGTCGTAGTCCTCGTAGACCAGTCGCGGGTCGCAGCACAGCTGGCGCAGGCGCGTGATCTCGGCCAGTACCTGCATGCGATCGGTGCCCAGGTCTTGCCCGCCACCGACAATCGACTGGCGCAGCGCCTGCTCGCGCGCCGCATACAGCTCGCGCTGCGTCCTGCCCATGCGGCAGCTCACCACCTGCTCGAGCTTCTCGGGCAGGTCCTCGAGCACGTCGGACTTGAGGCGACGCAGCACAAAGGGGCCGACTGCTGCACGAAGCGTCCTTGCCGCGCCCTCGTCGCCATCCGCGATGGGCTGCTCGTAATGCTCGCGGAATCGCTCGTAGCCGCCAAGCAGTCCCGGCATCAGGAAGTCGAAGATGCTCCAGAGCTCGGAAAGGCGGTTCTCCACTGGCGTGCCCGTCAGCGCAAAGCGATGCTCGGCTTCAAGTACCTTGACGGCTCTGGCGGCCAGTGTCTGGTGGTTCTTGACGTACTGGGCCTCGTCGAGTACCGCACACCACAGGGGCACGCCAACCCAGTCCTCGATGTCGCGGCGCAGCAGGTCGTAGGAGGTGACGAGCACCTCGTGGCCCCGCTCGCCACGAATGCGCTTTCGGTCCTGGGCGTTTCCGGCAACCGCTGCCACGTCCATCTGCGGGGCGAACTTCTCGAACTCGGCCACCCAGTTGTAGACGAGCGAGGCGGGGCATACGATCAGCGCCTGGCCACTGCCGCGGCGAGAGACCAGTAGGGAGATGATCTGCAGGGACTTGCCTAAACCCATCTCATCGGCGAGGACGCCGCCAAAGCCCATGTCCACGAGCGCCGAGAGCCACCTGAAGCCCGTGACCTGGTAGGGACGCATTCGCTCAGCGAGCGACGCGGGCACCTCGTAGGCGTCCATGTCCACCTGGCGGAAGCCTTCGAGACACTCCTCGAAGGAGTGGTCCTTCTCCTCATCAGTGGTCAGGGCATCGAGCAGGAAGGCCTTGTAGGAGGGTATGCTGACGCTGCCCGTGGCAATGTCCCTGGCCGAAAGGCCCAGCTCCTCTACCAGGCGCGCCGCCTCGGCGAGCTCGTCTCCCGAGAGGTCCACAAAGGAGCCGTCGCGCAGGCGATGGAAGCGCTTGCGCTGGTGATAGCTCGCCAGGATTGCGTACAGCTCGTCAGTCGGCAGGTCGTCGGCACTCATCCTGAGGTCGATCAGACCCGTATGAGCGGACACGGACACGCGCATGCGCGGACGGTGACGCGTCGCCATAAGCGCGAAGGCCTCGCTCACGCGCACCTCCCCCAGACGCCGCAGCTCGCCTATGCCCTCGTAGGCAATGCGCGCCACCGACTCGGCGTCTGGCCGGCTGACCAGCACCTCCGCGGAACGCACGGTCGTAAAGTAGCGCGCCACCACGGCACGGGCATCCGCCTCGGCAGACGCGTCACGCCACAGGGCGTCATCCCCTTGTATGCGGTCGAAGAGACGCACGCTGCGTTCCCCATAGTGTGCGATGGCATCGCAGGTTGCCAGCTGCCCCTGGCAGTCCAGCACGAAGGTGAGGCGCAGGGGATCGGGGCGCAGCGCATCGAGCTCGGGCGCAATGTCGACCTCCATCGCGCGCTCTAGGGAGGGCAGGACCGACACGCAGAAGCGCCGTGCGTCCTCTGCGGTCATCAGCAGGTCGAGCGCCTGGCTGCAGTAGACCTGCTGCAGGAACGCCGCGACGGGCAGCATACGCGGCGAGCAGCGGTACAACCGGTCGTCCTGGACCGCATACACACGCTCGCCCGTGCCAAAGACCTCCACCGCACGGCCACGCTCGATCCTGAAGGCATCGGCTGCGGAGCTCGTAAGACTGAGCGAGATGTCCGGGTCGCCGTCGACTACCTCGAGCTGGCGCGTCTTGCCTGCATACAGGCCCGCCGCCATCTCAAAGGACACCTGACGCCCCATCAGGAGTGCGATGAGCTCGTCGGTCTCCGGTCCGGAGAGACGCAGCTCCTTGCCGATGGTCAGAGACGAGCCGGACGTCGTGTACACGTGCCCGTAGGCGCGCGTTCCGGCATAGCTGCGACGGTTGCGTACGCAGCGGCACACCAGCCGCACCAGGTCGCGGTCCTGCTCGGCAAAGGCCTCGAGCTTGTGGGTGAAAGCCAGGCGCTTGCCGTACTCGAAGAAGGTGCCCTCGCTGATGTTTGCCTCAAAGGAACCAAGGTCACGCACCACGTAGGTACCGCGCGGACCCATCAGGCGCAACCCGAGGAAGAGGTCGTTGTCGCGCAGGAGGCGTGGCTCGACGCGCACGCTTCCGGGCTGGTCGGCCGACGCCGCCGCAACACGCGGACGTGCGGAGCGCGTCGTACGGCTGAGGAAGGCGGCGAGGGCGGGAGACGTCGAGACATGCTCGAGCTCGCTGAATCCCTCATAGGAGTCTGCGTTACGGTTGAAGTCGAGCGCCAGGGCGATGCTGTGCTTGCAGGGCCCGGAGAAGCGCCGTGCGGCCGGACAGGTGCACTCGTAGGAAAACACCTGGTCAGCCGTCTCGTCGATGATGAGGGACGCGTCGTAGCTGTCCTCGTAGCCAGAGGAGCTGTCGATGCGGGCGGATAGGTGCGTGAGCCTGCCCTCGTAGCTGCAGCTTCTGTCCCAAATACGCCCCTCACGCTGGGCAATCATGCGTGCGCGCCCCAGGATGGCGGGACGACACGCGGCCGCAAGCGCATGCTCGCTGATCATCGGGCCATCTCCTCTCGCGCGGTTTTGCGGGCTTGTCGATCGTCGCGAGGCCGACCACAGCCGCCTATGGGCATTCGAACGATTATACGTCCTCGCACACGTCCCGCAACGCATTTGACCGCCGAATGAAAACGTTACCCGAACAACCAACTACGTCCACGCATCCGTTGGACGTTTGTGTCACATCGTGTCGTACACTATTTGCGTGATATGCCATGGGGTTGGCATACACGGTTTGCAGGGAGAGGGGCAGGCGCAAGGGGCGTCTGTCTGCGCGTGCTCCCTGTGCGTCAATCGGACTTCAGCATGTCCCTATGGGGGGTCATGCGTGATGTGATGGAGAGGAGCATTCATGCAGTATTCGTCAGATGTGGAGAAGATGTGCCCCGTGACCAAGGGCGCATACCACGGGCCTGCACCGATTCCCGAGGAGGGTCAGTGGATCCAGGCCAAGCAGCTTGAGGACATCTCTGGCTACACCCATGGCATCGGTTGGTGCGCCCCCCAGCAGGGCGGCTGCAAGCTGAGCCTTAACGTCAAGAAGGGCATCATCGAGGAGGCCCTCGTCGAGACCATCGGTTGCTCCGGCATGACCCACTCCGCCGCCATGGCCGCCGAGATTCTTCCCAAGAAGACCATCCTCGAGGCTCTGAACACCGACCTCGTCTGCGACGCCATCAACGTTGCCATGCGCGAGCTGTTCCTGCAGATCGTCTACGGCCGCACCCAGACCGCCTTCTCCGAGGACGGCCTGCCCATCGGCGCCGGCCTCGACGACCTCGGCAAGGGTCTGCGCTCCATGGTCGGCACCACCTATGGCACCGCTGCCAAGGGCGCCCGTTACCTCGAGCTCACCCAGGGCTACATCACCCAGCTGGCCCTCAACGACAACAACGAGATCATCGGCTTCGAGTTCGTTAACCTGGGCAAGTTCATGGACGACGTCAAGGCTGGCAAGGACGCCAACGAGGCCATCAAGGCCAACACCGGCCGCTATGGCCAGTGGGACGCCCCGGCCAAGACCATCGACCCGCGCAAAGAGTAACTACGAATCCAAGGAAAGGAGCTGAAGCATAATGGCAGTCACGTTCGAAGGCTATGAGCGCCGTATCGACAAGATCAACAAGACGCTCGCTGAGTATGGTATCGCTGACCTAGAGGAAGCCCTCAAGATCTGTACCGACCTGGGCTTCAACCCGTATGACATCACCGAGGACATCCAGTCCATCGCATTCGAGAACGCCAAGTGGGCTTACACCCTCGGCTGCGCAATCGCCGTCAAGAAGGGCTGCAAGACCGCTTCTGACGCCGCCGCCGCCATCGGCATCGGCCTGCAGGCCTTCTGCGTCCCCGGCTCCGTCGCCGAGGATCGCAAGGTCGGCCTTGGCCATGGTAACCTGGGCGCCATGCTGCTCGGTGAGGACACCGAGTGCTTCGCGTTCCTCGCTGGCCACGAGTCCTTCGCAGCCGCTGAGGGCGCCATCGGCATCGCCAACAACGCCAACAAGGCCCGCAAGAAGCCGCTGCGCGTTATCCTGAACGGTCTCGGCAAGGACGCCGCCCAGATCATCGCCCGTATCAACGGCTTCACCTATGTCCAGACCAAGTTCGACTACTTCACCGGCGAGCTTGAGGTTGTCCAGACCATTCCGTATTCCGATGGTCCGCGCGCTGCCGTCAACTGCTACGGCGCCGACGACGTCCGCGAGGGCGTTGCCATCATGTGGCATGAGAATGCCGACATCTCCATCACCGGCAACTCCACCAACCCGACCCGCTTCCAGCATCCCGTGGCAGGCACCTACTTCAAGGAGCGCACGCTGGCTGGCAAGAAGTACTTCTCCGTCGCATCCGGTGGCGGCACTGGCCGTACCCTGCATCCGGACAACATGCATGCCGGCCCCGCCTCCTACGGCATGACCGACACCATGGGCCGTATGCACTCCAGCGCCCAGTTCGCAGGCTCCTCCTCCGTGCCGGCTCACGTCGACATGATGGGCCTCATCGGCATGGGCAACAACCCGATGGTTGGCTGCACCGTGGCGTGCGCCGTGGCCGTCGAGCAGGCTCTGGCCGAGTAGTGACCCGCGGCGAAGGAGCCGCGGTGCAGACGTCCACAACGACCCGTCGCCCGCGAGGGTGGCGGGTCGTTCTGGTACGCATTGCACCGTGGCGTGCGCCGTGGCCGTCGAGCAGGCTCTGGCCGAGTAGCACGTATCTGACAGAGGGTTCACCCCTACTGTTCACGCCCCGTCACCAGCTGGTGGCGGGGCGTTCTTTGTTGCGGCGATGGGGCTGTATCAAAAGCCCCCATGATTAGATAGACCCCAAATAATCCCCGAATCCAACCACTTGCTTACGGAAATCGTTGTTCAGGAGGCAATCCACTC
>CADAQM010000022.1 GCA_902790135.1 uncultured Coriobacteriaceae bacterium
ATCTGCATGACCTGCTCCTGGTAGACCATGGTGCCGTAGGTCTCCTCCAGGATGTCGGACAGGCGGTTGTCGTAGAAGGCGACCTCCTTGCGGCCGTTCATGCGGTCGATGTAGTCGCTTACCATGCCGGCGCCGAGCGGGCCCGGGCGGTAGAGGGCGATAAGTGCCACGACCTGCTTGTACTCGCGCGGCTGCATGCCCTTGATGGTGGCCGTCATGCCCGCGGACTCGATCTGGAAGACGCCTGCCGTGTGGCCGCGGCCCATCAGCGCAAAGATGGCGGGGTCGTCGAAGGGAATCTTATCGACGTCGATGTCCACGCAGGTGGCGCCGGGCTTGATGGTGGCGCGCACGGCGTCGGGCATGCGGTCGATGTCCTCGACGTTCGGGTAGTTGGCACGGATGTTGCGCAGGGCCTTGGAGATGACCGTGAGGGTGCGCAGGCCCAGGAAGTCCATCTTGAGCAGGCCCATGTCCGCCACCGAATGTCCTTCGTACTGGGTGATCTCGACGCCGCCCTTGGTGTCGAGCTTGGTGGGCACGTGGTCGTTAACGGGCGTGGGCGCGATGAGGACGGCGCAGGCGTGCACGCCCTCGCCGCGGGTCTTTCCCTCGATGGCCAGCGCCGCGTCAATGATGCGGTGCGCGTCCGCGTCCTTGTCGTAGGCGTCGCGGAAGTCCTGGCTGTAGAGGTCCTCCTTGCCGTCGGTCTTGTTGAGCACGAACTTGAGCTTGGCCTTTGGGTCGTTGCTGATCATCTTGGAGAGGCGCTGGCCCATGTACACCGGGAAGCCCAGCACGCGGTTGGCGTCGTTGATGGCCTGCTTGGCCTTGATGGTGGAGTAGGTGATGACGTGGCTCACGCGGTCGGACCCATACAGCTCGCGGACGTGCTGCACGACCTCGAGCCGTCGCTCATCGTCGAAGTCCATGTCGATATCGGGCATCTCGGAGCGCTCGACGGACAGGAATCGCTCGAACATCAGGCCGTTCTCGAGCGGGTCGAAGGTGGTGATGTCCATGGCGTAGGCCACGATGGCGCCAGCGGCGGAGCCACGGCCCGGCCCGACGCCGATGCCGTTCTCCTTGGCCCAGCGCACGTACTCCTGCACGATCAGGAAGTAGTCCGCGAAGCCCTTGGTGCAGATGACGTCGTACTCGTACTCGAAGCGCTCGAGCACGTTGACGCCGCCGATGGTGAGCTCGCGCCAGTTGTCCCCGTAACGCTTGGCCAGGCCCTCCTCGCACTCCTTGCGGAAGCGCTCCTCGGAGGTCTCCCCCTCGGCCAGGCCAGGGAACTTGGGCAGGTACATGTGCGTCCAGTCGAGCTCGTAGTTGCACTTGTCCGCGATCTCGAGCGTGGTGTCGCAGGCCTCGGGGAGCCAGGAGAAGAGCTGGCGCATCTCGTCCTCGGTCTTGAGGTAGAACTCCGTGCCCTCCATGTGCTTGCGGTTTGTGTTGTCGAGCTGGTCGGCGGTGCCGATGCAGCTGAGGATGTCCTGCGTGGGGGCGTCCTCGCGCGTGAGGTAGTGGAAGTCGTTGGTGGCGACGATCTTGATGCCCAGCTTGCGCGCCAGCTTGACAAGCTGCTCGTCGAGGGAGCGGTCGTTGTAGCCGCCCCTGAACTCGAGCCCATGGTCCTGCACCTCGATGTAGAAGTCCTCGCCAAAGATGCCCTGGAAGGTGCGGGCCCAGCGCTCGGCCTCAGCAAAGTTGCCGTCGAGGATGTTCTGCGGGATGATGCCCTGCACGCAGGCGCTCTGGCAGACGATGCCCTCGTGGTACTCCTCGAGCATGGCCAGCGTGGTGCGTGGCTTGTAGTAGAACATCTCGTTGGCGGCCTTGGACATCATCTTCATCAGGTTGACGTAGCCCGTCTCGTTCTTGGCGAGCAGGATGAGGTGATAGCGGCGCTGGCGCGTGCCCTTCTCGATGGTGTCGTCGGTGATGAAGTAGGCCTCGCAACCAAAGATGGGCTTGATGACAGGCGCGGGCTTGCATGCATCCACGGCAGCAAGCGCGGCCTCGCGGTTTGCCTCGCCGCCGTTTGCCTGCCACGCCGCGACGTCACGCTCCCACTGGGCGTGCACGTGGTCGTGCGGGCCGGCGTCAGGGGCGTCCGGCGCAGGCTCGTCGAGCTGCCAGCCCTTCTGGAAGCACTCGCGGTCGTGCGACCACTGCTTGTAGTCGGCGGCTCCCGAGTTGTACTTGCGGCACTCCAGGTCGAAGTTGGGCACGCCGAACATATAGCCGTGGTCGGTCAGTGCGATGGCCGGCATGCCGAGGTCGACGGCGCGCTTTACCATGCCGGGGATGGGCGTGGCGCCGTCGAGGATCGAGAAGTCGGAGTGGTTGTGAAGATGGACGAATGCCATGCTGGGCCTTTCGAACGCGTGGTGTAGGGATTCATTCTAGCCGAGGCGACGGACGCGAATCCGGTCTCGCGCAAAGCGGCGCGAAGAGGCAACAGCTTGTTCGGTCCGAGCCAGACCATGGCAGCCGCCACCTGACAGCCCCCGAGACTTGTGGAAACGGCAGATATTGCCCCTCTTGGCAACATATCGGATACGATAGGGCGGCTAAGACGACATCACCCGCAAAAGAAGGAGCCCCATGGAGCACCCCAACGCCTGGACCACCTACACCGACGAGCAGCTCGCCGAGCTTGACGGCTTTGCTGCCGACTACACCACCTTCATCTCCCGCAACAAGACCGAGCGCGAGTGCGTGACCGAGGCCATCGAGATGGCACGCGCCAAGGGCTACCGCAGCCTCGAGGAGTGCATCGAGGACAGCAGGCAGCTGCAGCCCGGCGACGGCGTCTATGCCTGCATGCGCGGCAAGTCGCTCATCCTCGCCAAGATCGGCGAGCAGGACCTCACACAGGGGCTCAACATCCTCGGCGCCCACGTGGACAGCCCGCGCCTCGACATCAAGCAGAACCCCCTCGAGGAGAAGAACGACCTCGCCTACCTCGACACCCACTACTACGGTGGCATCAAGAAGTACCAGTGGGTGACCCTGCCCCTCGCCATCCACGGCGTGGTGGCCAAGAAGGACGGCAGCGTGGTGAGCGTCGTCGTGGGCGAGGATGCCACCGACCCGGTGTTCGTGATCTCCGACCTGCTCATCCACCTCTCGGCCGACCAGATGGGCAAGAACGCCGCCAAGGTGATCGAGGGCGAGATGCTCGACGTGATCGTCGGCCACAAGCCTCTTGCCATCAAGGGCGAGGACGACAAGAAGGACCTGGTCAAGCGCCAGATCCTGAGCCTCCTGGAGGAGCGCTACGGCATCACCGAGCAGGACCTGCTTTCCGCCGAGCTCGAGGTGGTCCCCGCGGGACCCGCCCGCGACCTGGGCTTCGACCGCTCCATGATCTTGGGCTACGGCCATGACGACCGCAGCTGCTCGTACCCGAGCCTGCGCGCACAGCTCGCCCTCGAGAAGGCACCCGCGCGCACGGCCCTCACCATCCTGGTTGACAAGGAGGAGATCGGCTCCGTCGGCGCCACCGGCATGCAGAGCCACTTCTTCGAGAACGTGGTGGCCGAGCTTCTGGCGCTGACCGGCCATGGCGACGGCACGCTGGCGCTCAGGCGCTGCCTCATGAGCTCCGACATGCTCTCGAGCGACGTCTCCGCAGGATACGACCCCTCCTTTGCAAGCGCCTTCGAGCCCAAGAACGCCGCGTACCTGGGGCACGGACTCGCCTTCAACAAGTACACGGGCGCCCGTGGCAAGAGCGGCTCCAACGACGCCGACGCCGAGTACGTGGCGCGCATCCGCGCCTGCATGGACGGTCATGACGTCAGGTGGCAGACGGCCGAGATCGGCAAGGTCGACCAGGGCGGTGGCGGCACCATCGCCTACATCCTAGCGAACTACGGCATCCGCGTCATCGATTGCGGCGTGCCCGTGCTCTCGATGCACGCGCCGTGGGAGGTCTGCTCCAAGGCCGACCTCTACGAGGCATACCGCGGCTATCAGGCATTTCTTACGCTTGCGTAACGCCGCACGCGCAAAGGACCGCTAAGGACGAGCCCCTCCGCCCGTAGGCGGAAGGGGCTCGCGGCGTACCTATCGTCTATCCTGCCCAAGCTCTATGCGCCGGTGAACGTCGAGAAGGCGGAGTTGATGCCCAGCACCACGTTTGCGATGCTCGCAAGGGTACCCACGAACTCGTCAGCGGAATCGATCGTGCTGCGCAGCCCATCCGCCCAACTGTTGATCTCGCCAAAGTGGGAGACCGGGAGAGCGTCCGCCTGCTCCTTGCAGGTCTGGACCACTGCCTCCGCGTCGCTGATCTCCTGCGCAAGCTGCACGACCTGTCCGGCCTTTGCCTGCACCTGCGTGGCGTCGAGCTGGCCGTCCACCACAACGCCGCTGCCGGACAGCTCGTCCCATGCGTCGAGCACGGGAATCACTGCGTCATCGGAGAGCGTGCCCGCGATGGCGCTGATCGAGCGCATCGCTGAGACGTCCGTGCCGAGCACGGGCAGCCTTGCCGCTATGTCCCACTGCATGCCATCGAGCTCGTCTGCCGCCTGACTCGTGAGCGTCGCAGCAGTGCGCGCGTCAACGAGGGCCTGGGCATAGTCGTTCTTCTCGACGTTCAGCTGCATCTGGTCGTAGCTGGCAGATGCCTCGACCAGAAGGCCCTCCGCGCGCTTGAAGCTGAGTCCCAGCCAGCCGCTCATACCGAGCACGGCGACGAGCAGGAGCAGAATGACAAGCTTGAGCAGGGTATGGTTCCTCTTGCCGGACATGGGGACCTCCTTGGTCACGCAGGGCAAATGGTGCCCGACAGTTGGCATGTGCCTAAGGGGATACTACCCATTTGAGGCCTCTCGGATACGCTTGCCCGCGCACCCGAGAGGATGGTTTTGGTATCTGCGTCCGCTAACCGATGTGAGGTGGCGCGTCCCGGTCAAAGTGGTACCGCATGACCACCGGGCCACCTGCCCCATCGTCCACCTCCACGCAGACAAAGGCGCACTCCACCGCCTCGAAGCCCTGGTCCATGAGCACCCATGCGTAGAAGTTGGCCTGCATGCGGTGCCGGTCCTCGATCTGCTCGAGCGTGAGACCCACGTCACCGGTCTTGTAGTCGACAACCAGGGCCTCGGTCGCCCCACGATTGCACGCAAGCAGGTCGATGGCACCCTCAACGTAGCGGCCGTAGCGCGACTCCACCTGCACGAAGAACGGAACCTCGGGCCGGACCAGCTCGAAGGCAAGCGCCTCGCGTCTGATGACCGAGCCCTCCCAGCGGGCGATGGCCTCATGCAGGCGCCTGACCTGGCGTGGAGAGAGGTTCCAAGTACGAGCGAGCGCCTCGAGGCGCGCCGGATCGTGATCACGACCCGTCTCCACCATGGTCTGGGCCAGCTCGTGGAAGGCGGAACCGAGGTTGGTAGCCTTGTCGACATCGTCGGTGTAGGCCGAGCCCTCTACCTCCGCCTCCTGCTGCGCCTTGGGCGGTGTGGGCGGCAGCTTTGTGTCGCCCTTCGCGTCGCGAGGAGGCGCGACCACACCTGCCGCCGCCTCCATGAGCGCGTGTGCCGACGAGTAGCTGAAGGTGCCCTCGCGTGCACGCCAACCAGTGCTCGCGTAGGTCTTCTCCTGGACCGGATAGAGCAGGAAGTGGCTATCGTCTGTCTGCTCCAGCTGCGCGCCTTCGACTCCGAGCAGGGGGATCAGCGTGACGCTCTGCGGAAGCTCGCCGTCAAAGCCCGCCAGCGTGCCCAGCGACGAGACCTGCCAGGGATCTCCCGACCCGCGTTTGGGTGCCGTGAAGCGAATCACGCGGGCGAGGCCCTCCTTGGCCTGCACGGCCTGGCGCTCGTAGCGCACCGCTCCCGTCGCATCGGTCACACGTCGCTCGAGCTCGATGGGCGCATCCGGTGTGACCTCGAGCACATGCTCGCCCGCCTCCAGCTCGTCCATATTGGGAAACGCTGACAGCATGCCCATTGCCAACTGAGAGCAATACCTTTCGGTTCCCGAGATGGGCATGCCCACCACCAGAGCCTCCTCGGCACGGGTCAGCGCCACGTACAGCAAACGCGCCTTCTCGGCGGCCTCTGCACCAATCTCGCGCTGGTCGAGGAAGGTCGCCCAGTCGACAACCGTGCGGCAGGAGTCCGCGTCATCGGGTGCCCCGAATGCCTTGCGGGCATCCGAGAGGCTGCCCGCCCCCGGTCCCGGTGCGGCGCAGACCACGCAGCTGCCGTCAAGGCGACCAAGCGAGAGCCTGCCCTTCTTCTCCGGGTTGCCCCAGCACTCCGAGACTGCCGTCACGGCAAACTGAAGGCCCTTGGAGCCATGGATGGTCATGACGCGCACGGCATCGATCTCGTCGCCCACCAGGTTGGCGGGCGTGAGCTTTGCCGCCGCCAACCAACGGTCGAACTCATCGGCGGCGCGCGCCACGCCAAGGCCAAGGCTCACCGTCAGCTCGCGCACGTAGCGCACGGCAGCCAGGACGTTTGCCGCAACGGAGAGACCATCGGTGCCCTGGCGCTCGAGGCGCGAGAGCCATCCGCTCTCCTCCACCACAGCCTGGCACACGTCGGCAAGCTGCCAGCTGCCCATGCGCGCATAAGCCCTGCTCAGGACCTCGTGCGCCAGACGCAGGCGCTCCGAGGGCCGCACGTCGCCGTACAGGGTGAGGTCGCCCGTCACAAAGCACTGCTCGACGGGACGCTTGGTGGGTGCCTCGAGCACGTCCTGACGGCGCGTGCCTAGCTGGCAGAAGTCGTCCGCATCGAGACGGAACATGTCACTCGACAGCAGGCGGAAGAGGCCCGTCTCGGTGTCGTGCGGGTTTGCCAGCGTGTGCAGCAGGGCCTGGATGACACCGACCTCCGGGGTCTTGGAGAACGACGAGCCGCCCGTGACCACCGCCTGCAGGCCCCTTGCCCGCAGAGCGTCGAGGTAGAGGCCGATCTTTCCGGTGGTGCCCAGAAGGAGGGCCATGCTGCCCACTGGCTGCCCGGCGTCTCGAAGCGATGCGAGACGGTCGGCTATCTGTGCTGCCAACGTGGCGCTCATCAGCTCGGCGTTTCCACCTGCGGCGACCTCCAGACGGATGCGGCATGGCTCCGTGCCATCGGCCTCGCGCGCCACGAACCTGCTGGACCTGCCGGCATCGCCCGCTAGCTTGAGGAAGTCCCCGAGCAGGCCTGCGTCACCGCAGACGCGCTCCACCAGCGCCAGCACGTTGTGATCGGAGCGATAGTTGACGTCCATGTTGATGTGCTGGGACGTCGCAAGCCCCTTGCCGCGCGCCCGGAACACCTCGACGTCGCCTCCGCGGAAGCGGTAGATCGACTGCTGGGCGTCACCCACGGTCGTCAGGTGGCAGGCGTCCTTGCCGGAGAGCAGCGAGATGAGTCTGAGCTGCTTCTCGTCGGTGTCCTGAAACTCGTCAATCATGACCAGACGGAAGCGCCCCGCGTAGTCGCGCGCGATCTCGGGGCTGCCCTCCACCGCCTTTAAGGCCAAGCCGATGAGGTCGTTGTTGTCCAGGCAGGAATGCTCGTGCTTGAGCTCGGCGTAGCGCTCGTCGACCATGTGCGCGAGCGCCACGATCTGGGGACACAGCTCCTGGACGCGCTCGTACTGAGCCGTCATGGTGGCTATCGCAAGCTGACGCTTGGCGTCCTCCTTGAAGGGCTTCTGGTCGGCTTTGGACAGGGCGGGTACCTTGACGGACGCGAGAGCCTCGCATGCACGCGCAGCCGTGCGCTCTCCTGGGGGAAGGCAGGCAAATGCGGACAGAGGCGCCAGAGAGGCCTCGGTCACCTCGCGCTGCTTCTCGGTCATGTTGAACGAAGAGATGGACTCGAAGATGCCAAGCAGCCTCAACACCTCGCCGGCGGCCTCGTGCGACGTGGGGCACACGAAGTCCTCGAAGCCGTGGACGCACTTGGCAGCCTCGTTGCGCAGCACGCCGATCATGCCAACCACGGACCCGCTGCTGGCGCTCCAGAGCGGGTACTCGGCCCGCAGCGCCGCATAGGCCTCGTCGCGGCCGACCTCCGTCATCACCTCTTCGAGCGCGCGGGCGAGCAGCGCGTCCGCGACGCTGCCGTCAACCACCTTGAACTGCGGGTCGATGCCCAACTCGATGGCATGGCGATGGAGGATGCGCGAGCACATGCCGTGAATCGTCGAGATCCATGCGCCATCGACGCGCAGGGCCTCCTCACGCAGGTGTGGGTCGTCCTCCCCCGCCGCACGCAGCGCCTGGCGTACGCGCTCCTTGATCTCGAGGGCAGCCGCATCGGTAAAGGTGATCACCAACGCCTCGTCGATGGAAGAGAGGTAACGGCCGCCGTCTGTGGCACTGCCCTCCGAAAGTGCATGGACGAGGCGCGCCGTGAGCGTGAAGGTCTTGCCCGAGCCGGCCCCTGCCGCGACGAACAGAGGCTCGTCGAGACGCTTCACCACGCCACGCTGGCCCTCGTTGAGCCGTGAGAGATCAATCGCTGTCATTATCGGGCCATCCTCTTCTCGCATTGCATGACCGGGCAGAAGTCGCAGGAATGCACGTCACGCGGGCGTGCCTCAACGTTTCCGGCCAGCATCTGGCGCACCTGCTCGGCCACCAGCTCCTCGGTGCTGTCGAGCAGGGCGTTCATTCCGCTCTCGCCCTCGGGAGTGCGCGGGACGCTCACGCGGCCGAGGCGCTGCTTGCTCACGCGGCCAAAGACCAGGTCGACGACGTTCTCGTCGGCCACGCCGGCGAGCGCGTGTGGGCTCTTGGTGCTGAGGTAGACACTACCCACCAGGCGCAGGCGCCCCTCGAAGGCGCGACGCACCACCTGTGCGTAGATGAGCGACTGCACGCGATTGGGCAACAGCTCGCCGTCCAGTACGCCGTCCTGCAGGGCGTCGTACTCGGTGGCAAACCCAGTGGGGCTCTTGTGCTTGTAGTCGATGATCACAGCGGTACCGTGCGGGCTCACATCGATGCGGTCCACCGTGCCCGTGAAGTACGCCCCCGCATACTCGACCAGCTCGCCGTGGCGCCCGAAGCTCCACTCGAAGAGCCGCGGCTCGAAGCCCTGCAGGACGCGCGTCTCGTACTCGAGCGCGGAGAGCAGGTCGGCGCGCAGCTGATCCTCCTGCGCACGCTCGGAGGCATTGTGGGCAACCAGGAGCTGTTGTGCAACGCGCGGGCGCTTGACCATGTACATATGCTGCTGGTGCAGGTTGAACTCGAGCTCGAGGGCGGCGCGTGCCGCGTCGAGCGAGCCCTCGTCGATGCGTGAGCCGGCAACGTGACGTGCGGGGTCGGCCTCGATCTGGGCAAGCAGGGCCTCGCGCGGCACGCCCGGGGCCTCCGCCTCGAGCGCGCGGGACAGAAGCTCCCGATGGGTGACCTCAAGCACGCGATGGGCAAAGGTGCCCATCTCCATGCCGCCGTGGCCCGCATCGACGGTACCCAGGCGAAGGCGCCTGAGGCTGAACCACTTGTAGGGGCAGTCGAGGTAGGTCTCCACCTGGGAGGCCGAGAGCACGGGCTTGCCGCCCGCGAGCACCTCGCTGCCATCCTGTGGCACAAAGACGAAGGGGCGCGTGAGCGGCGTCAGCTTGCCAGCAGGCGCAGGGTCGTCCTCAGCCACATGCTCGGCACGGGTGCCCCCTGGTGCGAGATTGCCGGAGAGATAGGTCTCGGGGAGCATCCGCTTGGGAAGCGTGACCTCCTCATAGGGCGCCGTCGCGGAGATGCCGTAGGTGGCGAGCAGCTCGGAAAGCATGACCGAAGGATAGGTGGGCTTTGAGTCGGCGTCGTGCTGGGCGCGCTCGAGCACCACCCGACCGCTCGCGGCGGCGAGCAACCCGTGGAAGTCCGAGCGGGCCTTGGCCATGGGGTCTGCCACGGGCTCGACGCCAAGCAGCTCCAGCAGCGCCTGAAGCAGCTCGTCCCCCGCCTTGACGGGGCGCTCCTCCGTCGTCAGCCCACACGCCAGCACCGCATCCATTGAGGCAGGAGCCAGGCGCGACGCCTCGCCCATGCCCATCACGTGCACCGTATGGCCAGCGTCTCGGTTACCGATCTCGAGACGCTCGACGAGCGTCGTACCCTGCGCGGCCCACTGCGCGATCTCGACGAGCTCGCTCAGCTTGACGCAGCCGGGAACCGACGGGTCAGCCGTCACACCGAGCTCGCGGAGGGTGCCCGCAAGCTGCAGGATTGCCTGGAGCACCGCTCGTGCCTCGTCAGCACGCTCGTCCAGACCGGGGCCGTCGGGCGCCAGCGCTGCAACGTAGGGCTGTAGCAGCTTTGAGGCCGCCGTGCCCATGCGCCCCTTGAGCAGCTCAGTCGTCGCTCGTGCAACCGCAGGGGAGGTGTCGCTCGCGGACTGCAGCATCGTCAGGATGCGCGCGGGCGTGAGCAGGCGGTTGCCGCGCCACGTGGCATCGACCCACCAAGCCCTCGTGGCACCGACGTGGGCGATGTCCGACAGGAGAAAGTCAGAGAGCTCGCGCGGAGGCCACCAGCTCATGTCGCCCAGCTGGGCAACGGGGCCTTCCAAGCCCTGGGCAGGCTCGGGCCACGTTGCCGCGAGCTCCGCAAGGTGAGCGACCGTCTCGGCATAGGCGAAGAACGCCTGGCTGGACGAGCAGTCGAGCAAGGGCGTAGAACAGGCAAGCCGCACGTGGCAGCCGCGAGCCGCCAGCTTGGGCAGAAGCTCCCGACGGGCACGACGCACGTCCGGGACGGCAACCACCACGTTGCCTCCCCCATCCGCGAGCTCGCTCACGCGGCGCGCGACCATCTCGGCCTCCGCCACGGGACCAGCGGGAAGCAGCAGCTCGACGGGACCTTGCGGGTCTACCGCGAGGCGCGTCTCGGTAAAGAGCGACTCGAGCAACTGAGGGAGACCCTCCGCGCGCTCGACAGGGAAGGCGTCCTCGTCTGCGGCCTCGGCGACGCAGGATGCCTCATGCTCGAACCATGCGGCAAGGGCGTTTGCCTGCTCTGCAGCAGGGCCCGCGCAGATGGGTATGACCACGCTCACGGGCGCGAGAGAGCCCAGTGCCACCACGAGCTCGCGCTCGGCGCGCGCCATGGCCTCGAAGCCCGCCACCACAAACGATGGCACCGTGGCGGATGCGTCTGCCAGCAGGCGCGGTACCAGTGAGAACGCTGTGGAGGACCCTACGTAGCCACGTTGGTCGAGCAGTATGCCCAGTTTGCCGGCAAGCCCCACCAAAAGCGTCTCCGCCTCCGTCAGGCCTGATGCGGCGCAGACGTCCCTGCGCACGTGCCCCTCAGAGTCGAGTGGGAGCCACGGCAAGGCCTGGCTCACCAGGCTGGCGAGCACCTTCACCACGCCAGGAGACAGCTCGATGGGCCCCAGCTCCTCGGGCGTGGCCTCCATGATGACCTCTCGTCCAAGCACCTCGAGCGCGGTGGCGTTCGCAAAGGAGCGCCCGTCTCCCCAGACCTCCCAGCGCTCCTTTACCCAGGCGGACGGCGTGGTGGTGGTGACCGAGAGCGCCAGCCCTTGCTCGCGTGAGAGTTCGCGCTGGGCCTCGAGCGCTTGCGTGAAGCTTGGCACCAGCAGGACGGCCCGGCCGTTGCGCTCTATGCCTGCATGCAGCGCCTGCCTGACGCACGTGGCGACAAGGCGCTCTTGACTCGTTCTGACGATGGAAAGAGACATGGTTCTCCCTCGCATGGCGTACTAGTAGGAACAACCATGGTAGCAAGTGGGACGGACAACAATCCAACGAGAATGCATCCACGCAGGAACAAAGCCGTTAGCCCTCGTCCGCATCCAGCCGGTCGAGCACCAGACGATACCCGCCCACCTCGCCGTTCAGGCATTTGGAAACGCGGCTCACGGTGGTAGACGAGGCGCCCGTCACACGCGACACCTCCACGTAGGACCTCCCCGCCCGCAGCATGACCGCCACCTCGAAGCGTTGTGCCAGCTCGGAGGTCTCACGCTTGGTGCACAGGTCGGCAAGCAGCGCATGCGCCTCTTCCGGCGTCTCGAGCGCGCACAGGGCGACGCAAAGGCGCTCAACCATCTGCTCGTGTGACGCATCCCCATGCCGGTCTGCCATTAGGACCTCTTCCGCTCGAAGCTGTTGCGCAAAACACTTTAGCGCATTAAAGCGTTTGGTTCCACACTAGGCACACCCTCGCAACATCGTGCTTTGGATGTCAAATTTACCAAGCATTCACCCTGCGTTCATGCTCGCCCAAGCAGAAAAGGGTACAAAGGTAATGAGCGATTCAGTCGATCGCCGTACAGAAAGGAACTGAACATGGAATTCTTGGGAACCTGGCTTGCGACCGCCATTGCCACGGCCGCCGCAATCGCACTTGTCCCTGGCATAAGCGCTGTTGGCGGCTCCTACATGGGACCGATCATGTGCGCCCTTGCCTTGGCTTTGGTCAACGCTATCGTCAAGCCCATCATCGAGGTGCTGTCGCTGCCCCTCACGATCGTCTCGCTGGGCCTGTTCCTGCTGATCATCAACGCCTTCATGCTTGAGATCGCAGGCAGCCTCTCCGTCGACCTGTTTGGATCCGGCATCGAGATCAGTTCGTTTGGGGCTGCCATCGCGGGCTCCATCGTCATCTCCATCGTGGCGATGATCGTCGGCCCGATTATCGGCTCATAGCCACACTCACATAGAGCCACGCCAGAGAGGGGCGCCGACAATGCGAGTTGTCGACGCCCTGTTGCTTTGCAGCCAATTGGACGTGGGACATCACTTGCCCGCGGTTTGCGTAACCACAAGCGCTGATTAGTGTAACTTATCCCGTTAGTGTGTAACGTGAGGCTGACACCTTCCCGCGAAGCCGCGTCCCGGAGGCTAAAAGCGCAGGAAAAATCTGCCTAGGGACACCTCGCATGGAGCAGTACTCCCGGGTTACACAGTAACGGGATAAGTTGCACGATACGGCCCCTCCCGCTCCGCAAACGCGATCGGTAGCGGGTTTTCGACCCGACACAGCATGACCTGCCGGCGGAAACGCCAAGAATGAGGAGCTCGCTCGTCTATCATCAGCGTTGAAACTGGGCAACGCAAAGGTGACGCCCTCGCCTACCCCTGCGCTCCCGAATCGTCCGCCGGCATGCGTACGCGAATCTCCCCTCGCTGGGTACGGATGCGCTTTGCCGCGTCCTCCGCAAAGCTGAGGGCCGTCTGCTTGAAGTTGCTCCACGCCTGCTGGACCGCACGCGATGCCGCGTCGACCGAGGTGTTGACCGTGCTCTCCACCAGCGCGGATGCCATCTTTCGTGTGCGCTCGTCGGTTTCGTTGAGTGCGCGAAGCACCTGCTGAAAGCCCTCCGGAGACTCCGTGATCTCGTCGAAGCGCGTGGCCCCACCCGCTTCGAGCGCATCGAAGACCTCGTCGATGGCCCGTGCGCGCTCGATCAAGGTGAAACCGGCTGCCCATTCCGCGATGGCCTTGTTCAGCACCACGCATTCCTTCTGCAGACCAAGTGCCTCATCCACCCCGCTGCGCATGACCTGCCAGGTCGTTGGGTCGTGCTGGTTGATGGATGAGCCCGTGCTGCGCACCACGATCTGCTCGTCGGTCTCGCGCGCGAACAGCATGCCGATGATGCTGTAGCTGGGAACGATGCGCCTGAGCTTGCCGCCGAGTACCTTGCGGCTGTCTATCGACATGACCTCCGGCGCCATGCCGGGACCATCGTTGCTGTACACGCGCACGATGCGCTCGCGCAGCTCCTCGGGGCAGAGCGCGGCGGCGTACTCGGCAAGGTTGCCACCCTTGGAATGGCCTCCCACACGCACCATCTTCCCCTGTTCGGTCGCACGGGCGATCGCTCGCTCCAGATAGCCCGCGGCCTCGCGCTGCGACTCCGTCACGGTAAACGAGAGCATGAAGTCCTCGCGCCAGCCCACCAAGGTGCTGTCGGTGCCACGGAAAGAAACATAAGTCTCAGCTGGCATGTCAATCTGCACTGCTGCAAACTGCAGGGCTCGCTCCTCGTCAACCTCGTCCACGTAGGCGCTGAGCGTGGCGTCGCGGAACCGGCGCGAATCCGCCAGCAGCTGCACGAAGCGCGAGTCGATCTTGGCCACCGCACGCACGTACGGCGTCACGTCGCCACCGGACTTCTCCAGAAGCTGGTTGCACGCCTGGGCTACCGTCACCTGGCCACCTTCGGCCTCCCTAGGAACGATGCCCGTAAAGTCCAGATACGCGAGGGTGGAGAGAATCACGTTGTCCACGTCGTTGAACGGCCGTTCGGCAAAGGTCAGGTCACCGCGCCACTGCAGGTAGTCATTGATGTTTGCCATGCCATCCTCCAGTCAGAGTCGAACGACGTCGCTTCTTGAGGCTAGCGTACACAAAAACGGGGCCGGGATGCGTCCCAGCCCCGTAAGCATCTCTTAACGAGCTGCGTTTGCTACGCCATGATCTTGCGGAAGAGCTCCTTGACGGTCTCGTGATCGGCCTCGCGCGGGTTGCCCGGGTAGCAGGCGTCGGCGAGGGCGTCGCTGGCGAGCTGGTCGAGGTCGGCCTCAACCAGGCCGTCGCAGGTCTTGGGGATGTTGACGTCGGCGGAGAGCTGCTTGACAGCGGCGATGGCGGCGTCGGCAGCCTCGTCCTCGCTCATGCCCGTGGTGTCAACGCCCATGGCCACAGCAACCTCGGCGAGACGCTTGGTGACGACAGGCTTGTTGTACTCCATGGCGATGGGGAGTAGCATGGCGCAGGCAACGCCGTGCGGGGTGTCATAGTGGGCGGAGAGGGTGTGCGCCATGGCGTGGTCGATGCCCAAGCCCACGTTGGAGAAGCCCATGCCAGCCACATACTGGCCGAGAGCCATGCCCTCGCGGCCGCTACCAGGCTCACCGCTCTTGGCCTCTGCGTAGGAGTCACGCAGGTTCTGGCTGATGAGCTGGATGGCCTTGAAGTGGAACATGTCGGAGAGCTCCCAGGCGCCACGGGTGGTGTAGCCCTCGATGGCGTGGGTCAGCGCGTCCATGCCGGTGGCGGCGGTCAGGCCGGCGGGCATGGAGGCCATCATCTCGGGGTCGACGACGGCGACGTCGGGGATGTCGTTGACGTCGACGCACACGAACTTGCGCTCCTTCTCGACGTCGGTGATGACGTAGTTGATGGTGACCTCGGCGGCGGTGCCGGAGGTGGTGGCGACGGCGATGGTGAAGACGGCGTGGTTCTTGGTGTCAGCGACGCCCTCGAGGGAGACGACATCCTCGAACTCGGGGTTGGTGGCGATGATGCCGATGGCCTTGGCGGTATCCATGGCGGAGCCGCCGCCCACGGCCACGATGCAGTCGGCGCCGGAAGCCTTGAATGCGGCAACGCCGTCCTTGACGTTCTGGATGGTGGGGTTGGGCTTGATCTCGGAGAAGAGCTCCCAGGCGATGCCGGCCTCGTCGAGCAGGTCGGTGACCTTGGAGGTGACGTTGAACTTCACCAGGTCGGGGTCGGAGGCAACGAAGGCCTTCTTGAAGCCGCGACGCAGAATCTCGCCTGGGACCTCCTTGATGGCGCCCTTGCCGTGATAGCTGATGTTGTTGAGGACGAAACGGTTAGCCATGGTTCTCCCTTTCTTTGGAAAGAATGACTCGCTTATTATCCCCTTTTCGGCGGACCAATATGCCTCTAACGGAGAGTAGGGCAAGAAAACTAAAGCACCGACCTATTGCGCGAAAGCCGTCCAGGCGGGGCGGAACCCCTAGACGAAGGCCTATACTGGGATCACCGTCGGAGGAGGCCCCTTGCCCGATAGTCGCAACAGCTCAACGCTCGTCGGTACCGAGGCCAGCTATCGGACGCTGGTGCTGGCTGTCACTTACGGTTGTGACGTCGTGGCGGTCGTGCTCCTGCTCGTCGCTTGGGGCTACGTTAACCCTGGCACATGGACGCTCTGCCTCGCGCCATTTCTGGCCTGCGCCCTCTCCAACCTGCACTATCAGCGCACGCACACCCTGACCACCATCGGCATGATGCCCATTGCGTTGCTGTCGGTCCTGCCGCCGGCAGTTGCCGGGGCCACGGCAGACACGCTTCCCCCTGTGTTGCGAGCGGTCTGTGCCGTCCTCTCGGTCCCGCTCGGCGCGTTGCTCGTGGCACTGCTCGCAACCTGTGTACGCATACGAGCAGCCTACCGCGCGCACCCGAAGGTCTCCCCCACCGCCGCGCTCATCGTGCTCGGCGGCGCCATCAAGCACGGGCGTCCCTGCCAGACCCTGGCACTGCGCCTCGATACCGCCCTCTCGTATTGGCGGGAGGAGCCGTCGCGCATGGTCGTGGTCACGGGCGGCCCCACCCCCGACGGAAGCACCACCGAAGCCCACGAGATGGCCCGCTACCTGCACGAACACGGCGTCGGGCGAGCCTGCGTCCTTCTTGAGCCAACGGCTCGCAACACTCGGGAGAACATCGCGCGCTCCACCGAGCTGCTTGACGAGCGCGGATTCTCCGGCCAGCGCTGCGTGGTGTCAAGCGACTACCACCTGTATCGCGCCCTGCGGGAGACGCGCCGCCTTGGCCAAGAGCTCACGCCAATCGCAGCCCCCACTCCGCCCAAAAGCGCGGTCCAGCAATGGTGCCGCGAGGCGCTGACAATCTGGTTTGGCAGATAGGCGCCTGCAGACACGAGCTGGTGTTTTATGCGTGGGGCATAACTGGTTGTTTCGTATGTGATACGGTAAGGTTTCTATGGTTTGGCACTTTTCGATGCCAGCGGGGCCAGCAGTTATCCTCAAATGCACGGCATACAGCAGCGAAAGGCGGATTCATGACCGAGAAGCTCCTGCTCATCAACGACCTTGCGGGATACGGCAAGGTAGCCCTCGGAGCCATGATGCCCGTGTTGACTCACATGGGCTACGACCTCTATACGCTTCCCACGGCGCTCGTGTCCAACACGCTGGATTACGGCAAGTTCCAGATCCTCGATACCACCGACTACATCGAGGGAACCCTTGCCGTGTGGGACGAGCTCGGCTTCAGCTTTGATGCCATCGCGACTGGCTTCATCGTCAACGGACGTCAGGCAACCCTTATCGCCGACTTCTGTGCCGCACAGCAGAAGCACGGCATTCCCGTCTTTGTCGACCCGATCATGGGCGACGAAGGCAAGCTGTACAACGGTGTCGACCGCTCCCTCATCAACCACATGCGCGACCTGGTGGGCATCGCCGACGTCGCCGTCCCCAACTACACGGAGGCCTGCCTGCTCACCGGCGCACCCTACGCCGGCGTCCAGGGCATGAGCGACCGTGACGTCACGCGCCTCATGGACTGCATGCGTCGCATCTGCCCGCGCTCGGTGGTCATCACCAGCGCCGCCGTCAATGGGCGCGCCGCGGTCATCGGCTACGACCACGAGCGCGACGAGCAGTTTGTCATCCCCTTCGAGGAGATTCCCGTGCGCTTCCCCGGCACCGGTGACGTGTTCTCCTCGGTGCTCATGGGCCGCAAGCTGGGCGGACGCACGCTCGAGGACGCCACCGCCAACGCGATGCATGCGGTCAAGGACCTCATCCGCATCAACAAGGACGTCGACGACACCTACAAGGGCATCCCCCTCGAGCGTTACCTGGGGAGCGTGCTCAGGTGAGCAAGCGGCCGAAGATCTCCATCGAGCTGATCGACCGGCTGGGCCCGATGCCCTGCCATCGCGGGCACTGTGTCGGCGACTGCTACGACTTTGACACGCAGCGCGGCGAGCTCTGCCCCATGGCAGCACACGTGGCCTTCCCCTACATCGACATCCTGCGCTATGGCGGGTCGATTCCCGGCCAGCCCGAAGGAACCGCCGTCTTCTGCTGCCCGGACGTGGAGACCATCAACGTGTTCCGCATCACGCGAGCGGAGGCCTAACGGCAATTTGACCGCTTTGTCGCGTCGGTGGAGTATGCTAGAGATTCGCAACCAAGCGTCCGCAGTGGCGGGCGAATCCCTTTGGAGGTCCTCATGGCCAAGGTCACACCGGGCTTCAAGCTCTACCTCTACCAACTCCTCTCACGCGAGCTCGGCACGGGCAAGCAGACGCTTCTGCCGCAGGTGGAGGAGGCGCTTGCCGCAGACGACATCATCCCCTCGGACCTCGAGTGCGACAGCATCCAGGAGCTGGTGGAAGCCTGCTCCGACTTTCTCAAGCTGAGGGTCTTCAAGAAGGGCCGCGCGTACGTGACGGTTCTCAAGAACGAGGACTGGGACCAGATGCTCTCCGCTCCTCCCGAAAAGTCGAGCGACAAGAAGGCGCCTTCTGGCGGCCCAAAGACCTGGAAGAAGAAAAAGAGTGGCAAGAAGACCCTCAAAGCGGTGAAGCCCGGCAAGCAACGCCGCGAGCGCGAGGCGGCCGAAGCCGCAGCAGCAGAGGCGGCTGCCGAGCTGGCTCGCCAGCAGGAGCTCGAGGCGCAGCGCCTTGCCGAGGAGGCCGCCGCGCAGGAACCGCAGGTAGAGGAGACGCCCGAGGAGACGCCACTGGCTGAGCCAATCCCGGAGACCGAGCAGGTCGCGGTGGACGAGGCTCCCGCGGAGGAGTCTCCAGATGCACCCGTCGCGCGTACCGTGGCCGAGATCATGGAGGAGGCAAGAGCTGCCGAGGCGGAGGCTGCGGCTGAGCCCGAGGAGGAGCCGAAGCCGGTGGTCGCACCAGAGCCCAAGCCGGCACCAGAGCCCGAACCCGAGGCCGCACCGGAGCCCGAGCCGGAGCCCGAGGTCGCACCTGCACCAGAGCCCGAACCCGCACCTGAGCCTGCAGCACCTGTGGCACCGGAGCCCGAGCCCATCTCGCTCACCATCACCTATGATCCCTACGAGGACATGGAGCGCGAGCTCGAGCGACAGGCCGCAATGAGGCCCGAGCCTGCTCCCGAGCCGAGACCCAAGCCAAAGCCGATGCCGAGCGTCGTGGCTCCCGGCATCTCCTCTGGTGACCTTCCGCAGGACTTTGGGGCGGAGGTCAGCTGCAAGGACGCGCTGCTCAGGATCCTCTACCAGCTGCTGCCCTACGAGGTGGAACCCATGGCCGTGCTCGACGAGGACTGGCGCGTCGCCCGCTCGACGGGCACCGTGTCCGGGTCGCGCAGCAGGGTCAACTTCCCCCTGCACTACCTGCGCGAGGACGGCACCCCCATCACGGTGACCCTGCGCAAGACCGCACGGAACCTCTCGGCCAAGAAATGGAACCTCGCCCTGGTGGACGGGGACGACGGCTCGGGCGAGACGCACATCTCCGTGGGATACGAGGGGCTTCCCGCCTCCGACGAGGGTGCATGGAGCGACCTCTCCGGCACCACGCCCAACCCTGCCATCAGCCCCTTGCGCGAGCTTGCGCAGGACATGGTCATCGGCAGCTGGGACAGGCTGCTTGGCTCCCTTGCGGCCACAACGGCGCCCGAGCGCTGGAACTACCCTGGCGAAGGCGCCGGCAAGTCCAGTCGGTACGGCATCCTGCGCGAGTACCTGACCTGCACCTATCATTGCATTCGCTGTCAGGAGCTCGTCGCAAAGTCCGCGGACGGTTCGTTTGCCGCCTTCAACACCGGCCTGCTCACGGCCTTCGGCGAGGACATCTATGCCTGCATGACCGCGCGCAAGGGTGACATCCCCTGGCAGTTTGCGGGCTTTGCCACGGCGGGCTCGGGCGAGCTTGGCGCACGGCTCACCGGCACCATCTCTCCCCTGCCCGAGCAGGCAAACTACCTCTCGACCATCGAGAGTGTCGTACCGTCGTCGGGACGTCTGGTGATTCTCGATCTCGAGGCAATCGTGGGACGCCAGCTTGGCCGCCTCCCCCGTGCGTTCCTCACCGAGCTGCTCGAGGGCAACGACGAGGCGCGTGAGCTGCTCGCCGCCGGTGGTCACCTCACAGACGAGAGCCTCACAAAGCTGACGCGCATCATCAAGGCGAGCCCCGCCCTCTACCGCAGGCTCCGTCGCAGGTTGGACGATGCGGTCGAGCAGTCGCTGAGGACGGTACGTGCGAGCTATCGACTGGCAGTGCCCGTGTACGATCCCGCCGAGAATCGCACCAAGCTCTTGGTGCCCCTCTGTCTGGTTGAGGACGGTAAGGCAGACTGTGCGCTGGTACTCGACCTCCAGCCGTCTGGCGCCTATCGTGCTGCAGCGCTGCTCTCGCTTCCGCGCGCCTACGCCTGCGCACGCGTCATCAGCCGTGAGCAGCCCTCGTGGCTTTCGGCAAAGCGCGTGCTTTAGCGCAATAAGAAACTCATCGAGGCACGGGGCGCCAATGGTAGAGCTCAGACCCATAACAGAGGACAACTTCATCGATGCGTTCAACCTGAGGCTCGCGCCGGGCCAGGAGGACTTTGTCTCCCACCCAATCCGCAGCCTCGCGCTGGCATACGTCTACCGGGACCAATGCCAGCCGTTCGGCATCTACGCAGCGGGAAGGATGGTCGGCTACGTCCTGGTCATCTACGACTACGACGTGCCTGAGTACGACATCTGGCACATGGTGATCGACGAGGCCGAGCAGGGGCGCGGTTATGGCAGCGCGGCAATCGATCGCGTCCTCGACTACATCCGGACAAAGCCCTTCGGCGGCTCCGACCGAGTCGCCCTGACCTGTAACAAGGACAACCCCATCGCACTCAGGCTGTACGAGCGCAAGGGCTTCTCCCCCACTGGCTGGGAGGACGAGGACGAGATCGAGCTTTCCCTGAGGCTTTAGGGCTTCCGGTCAGGGACCCGCGCGCAAAGCTTAGTCGAAGTTGACCATAGGATAGATCTCTGAGGTCGTGTACCACTTGTGGCCACGCATCTCAAAGAGACGCTTGCGGACGCCGTCCTCCCAATGCACAAGGCCCATCATGGGCATGGCGTCATGAAGGTAGTGCTCGCATATGGCTTCCACCCAAAGCTCGACGTCAACGGGGATCTCCTGGTTGGCCCGCACGCGCTCGAGCGTATAGATGGCACCCCACGGCTCGTGCACCTCCTCGGCGTCGTATGCCGCCTGCGCGCGCTCAAGGGCCTCGCGGCGCCTCTCCTCACATGCAGCGACCTTACCCCGCGAAGGTGTGCCCACCTCGGGCAGAGATCCTGACTCCATGTCATGATTCAACCTGTCAAAGAGTCGCTGGTTGTGACCCAGGGGGCTGTTCGGGTCAACTTCCGCAACCTGAGCCGCCTCGACCTCAGCCGCCTTCGCCGCTTGCCGCGCAGCCTTCTTGCGCTTTAGGAATCCGAACATTGTCCCTCCCAGGTCGGTCTCTCCCTCACCAAAACCATACCACGGCAGGGCGGGAGGTTCGAGCACCCTCGACCCTCTCGCCCTGCCGCAACCAAGAGCTCAGCGTTTCCGCTGGCAACAGGGCCTATGCCAGGTCGGTCCCCTTGCTGGCAATGACCTTCTTGTACCAGAAGAAGGAATCCTTGCGCACGCGGCGCAGGTCGAGCAGGTCAAACTCCTCGCGGTTGACGAAGATGAAGCCATAGCGCTTGACGAAGCCCTCGTGGGTGGAGATGAGGTCCACGGCACTCCAGGGGCAGTAGCCCATCATCTCGACGCCGTCGGTGATGGCCAGGCGCATCTGCTCGATGTGGGCGCGCAGGTACTCGATGCGGTAGGGGTCGTGCACCACATCGTTGCCGTTCTCGTCCTGCTCGAGCTTGTCGTAGGCACCCAGGCCGTTCTCGGTGATGATGATCGGCAGGTGGTAGCGGCTGTAGACCTCGCGCAGCGTGTTGCGGAAGCCGACCGGGTCGATCTCCCAGCCAAACTGGGTCTTCTGGAAGTTGGGGTTGGAGATGCCCTGGGAGAAGCCGGCGATGGTGGCGCCGCGCTGCTGGTCGCCCTTGGTGCTCTCGGCATCGGCCTCCGGCATCTTGACGGTGGCGGTGCTGTAGTAGTTGAAGGCGATGAAGTCGGGCTTTGCGGAGGCCATGAGCTCCATGTCGCCCGGCAGGATGTTCTCGGGCACCGCGTCGATCTCGGCGAGGTAGCTCCACGCGAGGTTGTTGTAGATGCCAAAGACGGCCATGTCGAGGTAGAGCCAGTTGCGCAGGGCGTTCATGTTCTGAGCCGCCAGCACGTCCTCGGGCTTGCAGGTGGCGGGATAGACCAGCGCGATGTTGGGTGCGGGGCCGATCTTGGCGTTGGGCAGCATCTCGTGGCAGAGGTTCATGGACTTGGCCTGCGCGAGCAGCATGTGGTGGTTCATCTCGTAGATGCGCTTCTGCGCGCCGGGGGCGGAGGTGTCAACGCCCAACACGGCGCCGGCGGCGAGCGTCATCATGTTCTGCTCGTTGATGGTGAGCCAATACTTGACGCGGTCGCCATAGCTCTTGAACATGAGCTCGGAGAACTCCACGAAGGCGTCCACCGTGGCGCGGTTGGCCCAGCCACCCTGCTCGTCGAGCGCGGCAGGAAGGTCGAAGTGGTACATGGTCACGAGCGGCTGGATGTCGTACTTGAGGCACTCGTCGATGAGGTCGGAGTAGTACTGCACGCCTTCCTCGTTGACCTCGCCGGTGCCCTTGGGCAGCAGGCGCGCCCAGCTGATGGAGAAGCGATAGGTCTTGAAGCCCATCTCGGCCATCAGGGCCACGTCTTCCTTGTAGTGATGGTACTGGTCGGCCGCGACCTCAAAGCCCGAGGTGCCCGCCGGCGGCTCCTTGACGTCCTGGACGGACGGACCCTTTCCGTTGGTGAGTGCGGCACCTTCCACCTGATAGGCGGAGGTGGAGGCTCCCCAGAGGAACTCGTCCGGGAAGGCCTTCAGCGTCTTGTGTAGCATGCGTTGCTCCCATCCCTCTTTCTGGTTACAGATATGAAAATCATACCTGCATGAGGGGTGGGCTTGGCCAGCGCCAATATGCCCAGCGCTATGAGGATTGCGCCGAGAGTCACGAAATCGCTGGTGGCACACCCTTTAGCGCACCACCAGCGATAACATCTCATCCAGACAGCCTTTGTGGTTTCCTACTCCTTGCCGCTCCAGCAGTAGGTGCAGACCAGCTTGCGATCGATGCCGATGGCATCCAGCAGGCCGTCAAGGGTCTGGTAGTTGAGCGAGTCGAAGCCCATCTCCTCGCAGATGGCCTTGAGCATGCACTGGCCGCGCTCGGTGCGGCTGTCTGCGTACTCGTCGAGATGCTGCTCGCCGGCCTCGCCCTCAAGCTCGAGCACCTTGCGACGCGCAATGAGCTCGTAGTCGGAGCGGCTGCGGGAGAACGACAGGTACTTGCAGCCGTACATGATGGGCGGGCACGCGGAGCGCATGTGGATCTGCGCCGCGCCTGCACCGTAGAGGAAGTCGATCGTCTCGCGCAACTGGGTGCCGCGCACGATGGAGTCATCCACAAACAGCAGCTTCTTGCCCTCGATGAGCTCGGGCACCGGAATCTGCTTCATCTTGGCCACGCGGTTGCGGACCTCCTGGTTGGCAGGCATGAAGGACCGCGGCCAGGTGGGCGTGTACTTGACGAAGGGGCGCGCGAAGGGCTTGCCGCTCTCCGTGGCATAGCCGATGCCGTGGGGCAGGCCGCTGTCGGGCACGCCGGCAACGTAGTCCACATCGGGCAGCAGGCCGCGACGCGCATCCTCGCGGGCCATGATGGCGCCGTTGCGATAGCGCATGAGCTCCACGTTGACGCCCTCGTAGTTGGAGTTGGGATACCCGTAGTACACCCACAGGAAGGCGCAGATGCGCATCTCGTCGCGCGCGGGCGCCAGCGTCTCGTACCCCTCTGCGGTGATGCGCACGATCTCGGCAGAGCCCAGCTCGTACTCGTCCACGTAGCCAAGCTTGCCGTAGGCAAAGCTCTCGAAGGTCACGCAGTAGCCGTCGTCGTCCTTGCCGACGAGGACGGGCAGGCGGCCCATCTTGTCGCGCGCGGCGATGAGCTCGCCCTTATCTGTCATCAGAAGGAGGGTGAGCGACCCTTCGACCTGGTCCTGCGCGTACTGAATGCCGCTCACGAGGTCGCCCTGCGTGTTGATGAGGGCCGCCACCAGCTCCGTCACGTTGACGTCGCCGGAGCTCATGGCCATAAACTGGTGACCCACGCCCGTGAACGACTTGATGAGCTCGTCGGCGTTGTTCACGGCTCCCACCGTGGCCAGCGAGAACACCCCAAGGTGCGAGCGAACGAGCAGCGGCTGCGGGTCGGAGTCCGAGATGCAGCCCATGCCCACCGTGCCCCTGAAGCCGGGCAGGTCCTTCTCGAACTTGGTACGGAAGGGCGTGTTCTCAATGGAATGAATCTCGCGCGTAAAACCGTCATGCGCATCCCAGGTGACCATGCCTGCGCGGCGGGTACCTAAGTGAGAGTGATAGTCCACGCCAAAAAACACGTCGAGCGCGATCTCACGCCGTGATGCGACCCCGAAGAAGGCACCCATACTGATCCCCCTTGCACCCATTCACCGAGCGAATCAGGCCGCTCGGCCGTGTCTGCTTACCACACAAGTATACGGGCTTGCCGTTACCGTCACGGCAAGGGGCAATCAACTCTTTTAAAGTACGTAACACGAATGACGCTTGAGGACCGTCGCACGGGAAGCCTCGATGGGTACGATCAGTACCAGCCCACGGGCGTCTCCCCCGTCACGCGGTGCGAGAGGCGGTTTGCCCAGCGCTCCACCGGAAAGCGGTAGTAGGAGAAGCTCTTGCGCGCACGATAGCGCCTGGCCTGCGGAAGTCCCGCCCAGACAAGCGATGGCAGGACGATGACCGGCAGAAACAGCGGTCCCAGCAAGAGGGACTGCAGCGTGTGGCCGTACTCGTGCACGAGCAGGCTCCGAGGCGTGTCGCGCGGCACGAAGATGAACATGCCCATCGAGAGTCCCGAGTCGAGCTTCCACTCCATCACGTACGCCGAGCGATAGCGTGCCCAGCGATTGGTATGCCTGAGCAGGAAGAACATGCAGGAGCCGATGACGGTCTGCGGAAGGCCCCAAACCACCTGCCACAGGCGCGCAAACCTATAGAGGGGACGGGACTGCGCCCCTCTCAGCTGCTCAAACAGGTCGCGGCGCCGCGGCCGTGCAAATGACATCTGCCTTCCCACAAGTTCCTCCCACGTTGCAGACGGATGCGACGCGCATGCGGGCACGTCCCACCCGGCCGCCCAGCTACGCCTCCAGCCGTCGCACGAGCAGCTGGTTGAACATCTTTGGGTTGCCCGAGCCCTTGCTCGCCCTCATGCACTGGCCAACGAGAAACCCGATGACCTTCTTGTTGCCGTCATGGTACTGCTGAGCCTGGCTCTCGCAGCGCTTGAGCACCTCATCCACAATCGCACCCAACGCATCGGCGTCGGTCGACTGGCGCATGCCACGCTCGTCCACCACCCGCACGGGATCCGCATCCGTGCCGTCCACCAACTCAAACACCTCGCGGGCCTGCGCAAACGTCAGGGCATCCTCGGCAAGCAGGCCCGAGACGGACGCCACCTGCGCCTCGCTCAGCGCCGCAAAGGCCGGCACGAGATTGACCATCACGTTGACGAGCGTCGGCATCACCGAGGGCTCGACCTGCGCGGCGACGGCTTCGAAGAAGGAGGCCGTGGCGGGATCGGCCACCAGCTTCTCCGCATCGAGGCGCCTGAGTCCCCACGTCGTCATGTAGCGGTCGCGCCTGGCGTCGGGCAGCTCGGGCATGCGCGCCCGGCAGCGCTCGATGAACTCGTCCGATAGGTCGAAGGGCGCGAGGTCGGGATCGGGGAAGAAGCGATAGTCGTCCGCCGTCTCCTTCACGCGCATGACCACGGTCCGACGGCGGCTTGGCTCCCAATGCCGCGTCTCCTGACGGACGGCGCCTCCCTCCTCGAGCACCTCTGCCTGGCGGCAGATCTCGTAGGCAAGCGCGTCGTGCAGGCTCTTGTACGAGTTGAGGTTCTTCAGCTCGGTCTTGGTGCCAAAGTGGGTGTCGCCACGACGGCGCAGGCTGACGTTGCCGTCGCAGCGCATCGAGCCCTTCTCCATGGAGCAGTCGGAGATGCCCAGCGCGAGAAAGGTCTGGCGCAGCTTCTCCATAAAGAGGCGCGCCTCCTCGGGCGTGCGCAGATCAGGCTCGGTCACCAGCTCGATGAGCGGCGTCCCGCAGCGGTTGTAGTCGATGAGGCTCTCGCTGGCACCACCAATGCGCCCCTCCGCCCCGCCGAGATGGTTCATCTTGGCAGCGTCCTCCTCCATGTGGATGCGCAGAATGCGGATGGGGGCTACATAGGAGCCGTCCGGTCGCTTGTCGACGGTCGCGCTGAGGCGCTCGCAGGCGCCCTCGCCCGAGACCTCGAGGTCGAGGTGTCCGTGCATGACAAAGGCGACGGGGCCCTGCGTGGTCTGGAAGTTCTTGGCCATGTCGGGATAGAAGTAGTGCTTGCGGTAGAACATCGAGCGGCGCATGACCTCGCAGTTGGTGGCGAGGCCCGCCATGACTATGGACTCGATGGCCTTCTCGTTGGGCACCGGCAGGGCCCCCGGCATGCCCAGGCAGATGGGGCATACGTTGGCGTTGGGCTCGTCGTCGTGACTGAGCCTGCAGCCGCAGAACATCTTGGTCTCGAGCGTGGTGAGCGCGGTATGCACCTCGAGGCCGATGACGGCCTCCCAGTCCTCGAGGACATCGGCGAGCCTCCTCATCAGAGCTCACCGCCCTTCCCTGCAAAGGCCGGTGCGACGACGCCTTCCATGTCGCACGCGCGCTCGAGCGCTCGCGCAAAGGTGAGGAGGCTTGCGTCGTCGAAGGTCGGGCCCTGCAGCTGGGCGCCGATGGGCATGCCCGAGTCTGTGCCAAGACCGACCGGCACGCTGATGCCGCAGTTGCCCGCTATGTTATTCGAGATGGTGTAGACGTCAGCCAGATAGAGAGCCGCCGGGTCGGATATCGCGCCGTGCTCCCAGGCAACGGTGGGGCTCGCTGGCATTAGAATGGCATCTACCTGCGCAAAGGCACGCTGGTAGTCAGCCGTGATGAGCGTGCGCACCTTCTGGGCAGCAAGGTAATACCTCTCGTAGACGCCGCTGGAGAGCAGGTAGGCACCCAGCATCTGGCGCCTCTTTGCCTCGGGCCCGAAGCCATGCGCACGCGAGAGCGACGACTGCTCGGCCAGCGTCGCGCATCCCGGCTCCTGGTAGCCATAGCGCACGCCGTCAAAGCGCGCGAGGTTGGAGAAGGCCTCGCACGACGCAAGCACGTAGTAGGCAGCGATGGAGCTTGCCATGTTGGGCAGGTCCACCTCCATGATCCGTGCGCCAGCATCCGCCAGCTTGTGCGCGGCGCGCTCGATGGCAGATCGCACCTCGGGGGCCAGGCCCTCTGCCTCGAGCAGCGCCGGGATGACACCCACTGCACGCCCCTCGATGGGATCCTCGAGGTGAGCAAGGTAGTCCTGCGTGAAGTCTTGGCTCGTGGCATCAAGACGATCGCGACCGCCGGCCGTGAGCGCGTTCATGGCAAGCGCGACGTCCTCCACGCGTCGGCCGATCGGCCCCACCTGGTCGAGCGAGCTGCCAAAGGCAACCACGCCATAGCGGCTCACCACCCCGTAGCTGGGCTTCATGCCCACCACGCCGCACAGCGAAGCAGGCTGTCGGATCGAGCCACCGGTGTCCGAGCCAAGCGCCAAGGTGACCTCGCCCGCAGTCACGGCTGCCGCGCTTCCGCCCGACGAGCCTCCTGGCACGCGCATCAGGTCCCAGGGGTTGTTGGTTGGGTGAAAGGCGGAGGAGTCCGTGGTGGAGCCAAAGGCAAACTCGTCCATGTTGAGCTTGCCCAGCGGCGTTGCGCCTGCGTCCAGCATGCGCTGCACGCAGGTGGCGGTATAGGCGCTCTCGTAGGGCTCGAGCATGCGGCTCGCGCAGGTGGTGCGTGTGCCGACGAGATTCATGTTGTCCTTGAAGGCCACGGGGACGCCCGCGAGCGGCCCCAGCCTCTCCCCCGCCGCACGCGCGGCGTCCGTCCTTGCGGCAGCCGCCAGGGCAAGCTCCTCGCTCACCTGCAAGAAGGCCTGCGTCTTCCCGTCTCGGGAGGCAATGGCGTCAAGCGACGCTTGGGCGACCTCCGTTGCGGAGAAGTCGCCTCGGGTGACGCCTGTGGCTATCTGGCGCGCCGAGAGTGCGTCAAGGCTCCCCATCATGCGCTACCCCCATCCGCGAGGATCGCTGGCACCCGGAAGGAGCGCCCACGGATACTCGCTGCGTTCGCGAGGGCCTCCTCCAGGGACAGCCCTGCCACCACCGTGTCTTCTCGTACGACGTTGACGAGGTCTCCCGTGGGATGGAAGGTGGGCTCCACGCCGTCTAGGTCGTAGGCGAGGATGGGGTCGAGCAGCGCAATCGCGTCGTTCATGTACGCGGTCATCTCGTCCAACTCGGTATCGCTGAGCGCGATGCGCGCGTAGTCGGCAATGCCAGCGACGTCTTCTCTCGAAAGGGGCATGGCACCTCCCTTATGGCTTGTGGGTTGAACGAGTTGATGATACGACAAGCGCGCGGCGCATCCCGTTACGGCTCTCAGGGCGGACCAGTGCCGACCGGTCTGCTGACGGGGACGGAACCGCAGCCCGTTGCGGATCTGCGGACGGACCCGTGGCACCCCAACGGTCCGCCACCGACGCGCAACAGCAAACAGCGCGGTATGATGGGGTTGGCACACAAACAGCAGCAGACGAGGAGGACCGCCGATGAAGAAGACTCTGGTCTATGGCGCCGCGACGGCAGTGGTGGTCCTCTCCTTGGGGAGCTGCGCCGTGACCAGCTGCGTGAGGCAACCCGCGTTGCTCTACGGTCCTCCGCCCGTGCAGGATGATGATGAGCCCATCGAGGATGTCTACGGGGCTCCCATTGACCTCGATGACGGCACGGACATCGATGACGCTGAGCCAGCTCAGCCCGAGGATGACGAAGGCGCGATCATTACGCTCTACGGTCCGCCACCAACAGACATGGATTGACGCACAAGCCTCCTATCCCCACTCGTCCGCCACAAAGGACGCCCATGCAACAGACCAACGCCCTCAAACGCTCGGGCCTCGAGCGCCAGCGCGACCGCTTTGAGCGCAACCGAATCTCCCCCACCCTCCAGCAGCTCTTCTTGGAGGTCACACCGCGCTGCAACCTCTCGTGCGTCCACTGCGGCAGCCGCTGTGACGAGCACAGCCTGACGCAGGAACTCTCCCTCGACGAGTATCGCAGCGTGCTCTCGCGCGTGCGCGACGCGTTTGGCACGCGCGTGTTTGTGGTGCTCACCGGCGGCGAGCCCCTGCTCTATAGCGACATCTACCGCCTGGGATCTCTCATAGCAGACATGGGCTTCCCCTGGGGGATGACCACCAACGGGACGCTCATCACACGCGAGGTGGCAAACCGGCTCGTGGATTGTGGCATGCGCACCGTCTCCATCAGCGTCGACGGGACGCGCAAGACCCACGATGCCGTGCGCCGCCACACCGGCGCCTACGACGCGGCGCTCGCCGGCGTGCAGAACCTTGCCGACAATGGAGGCCTCAAGGCCCTGCAGGTGACCTCCGTCGTCAACCACCAGACCATCGACGAGATAGACCGGCTCTTCGATCTCATGGTGAGTCTTCCCATCGACAGCTGGCGCCTGGCCAACGTGGAGCCCATCGGCAGCGCCCTCCTGCACCCCGACATCCTCTTTACGCCCGAGGACTATGCACGTCTCTTTGCCTTCATCCGCGAGAAGCGCGAGCAGGAGTGGCCCGTGGAATACGGCTGCTGCCACTACCTGGGCCTGGGCTACGAGGGCGAGCTGCGCAACTGGTTCTGGCTCTGCAGCGCGGGCATCCATGTAATGTCGGTCACGCACACCGGCGACATCGCCAGCTGCCTCGACATAGAGCGCTCGCCAAAGACCGTCTTTGGCAACATCCGCACCGACGACATCGCCGAGGTGTGGCGCAATGGTTTTGGCATCTATCGGCAGCGAGACGGGCTGGCAGAGCGCAACGAGCAATGCGCCGCCTGCTCCGAGAAGCGCTGGTGCCGGGGTGACTCCGCCCATAGCTGGGACTTTACTCGCGACGAGCCGCGCGTGTGCATGGCTCGCGGCCTGCCAGGCTTCATCCCACTGCAGGCTCAGTAACGAACTCGGGTCATTGGCCAAACAGAAGGGGGCACCTCTCACGAGATGCCCCCCTTCACGCTAGCGACTGTGACTGCCGCGCCTAGGCTTCGACCTCCTCGACCGCCTCGCCTGGCACGTCCGCCTCATCCTGCGAGCTTGCCTCACCCGGCACGCTCGGCACGTTGGGCGCCAGGCCCTCGGCCTCCACGCGCACGTTGCGGTTGACCGCTGCGTCGTAGCTGCTCGCGCGCATGATGTCGCGCATGTCGACACCCGTCGCCTCGCTCATGGTGTCAAAGACCTGACGGATGACCACAGGCATCTGGGCGCTCACGCGGCTCACGCCGCCCTCGCCACCTGCACCAGCGTCGTAGATGGAGACGTTGCCAATGCTGGAGAGGGGCTGCGCCACGGCTGCGGCCACCTCGGGCATGATCTTGATCATCATCTCGGCCATGCCAGCCTGGTTCATCTTCTGCAGGGCCAGTGCGCGCTTCTCGAGCGCTGCCGCATCGGCCTCGCCCTTGGCACGTATGGCCTCGGCCTCCGCCTCGCCCTGGATACGGGTCGCCTCGGCCTGGGCCTCGGCGCGCAGACGCATGGCCTCCGCCTCCTGCTCGGCTGCATAGCGGTCAGCCTCCGCCTCGCGCTTGCGCTGCTCGAGGGCTGCCTCGGCCTCCTGCTCGATGCGGTACTTGTCAGCCTCGGCCTGCTTCTTGACCTGGGCGGCGAGCTCCTGCTCGCGCACCTGCACCTCGCGCTCGCGCAGCTCGGTCTCGCGCTCGGTGCGCGCGATCTGGGCGTTAACGATTGCAGCCTGGATGACCCGCTGCTGCTCCTGCTCCTGGATGGCGTACGCCGCATCCGCACGAGCCCGCTCGGTGTCCTCGCGCGCCTTGAGCCCAGCCCTCTGGATGGCAAGGGCATTCTGCTTCTCGGCTATGTCGGTGTCGGCCTTCACGCGCTGGTCGTTGGCCTCGCGCTCGGCCTGCGCCTGTGCGATGGAGACTTCCTTCTCGGCCTGGGCCTTGGCGATGGCCGCGTCCTTCTTGATCTTGGACGTGTTGTCCATGCCGAGGTCGGTGATCAGACCATGCTCGTCGGTGACGTTCTGGATGTTGCACGAGAGGATCTCGATGCCCAGCTTCTCCATGTCCCGGCTCGCCTTGGCAAGCACCTGGTCGGAGAACGAGTCGCGATCGGTGTTGATCGAGCGCAGGTCAAGGGTGCCAATGATCTCGCGCATATTGCCCTGGAGCGAATCCTGCAGCGAGATCGCGATCTGCTGCTCGTTCATGTTCAGGAAGTTGCGCTCGGCCAGAAGCATGCCGTCGGGGTCGTCGGTCACGCGCACCTTGGCCACCGCATCGACCTTCACGTTGATGAAGTCGTTGGTGGGAATGTATTGGTCCGTCTTGATGTCGACCGAAATCTGCTTGAGGCAGAGACGGTCCACGCGCTCAAAGAACGGGATCTTGAACCCGGCGCGGCCGATGAGCACGCGCGGGCGCTCGTGCAGGCCACTGATGATGAGTGCGACATCGGGCGGAGCCTTGACGTATCCGGTAGACACGAATGTGATCACCAACGCGGCAAGCACCGCGCAGGTCGCAATCGTCGCAAACGGAACACCAAACAACATGATTACCTCTTTCTTGGAACAAACCGTCCAACTCGAACTGACTGCCCTCACGGGACTGACTGCTCAAACTCAAACGACGCCCCTCGTCATGCGTCTGACGCCCTTAGTCCACCGGTACCTCCTTTCGTGCCCCCTCGGGCACCTCGCCAACGTCTTACCACCCGTAAGACAATTAGGATTTACTGTTCCCCTTTTTGAATCCCCCCAATCCGGTCGCTCTCGACCATCGTTGCTCCATAATTCGTATGCCTCTGGGCGGACTGCCCATACCCCTTGCATATGCGCTCTGCTGTACCATAGGCACAACGATTGCCGTAGAGGGGAGATGCGCATGTACCAGCTCGTAGCGACCGACATGGACGAGACCTTCCTAGCTTTCGACCACTCCGTCCCCCAGGCAAATATCGACGCCATCCTGCGCATGAAGGAGCTGGGCGTGCACTTTGTCCCCTCGTCGGGACGCGCCTACGACTCCATCATGGGAAGCCTGCGTGGGTTGCCCACAGAGTGCCTTGAGGGTGGCTACGTCATCTCGTACAACGGGGGCTGCATCAATCGCATCGGTGACCCAAAGCCGCTCATCAGCCACACCATCCCCTTCGATCGTGTCAAGCAGCTCTTCGACTACGCGGCCTACATCGGTGACGTGGGCATGCACATCTACCAGCTCGACGGTCACGTGTGGGGCTGGAACCTCACGCCGAGCGAGGTAGACTACCTTGCCGGCCACATCGCCATCGAGCAGTTCGACGGGGTCAGTATCGAGTTTCTGCGCGACGTGCCCCTGGCCAAGTGCCTCTACGTGTACGAGGACCTCGACCTGCTCCACGAGCTCGAGCTTGCCATGCCGCCCGAGCTGGCCGCCGGCCTCTCCACCACCTTCTCCTCCGGACGCTACTACGAGTTCAACCCCGCCGGCGTGGACAAGGGCTTCGGACTGCGCGCGCTCGCCGACTACCTGGGCGTCGACATCGAGGACACCATCGCCTGCGGCGACTCCGCCAACGACATGGCCATGATCGAGGCTGCCGGCCTCGGCGTGGTGGTCTCCAACGCATCGCACGACGCCGCGGCAATCGCAGACTACCGTGCGCAAAGCAGCTGCAACGACGGCATCTTTGCCGAGGTACTCGAGAAGTTCATCGAGCCGCAGCACGCACGCGGATAGGTTGTCCCAAGCGGTACGCGCCGAATGTATGGTGTTCTCTTCACACCTTGCATGTCCCCTTCAGTTGTAGGTAAAATACCTCACTGCAAGTAGGAATTACTCATTGCGGGACATGCAAGAGAGAGGCATCATGTCAGACCAGCTTCTTACCATCTCTGGGCTCTCGGCCGGGACCGAGGACAAGCCCATTCTCCACGATATCAGCCTGAGCGTCGGCGCGGGCGAGACCCACGTGCTCATGGGCCCCAACGGCGCAGGCAAGTCCACCCTTGGCCACGTCATCATGGGCGACCCGGTCTTCCAGGTCTCGAGTGGCTCCATCACCTTCGACGGTGCCGACGTCACCGAACTTGGCCCGGACAAGCGCTCTCTCGCGGGCATCTTCCTGTCCTACCAGGCGCCCGTCGAGGTGCCGGGTGTGCCCCTGTACAGCTTCCTGCGCACCATCTGCCAGATGCGTCCCGAGCTCAAGACCACCGCGCGCAAGTTCCGCACCCGCGTGGGCGAGATTGCCGAGCAGCTCGAGATCGACCAGAACTTCCTCACGCGCGAGCTAAACGTGGGCTTCTCCGGCGGCGAGAAGAAGAAAATCGAGATGATGCAGCTCCTGCTGCTCCGCCCCAAGCTGGCCATCCTCGACGAGACCGACTCCGGCCTGGACGTCGACGCCCTCTCCATCGTGAGCCGCGGCATCGAGGCCTACCGCCAGGAGTGCGACGGCGCCCTGCTCATGATCACGCACAACACGCGCATCCTCGAGCGCCTCACCGTGGACCGCACCCACGTCATGGTGCGCGGCAACCTCGTGGCCGAGGGTCCCGCCAGCCTCATCGACGACATCGACGCACACGGCTTCGCGCGCTTCGAGGAGGCCCTCCCGCAGAAGGCGGAGGCTTAGGACCCATGGCAGAGGCAACCGAAAACACCCGCAAGAAGTCGCAGGTAGCCGACGTCGATCGCTCCCTCTACGACTTCAAGATGAGCGAGGAGGGCTACGAGCGCTACGCCGACGGCCTCTCCACCGACATCGTGCGCGCCATCTCCGAGAAGAAGGACGAGCCCGAGTGGATGCTCGAGATGCGCCTCAAGGCGCTCGCCGTCTACGAGGAGATGGAGATGCCCGCAAACTGGGGTCCCTCCATCGAGAGGCTCGACCTCAACCACATCAGCGCGTACGTATCACCCAAGACCAAGCAGGCGGACAGCTGGGACGACGTGCCCGAGGACATCAAGAACACCTTCGAGCGCTTGGGCATCCCCGAGGCAGAGCGCGAGAGCCTGGCCGGCGTGGGCGCCCAGTACGACTCCGAGATCGTCTACCACAACATGCGCGCCGAGGTGGCTGACCAGGGCGTCATCTACACCACTATCGAGGACGCTCTGCACGACCCCGAGCTCGAGCCCATCGTGCACGAGTACTTCGGCAAGCTCATCCCCATGCGCGACCACAAGTTTGCCGCACTGCACTACGCCGTGTGGAGTGGCGGTTCGTTTGTGTACGTGCCCGAGGGGATCACGCTCCCCTACCCGCTGCAGAGCTACTTCCGCCTCAACGCGCAAGGCGCAGGCCAGTTCGAGCACACGCTCATCATCGTAGAGCCCGGTGCCGACCTGCACTTCATCGAGGGTTGCTCCGCACCCAAGTACTACGAGGCCAACCTGCACGCCGGTGCCGTCGAGCTGTATGTCAAGGACCACGCGAAGCTGCGCTACAGCACCATTGAGAACTGGTCCAAGAACATGTTCAACCTCAACACCAAGCGCGCCACGGTGGGCGCCGACTCCATCATGGAGTGGGTCAGCGGCAGCTTCGGCAGCCACGTGAGCTACCTCTACCCCACCACCTACCTGCAGGGCGCTCGCTCCAGCTGCGAGTTCACCGGCATCACCTTCGCCGGCGCCACGCAGGATCTCGACACCGGCTGCAAGGTCATTCTCAACGGGCCCGACACCACCGCAAGCGTGGACACCAAGTCCATCTCCAAGGACGGTGGCATCAACACCTTCCGCAGCTCCGTCATCGTCGGGCGCCGCGCCGACCGCGCGCGTGCCACCGTCAGCTGCGCGTCCCTCATGCTCGACGACATCAGCCGCTCCGACACCATCCCCGCGATGGACGTGCGCAACGGCAGCGCCAGCGTGGGCCACGAGGCCACCATCGGCCGCATCTCCGACGACACGATCCTCTACCTCATGAGCCGCGGCTGCTCCGAGGGAGAGGCGCGCACCATGGTGGTCAACGGCGAGGGGGCGATCGGATAATGGCCAACACCATCATCACGGCCGGTCAGGCCGACACCACCACCCTCGCACACGTCAATGTGCCTCCCGCGCAGACCTGGAACTACCTGCGCATCAACGACATTTCCCTCACCGTGCCCGAGCCCCACTTTGTGGGCGACGTCTACGCGCGCCTGCCGCGCCTGTTCGATGCCGTTGAGTGCGGCGTCGGCGACGAGGCGCTCACGTGGATCACTCGCGCGGCTGGCGATGCCACCTACCTCGAGGTCAAGGCCGGTGAGGTGCGCGAGGAGCCCATCTACGTGGACATCGACGCGAGCTGCTGCGACGTGGCGGACACGGGCGTGCTCGTGCGCACCGGCGCCAGTGCGACCATCGTGACCTGCGCACACGGCGCTGCAGCCGATGCCACTTCCGCATCGCTTCTGCGCGTGATTGCCGAGCGCGACGCACAGGTCAAGATCGTCGAGGTCGTCGCCTGTGACGAGGGCCAACAGCACCTGGACGCCGTCGGCATCGAGGCCGCCGAAGGCGCGCGCATCGAGATGCGCCAGTACGCTTTGGGCGGAGCCAAGGTGGCCTGCGGCCTCTGCTGCAACCTGGCCGGCAACTCCGCGCGCTTCACGCTCGACTCCCGCTACCAGGCGGCCGGCACCGACGTGCTCGACATCAACCATGTGGTGCGCCAGCGCGGCCGCTCCACCCGCTGCGACATCGTGACCACCGGCATCCTCGCCGACTCCGCGCGCAAGACCATGCGCGAGACGATCGACCTCATCCACGGCGCCAAGTTCGCCGAGGGTTCCGAGATCGAGACGGTGCTGGTCACGGGTGACGAGGTGGTCAACAAGACCCTGCCGGTCATCTTGTGCGACGAGGAGGACGTGGCGGGCAACCACGGCGCCTCCATCGGCGCCATCAGCCCCGAGCAGCTCTCCTTCCTCGCCGCACGCGGCCTGAGCGAGGAGGCTGCCGAGCAGCTCTTCTCGCGCGCGCTCTTTGACGACGCGCTCATCCACGCCACGTGCCCCGCAGCCCGCGAGGCCGTGCTCGTGCGCGCGTCCGAGGTGCTGGGCGAGGAGACTTCTCGTGACATGGCCGAGGTTCTCGGCATCGACGCCAAGGAGGCCTGATGCTGACATCCGAACAGATCGCATCCATCGAGAACAGCCCGTACAAGGCGGACTTTCCCCTTCTGGCCAAGCATCCCGAAATCGTCTTCATGGACAGCGCGGCCACCGCGCAACGCCCCGAGGCAGTGCTCGCAGCCGAGCGGACCTTCTACGAGACGATGAATGCCAACCCGCTGCGTGGGCTCTACCGCCTGTCCGTCGAGGCCACGGCATCCATCGAGGAGGCGCGCAAGCACATCGCCGAGCTCATCGGCGCAGTCGATGACGCCGGCAAGCCGCAGGGCTCCGAGATCGTCTTCACGCGCAACGCCAGCGAGTCGCTCAACCTCGTAGCCCACACGCTGCCGCAGGCAGTCGAGCTGGGCCCGGGTGACGACGTGGTCATCTCCATCATGGAGCACCACTCCAACATCATCCCGTGGCAGCAGGTGTGTAAGGCCACGGGAGCAAACCTCGTCTACCTGCGCCTTGATGACGACTACACCATCACCCAGGACGAGATCGAGGCAAAAATCGGCCCCGCCGCCAAAATCGTGAGCGTCACGCAAGTCTCCAACGTGCTGGGCGTGGAGAACGACATCCCCGCGATCGCCGCGCGTGCCCACGAGATGGGCGCCGCCATGGTGGTCGACGGCGCGCAGTCCGTGCCGCACATCGCCGTCGACGTACGCAAGCTCGGCTGCGACCTGCTCGCCTTCTCCGCCCACAAGATGGGTGGCCCCATGGGCATCGGCGTGCTCTGGGGAAAGGCGGAGCTGCTCGACGCGATGCCGCCCTTCCTGACGGGTGGCGAGATGATCGACTCCGTGACCGAGACCGGCGCCGTCTGGGCTCCCGTGCCGCAGAAGTTTGAGGCGGGCACGCAGGACGCAGCCGGAAGCTTTGCCTTCGATGCAGCCATCGGCTACCTCAAGGGCCTCGGCATGGAGGCAATCGAGCAGCGCGAGCGCCTGCTTGCCACCTACCTCACCGACCAGCTGGACGCACTCGACTTCGTGCACGTCATCGGCCCAACCGACGGCACGCGCCACGTGGGTGCGGTGGCCTTCAACGTGGAGGGCATCCATCCACACGACGTCGCCTCCATCCTGGACATGAGCGACATCTGCATCCGTGCGGGCCACCACTGCGCACAGCCGCTGCTGGCCTATCTGGGCGAGTCGAGCACGTGCCGCGCGAGCATCGCGTTCTACAACGACAAGAGTGATATCGATGCCCTCGTGGAGGGCCTCAAGGGCGTTTGGCAGGTATTCAATGGCAGTTAATCCGCTTTACAACGCGCAGTTCATCGACCACGCGCAGCACCCCGACTACAAGTACCAGATGGATGACCCCACCATGTCACACGAGGGCATCAACCCCTCCTGCGGCGACGAGCTCACCTTCTCGGTGCGCTTGGCCAGCGATGGGACCATCGAGGAGGCCGCATTCACCGGCAGCGGTTGCGCCATCAGCCAGGCTTCGGCCGACATGATGAGTGACCTCATGGTGGACAAGACGCCCCAGGAGGCCATTGAGCTTTGCGAGCTGTTCAAGCGCATGATTCGCGGCGAGGAGACTGACGATGAGGTGCTCGAGCAGCTCGACGAGGCAGCCATGCTTCGCGACATCGCCCATATGCCGGCGCGCGTCAAGTGCGCCGAGCTCGCCTGGCGCACGCTGCAGGAGATGCTCGAGGCACATGACCTCGTCGGAACCGCATCTGCGACGGTTCACGCGGCATGCGACCACGACCACGAGTAGGCTAAGGACGCTTCGAGCGAAGGGACGGTAGTTTGATGGCAGGAGGGATGTTCTCCACCAAGGGGCGCTACGCCTTGCGTGCCATGAGGGACCTCGCGCAGCATCCTGGCTGGGTTTCGCTGGGTGACGTTGCCGAGCGGCAGCGCATCTCGCGCAAGTACCTCGAGCAAGTCATCGCCCTCATGCACAGGGCGGGCTACGTCGAGAGCCTGAGGGGCAAGGGCGGTGGCTACCGGCTGACGCGCAAGCCCGAGGAGTACACCTTGGGGCAAATCCTGCGCGCGGCCGAGGGTTCGCTAGCACCAGTCTCGTGTCTGGACTGCACCAACGACGAGATATGTCCCATCGTCGACACCTGCCCCACCGTGACCATCTGGCGCGATCTGGGCAAGGTGACCAGCGCGTATCTCGACAGCAAGACGCTGGCTGACATCATGGGCGACGCGCTTCCCAAGGAGGAAGACGAGTAACGGCGCATTTGCAACGTACGCATGGAGGGGTCTGTCCTATGGCAGGCCCCTCTTTTGTGGCAACGGGCGGGCTGCGCACATGAGGGAAAGATAATCTGAACCTGGTGCAATGGTGCCCGATATCCAGTGCACCAGGTGCGCTATTTTCTTTCCCCCGATAGGCGAGCCGGGCAAAGCTCAAATCACCAAAAGGGCCCCGGATCTCCCCGGGGCCCCGACTAGCACGTGTGTGCAGCTAAAGCTTACGCCCAGCCCTTGCCGTCGCAACCTCGGGTTGGGAGCCGGCCAAGGGCGGGCCGGGCGCCGACTTCGGCCGCGACGGCAAAAGGGCCCCGGATCTCTCCGGGGCCCCGACTAGCACGTGTGTGCAGCTAA
>CADAQM010000023.1 GCA_902790135.1 uncultured Coriobacteriaceae bacterium
ACGGTCTCCCGGTGCGTATACGCCCGTCTCGATGTCACGGCGAAGCTTGTCTGCAAGCTCGCTGTAGAGGGGGTTGCTGCTGGGCGTATCGCTGCTCATAACGTGTTCCTTTGTGTCTTATCTTGCTTGTACGCATACAAGTATACACGACTCTGGACAATTGTTGAAACTTGCATTCGTCGCTCGGTAAAAGGTGAGATAGCTGCTCAAGTACAGGTTGAAACAAGACGATTGACCAAGGTCGAAAAGCTATATATGGAGACCCTTCACAGTTTCGTCATACAAGTTGTATCCTACTTGTATTTAACTTGTTCGTATGTTAAGATACAAGTAAAGGACAGGCGAACGTCCAACCAGAAGGAGATGCCATGAAGCTCGTGCAGGAAGTCAAACAGGTCATCGCGCAGGTGCTCGACGAAAAAGAGGCGCTTGGCGGACTCGCCAACGTCGTGTGGGTGGCGGCAGGCGGTTCCAACGGGGGCAACTATCCCGCACAGTACTTCATGGAGCACGAGGCCACTGCGCTGACCAGCCATGCCTATACGTCCAACGAGTTCGTGCGCATCACGCCCAAGTTCGTGGGAAAGAACACCCTTGCCGTGGTCGTCTCCATGCGTGGCACTGCCGAGACCATCGAAGCCGCCCGCGTGGCCAAGCAGCTTGGCGCGGCGACCATCGCCGTTTACGTCGACGAGTCGGAGCTCACGGAGGTCTGCGACTACAAGATTCGCTACGACAGCCTCGCAGTGGATGAGAGTGACATGTCGCGCACCAACAGCGCAGTCGTGCTGGCGCTCGCCCTGGAGCTCGTTCACCAGACCGAGGGCTATGAGCACTACGATGACGCCATGGGCTGCTTCGACATCATCGACCCCATCTACCGCAAGGCAGTTGCCTACTGCACGCCTCTCGCTCGCGAGTGGGCCGAGCTCAACGCAGACAAGCCGACCATCAACGTGATGGGTTCCGGCCCGGCCTTCGGCGCCGCGTACGTCTTCTCCATCTGCAACGTTCAGGAGATGCTCCAGATCGACTCCGTGACCACCAACTGCTGCGAGTTCTTCCATGGGCCCTTTGAGGTCCTGGACAAGCGCACGAGCGTCTTTCTGCTGGTCAGCGTGGGGCGCAGCCGTGCCAACGACGAGCGTGCCATCAGCTTCCTCGACACCTACGGTGGCAGGCGCGTGTACCTGCTCGACGCGAAGGAGATCGGCCTCAACGACCTCCCCGACACGGTGAGCGAGTACTTCAACCACCTGATCTTCTCGCCCATCCTCAACAACGTGTACATGCGCGCACTCTCCGCCGTCACGCACAAGGACTACATGACCCGCCGCTACATGTGGAAGGTTCAGTACTAGTGCGATGACAGGATGGTAGGCAGGCTGAGACGGCAGGTGGTCGACATGGATCGGCGCGTGCGTGGCGTGCTGTTGCTGTTGTGTGCGGGGGCGCTCTGGGGATTCAACGGCTTGTACGTACAAGTACTGGTGCAAGCGGGGATGGGGCCTCTCTCCATCGTGTTCGTCCGCCACCTCTGCGCGCTCGTGGTGCTGGGGCCTGCCGTCTCGGCTGCCTCGGCGCGGGCACGAGGCAACGTGCTCGCCCTGCGGCCAGAGCACATTGCGTGCTGCGTGGGCATGGGGCTCCTCTCGAACGCCCTTGGCGGGGTGCTCTCCGCCTACGCCATCTCTCGGGTCGGCGTCTCTACCACGACGGTGCTGCTGTACACCGCACCGGTCTTCGGGTGCCTCATGTCCTGGCGCCTGTACGGAGAGGCGCTCACCCGGCAGAAGCTGGGGGCCATCGCGTGCAACTTCGTCGGCGTGGTGCTGGTGGTCTCTGCGGGCGGCGGATTTGCGGCAGGTGGATCCAGCCTGACGGGACTCGCGGCGGGACTGGCCTACGGCTTCACGTATTCGCTGGTAGCAGTGCTCAGTAAGCCCGTCGTGGGCAACAGCCATCCCCTCGCCATCGTCTGCTACGGGTCACTCACCGCGGTGGTGGCCCTCGCCCTGCCCGCGCTGGGCTCAGGCGAGCTCGCCCTGGTGCTCCGGCCGGCGCCCGCCCTGGCATCGCTGCTCTATGGCGGCGTGTCGACGGTGCTCGCCCACATCCTGTACCAACGGGGGATGGCGGGTGGTGTTGAGACGGCGCAGGTGGCGGTCATCACATCTGTCGAGGTGGCGGTATCGGCCTGCATCGGCGTACTGCTGCTGGGAGAGCCCTGTACGGTTGGCAAGCTCGCAGGGTTGGGATGCGTGCTTGGGTCGATCGCGATCATGAATGCCCATGCCAAGCCCGGTGAGGCATATGGTGTGCGCATGGTGCTCACGGCCGAGCAGCTGATCGGCTTCTATGGGACCCAGACCGACCTGGGTGGTGCCGTGAAGAGCGTTCGTCGGCACCGCGAAGATGCCCTGTGATGTACTTGGCCGCAAGCGGTTGTATATGGACGGTAAGTGGTTGTTTCTAACTTGTACTATCTTGTAATCAACTTGTATGGTATAAAGGATACAAGCAAGATACAAGTACGGAAGCGAAAGGAGCAGGCAAGTGAGGCACGTGATCCTAGCATCACATGGAAATCTGGCAAGGGGGATGGCCGACACCATCGGCATGATCGTCGGCGAGGTGGACAACCTCTCCACCTTCGTGCTCGAGCGCGACGACATGGACCCCATCTCCAACCAGGTGCGCAGGGAGCTCGATGGCTTCGATCCGGCCGACGAGGTCATCATCTGCACGGACATGGTCGGGTCGAGTGTCAACAACGACATGGTGGGGCTCCTGGGGGACTACCCCAACGTCACGCTGATCAGCGGCATGAACCTCCCGCTGGTCATCACGCTCGCGATGGACGAGGGGCCCTCCACGGACGAGGAGCTCTCCGACATCATCGCCCTGGCCGCTGAGGGAATCAAGAACTGCAGTCTTGCCCTGCGCATGCAGGACGAAGAGGAGGAGGACGACCTATGATCAAGCTTGTACGCCTCGACTACCGCCTGCTTCACGGACAGGTATGCTTCACCTGGGTTCAGCACGTCAGCGCCAACCGCGTCATCATCGTGGACGACGCCAGCGCAAACGACGACCTCAAGAAGAGCGCCCTCAAGCTCGCCAAGCCCCAGGGCGTGCGCCTGAACGTCTTCACGCTCGAGCAGATCATGGCCAGGATGCCCAAGGTCAAGCAGCTCAAAGAGAACATCATCATGATCTTCGGCAACGTGCACGACCTGGCGACCTTCGCCCAGGCCCACCCGGAGATCTCCGAGGTCAACTACGGCGCCACGGCCAACCGCGCGGGCGCCACGCAGGTCGACCAGTCCGTCTTCCTGCTGCCCTCCGAGATCGAGGACACGCGCGCCATCCTGGCCGCGGGCGTGAAGATCTACAGCCAGCAGACGCCGGGCCACACCCGCACCGACATCACGAGCATCTAGGCTCGCGGGACGGCCGAGCCCGTCCAAACCTCCCATATCACCCATTCGGCTGCGGCCCGGAAAGGGCCCGCCGGCCGCAGCCAGGGACAGCTTTGTCAAAAACGCACGTCAGACAGGTATTTCGTCAGTTTTGAAAGGAGCATTGAGGCTATGAACTCCATCGGAATGGCAGTGCTCATCGGTCTGGTCGCGGTCTTCGCGATGCTCGACTCGCGCCTGCTCGGTCGCCTCAACTTCGAGCAGCCGCTCGTCACGTCCGCCATCGTCGGCCTCCTGCTGGGCAACCCCGCGGCAGGCCTCGCGTCCGGAGCCACCATCGAGCTCATGAGCATGGGCCTCGTGCAGGTCGGTGCCGCAACCCCGCCCGACATGGTCATGGGCGGCATCATCGCCACGAGCTTCGCGATCCTCACCGGATCCGACCCCGAGACCGCCGTCGCAATCGCCATCCCCATCGCCGTGCTCGGCCAGCTGCTGGGCGTGACCTTCCGCACCATCATCGCCGCCCTCGGTCACCGCGCCGACGCCGCCATCGAGAAGGGCAACTTCCGCGAGGCCACCAACTACCACATCGTGTGGGGCACCATCCTGTACTCCACCATGTACTTCATCCCCGTGTTCCTGGCCATCTACCTGGGCACCGACTTCGTGCAGGGCATCGTCGACGCCGTCCCCGCATGGTTCACCAACGGCCTCAACTTTGCCGCCAAGCTGCTGACCGCCTACGGACTCTCGCTGCTGCTGTCCATGATGGCCAGCAAGGGCATGATGGTCTTCTTCCTGCTGGGCTTCTTCGGCTGCGCCTACCTGGGGCTCGACGTCACCGGCATCTCGATCTTCGGCGTGCTGCTGGCCCTCATCCTCATGAGCGTCAAGTACCAGGGCGGCACCGCCGCCACCGCCGCCGCCGGCATTGACGACGACTACGATCCCCTCGAAGACGACGAGCTGTAAGGGAGGCTGCGAAATGTCTGAGAACACCACCGCCATCCAGGTCTCACCCAACAAGCGTTACTCCCAGTACTTCTGGCGGAGCTGGGCCATCCAGGACTCCTGGAACTACGAGCGCCAGATGAACATGGGCTTCCTCTACGGCATCGCCCCCACCATCGACCGCCTCTACCCCGACGAGAACGACCCCGAGCAGGTCGCCAAGCGCAAGGAAGCCTACGAGCGCCACATGGCCTTCTACAACTGCACCCCGCAGACCAGCGCCTTCGTCCTCGGCCTCGCCTCCTCGATGGAGGAGGAGTACGCCCGCGATCCCGAGAACTTCGACCCCGAGACCATCAACGCGGTCAAGACCTCGCTCATGGGCCCGCTCTCCGGTATCGGCGACTCGTTCTTCCAGGGCACCATCCGCACCATCGCCTTCGGCCTGGGCACCGCGCTCGCCGCGCAGGGATCCATGCTCGGCCCCGTGCTCGCCATGGTCATCTCCGCCGTCTTCTCCATCCCCATCACCTGGTACGCCGGCAAGTTCGGCTACGAGATGGGCAACAGCTTCCTCGACCGCCTGCAGTCCGGCACCATGGAGAAGATCATGTACGCCTGCGGCATCGTCGGCCTCATGGCCATCGGCGGCATGGTCGCCACGCTGATCGGCATCACCACCCCGCTCACCTTCTCCGAGGGCACCGTCGTGCTCCAGGACATCCTCAACGGCATCGTCCCGATGATCCTCGACCTCGGTGCCGTCATGGGCATGTACTGGCTGGTCAAGCACAACGTCAAGACCAGCTGGCTGCTCCTGCTCTGCATCGTGGGCGGCATCGCCCTCAGCGCCCTGGGCATCCTCGCCTAGCGCCTGACCCTTCCCTCCGGGGCTCCCGCCCCTTCCTTCCCGGCGGGAGCCCGCCCTTAGCACCCATCAATTGCCCCTTTGCGTCTCATGGCACAAGGGCCGAGGCGCAAGCAATGCAAACAAGAAAGGACTCGTGAACCATGTCCCACCACACCATCGACCTTGCCAACGTCAAGCAGATCGTCTCCGAGATCGTCGCCAGCCATGACATCAAGAGCGTCGCCTTCGTCGGCTGCGGCGCCTCCAGCTCCGAGCTCTACCCTGGCTACTACTTCCTGCGCGATTCCGCCAAGGTGCTCCGTCCGTTCCACTACACCGCGAGCGAGTTCAACCAGGACACGCCCTCCTGGGTTGACGAGACCGCGCTCGTGATCACCTGCTCGCTTGGCGGGACCACGCCCGAGACCATCGAGGCCAACCACACCGCCAAGACCCGCGGCGCCACCGTCGTGGCCGTGACCCACGCCGCCGGCTCCGCCCTCACCGAGGAGGCCGACTACTCCATCGTGCACGGCTTCGAGCTCAACTACGCCGCCAAGATCGAGAAGATGGGCTACGTGATCGCCCTGGCCGTCGAGGTCCTCAACCAGACCGAGGGCTACGAGAACTACGATGCCATGATCGACGGCTTCGACAAGATCTTCGACCTCGCCGAGACCGCTGCGCAGAGCGCCAAGGGTGGCGTGGCCAAGCAGTTTGCCGAGCAGTTCAAGGACGACGAGGTCGTCTACTACATGAGCTCCGGCGCCTCCCTCGACGTGGCCTACTCCAGCTCGATCTGCCTCATGATGGAGATGCAGTGGATCAACTCCGGCAGCTTCCACTCCGGCGAGTACTTCCACGGCCCCTTCGAGATCGCGCCCTCACCTTCCTGCAGCGCTTTGATGCCAAGGTCGCCGTGGTCGACGCGAAGGACTACGCGCTCTCTGGCGCCATCGACGGCAGCGTGGTGACCTTCTTCAACCCGATGCTGCACACCGCCGTGTTCCGCACCTACGCCGAGGCCCTGGCCGACGCGCGCAGCCACCCGCTGACGGTCCGTCGCTACATGTGGAAGCTCGAGTACTAATCCGATTCGCATAGTGCATGTGGGGGGGCGGACCGCTTTGGTGGCGGCCCGCCCCTTCTGTCTTGGAGGTCGAGAGATGAAGGCAGTGCTGTTTGACATGGATGGGGTGCTGGCGGACACCGAAGGCTTCTACAACCGTCGCAGGGCGGCCTACCTAGCCGAGGTGCTGCCCGAATACGATGGGCCGTGGGACTTTGCGGGCTCCAACGACAAGGCCATATGGGAGACCATCGTCCCAGGCGACCCGGTCTTGCGCGAGCGCCTGCATGCTGGCTACGACGTGTATCGTGCGGAGCATCCGGAAGACTATCGCACATTGGGCAACCCCGATGCGCTTGCGGTGTTTGCACAGATCAAAAGGGCTGGTCTCCTCGTGGGCATAGCGTCCTCGTCCGAGGTTCCCATGATCGAGCGCATGATGCGCGAGACTGGCCTGATTGACCTCGTGGACGCGTACACGAGTGGTCATGACGTGGCCCATCACAAGCCGGCACCCGACGTGTACCTGGCCTGCATGGAGCGGTTGGGCGTTCGCCCGCGGGAGTGCGTGGTGGTGGAGGACTCACCGACGGGTATCGAAGCGGGATTGGCGGCAGGGGCGTATGTGGTGGCCCTTGCCCAGTACGTGGCGCCAGGGACCGATCAGAGCGCTGCCGACCTATGCATTTCGCGTCTGGCGGAACTTCCCAGGGAGTTGGGGCTTCCGTCGTGAGCGGAGAACTATTTGCTTAAAAGATAGAACAAATGTTCGTATATTGTGCTATACTGGCATCGTGACGAGCCAGTGCGGGTGGGTGCCGCAGCGCCCTTGGTCGAGTGTTCTCCCACGTCCCGCAAGATCCTCAACACATAGGCAAGGCGTGCGCATGTCTTGCGTTTGGCCCTCAGAGTGCAACTAATACTAGTTGCACTCTGAGGGAAACCTGCTACAGTGAGGAGGAGCCATGGGACAAAAGGAGAAGCTGATTGCTCGGCTGAGGTCACATCCGCACGACTTCACATTTGCTGAGGCGGAGAGGCTCTTGGGCCTTTTGGGGTTCGAACGGAGCAACAAGGGGGCGACGAGCGGATCGAGGGTGAGGTTTTGCTCGAGCGCATATGGCGTGCTCGACATGCATAGGCCCCACCCGGGAAACGTGCTTAAGCCCTACCAGGTGCGTCAACTCATCGAGACCTTGGAAAGGAAGGGGCTCATATGATCTGCAACACCATCAAGTACCGTGGTTATGTCGGTACCATTGAGATCTCCGAGGAAGATGATGTCATCTTCGGTAAGGTGGTGGGAATCTCCGACCTCATTTCCTACGAGGGAAAGACGTGTTCTGATGTTGTCGGGGACTTCCACGAGGCGGTGGATGACTACCTGCTCACGTGTGAGCGGGAAGGCATTGCGCCAGAGGTGCCGTACAAGGGCTCCTTTAATGTGCGCGTGTCTCCCGGATTGCACGAGCGTTTGGCGCGCTACGCCATAAGCGCTGGTAAAAGCCTTAATTCTTGCGTGCAGGAGGCTCTTGAGCGATACGTATCCTCAGTGGTAGAGACGCAGGCCTAGCGCTTGCCGATGGGACGGCAGCCCTATGGGGTTGCTGCGCAATACTTGGTTCGTTGACAGGCAGAGGATGGGGGTATCCATGGAACGCATCGGCATCGACATCGGTGGCACGCAGCTGCGCATCGCGCTTCTCGACGAGCAGTATCAGATTATCGAGGTCTACAAGACTGCCAATGACCGCAGCCGAGGCGCGCAGGAGAACTGCGCCCCGCTGGTCGAGTGGATTCGCGCAAAGCTCCAGGAGGGCCATCAGCTTGCGGGCATTGGCATCGGCAGCCCTGGTCCGCTCGACCTGCGTGCTGGCAAGGTCCTGAATCCACCCAACCTGGTGGGCTGGGACAACTTCGAGATCGTGCGCTACTTCTCCGAGGCGACGGGTCTGCCCACCTACCTCAACAACGACGCCAATGTCGCCGGCCTGTCCGAGGCCCTGCTCGGCGGTGGCAAGGGTGCGGAGTCGGTCATCTTCGTCGGGCTTTCCACGGGCTTTGGCGGCGCCTTTGTCTATCGCGGCGAGCTGATCAATGGCGCCCACTGCAACACGGCCGAGTACTGGAACTCCATCGTCTGCGACGATCCCAACGGCCGTGGAAGCGCCAACCCGGGTTGCCTCAACGAGAACGCAGGCGGAACAGGCATCGAGCGCGTCGCGACGGAGTACTACGGGCGTCCGATGGAGCCCAAGGAGCTCTTCGACCGCTACTATGCCGGCGAGCAGACTGCCATCGAGGTCTTCGAGTATTGCACCGAGATTCTTGCGCGTGGTCTGGCCAACATCTACTGGAACTTCGACCCCGACGTGGTTGTGGTGGGTGGCTCCATCGACCTCTATCACCCCATCTACCTGCAAACGGCCCTCAAGAAGGCGGCTCGCTACCTGCCGGCGCCCGACTCGTTGCGCATCGAGAAGGCGCGCTTTGGCGATGACGCCGGGCTTATCGGCGCGGCGCTGCTGGTCAAGGAGTAGCCCGCGCTGCAGGACCGTCGAGTGCCGACGAGGAGCATGGGCAAGAGGTGAGGTGACACGGGTTGAGTCACGCAAATGGGAGTGAGGCTGATGCCTCCAAAGCCAGCCGCCTGTTGGTGCTGCTCGTTGGCGTCATGGTGCTCGTGATCGGGCTCTTTGCCATTAGGTCTCTCATCGATGCCATGAGCGACAGGGTTGCCCGTAGGAACGACTCCGGCAAAACCGTCGTCAACACGACAACCGTGGATTCCAAGGAGGTTCAGAGCCTTCGCATCGATTGGGGCTCGGGGTCGGTCTACATCGGTGTGGCAGACGATGCCGAGGCGGACGGCGAGATACTGATACGCGAGACCTATCCCGATACGGGAGGGGGCGACCACCCTCTGCAGCTCGAGGTTGAGCAAGGCGAGCTCGCGATCGACCTTGGGACGACTGACACCAAAAGGTTTCCCGAGACGAGCAGGTATCTGGAGGTGTTGCTGCCACCAGACTACGAGGGCGAGCTCGACGAAGTTCGCGTGACAATGGCAGCGGGAGAATTCGAGGCCTCTCAGATCGGCTGCGCACAGCTATGGGCCGAGGCGTCGAGTGGTCGCATCCTCATTGATGGAGCGGCGACCGATGACCTGCGTCTCGTGATTACGAGCGGCGACGCAAAGGTGGAGGGTGCGTTCTCGAATGACGTGCAGCTGGATGTGGGCAGCGGTTCGATCGATGTGACCAACACGGTTACGCCACGCACCTGCAAAGTGACTGTCGGGGCTGGCGAGGCCACGCTGGCACTGCCGTGCGATGCGAACGTCGCGATTCGCTCTCGTGTTGGTGCGGGTGCGTTTGACCTGGGGTTTGCCTATCGGAACGAGGGTGACTCATTGTTGGTGGGCAAGGGCGACCACCAGATCAATACGCTGGTGGCCGACGTGGGGAGCGGGTCGCTACGGATCGAGCCAATCTGAGCCCCACAAAGTTGGCCGCACCGGCGCTAGTCCACTTCCTTGCACCTCTCGTCCTTCGACCGCTCTTCTCGGCGGGTAGCTTAGGTGCGCGAGCATACGTTTTGTACACTAAACATGTCTGTCAAATGGCAGCGGGAGGGCTGCGAAGAGAGGGAAAGGGGAACACCATGGCATTTCCGAAGACATTCCTGTGGGGCGGCGCTACGGCAGCCAACCAGTACGAGGGTGGTTGGAACGTAGACGGCAAGGGCGACAGCCTCTGCGATCACATGCGTGGCGCAACCGCAACCACCCCGCGCCAGATCGACGAGAAGTTCGATCCTGACGCGCTCTATCCCAGTTGGGAGGCCACTGACTTCTACGGCCACTACGAGGAGGACATCAAGCTGTTTGCCGAGATGGGCTGGAACGTCTTCCGCATGTCCATCAACTGGACGCGCCTGTTCCCCACGGGCGAGGAGACCGAGCCTCTGGCAGCCGGTGTCGAGTTCTACGACAAGGTGTTCGCCTGCCTCAAGGAGAACGGCATCGAGCCTCTGGTGACCCTGAGCCACTACGAGACCCCGTATTCCCTGGTCGCCAAGTACAACGCTTGGGCTGACCGTCGCTGCGTCGACTTCTTCTGCACCTACTCCAAGTTCTGCCTCGACCGCTGGCATGACAAGGTCAAGTACTGGCTCACCTTCAACGAGGTCAACACCGGCATGCCGTTCATGAACAACGCGCTGTCCACCAGTCTCGTGCAGGGCTACACCGGCACCACCGCCGACGCGCCGCGTGATGCGAAGGCTTGCTTCGACGCCCTGCATCATCAGTTCCTGGCCGGCGCCAAGACGGTCAAGTATGCCCATGACAACTATCCCGATGTCATGATGGGCAACATGACGGCCTTCCTGGCAACCTATCCGCTCACCTGCGATCCCGCCGACCTGCTGCTCACCCAGCAGAAGCTCGACGACGGTGACTGGTATGCCTCTGACGTGCAGGTGCGTGGCGCCTATCCGTACTACGCCAAGCGCATCTGGAAGCAGTACGGCGCCGAGCCCACCATCCTTCCCGGCGACGAGGAGATCCTGGCTGAGGGCTGCGTCGACTTCTTCACCTACAGCTACTACATGTCCATGACCGCCACCACGCATGACGATGGCGAGGAGATGGCTGGCAACATGAGCCTCGGTGGCAAGAACCCCTACCTCAAGGCTTCCGATTGGGGCTGGCAGATCGACCCGATCGGCCTGCGCTGGACCATCAACGCCGTTGCCGAGCGCTACAACAACATGCCGCAGATGATCGTGGAGAACGGCTTTGGTGCGTACGACGAGGTCGTCGTGGAGGACGGCGTGGAGAAGATCCACGACCCGTATCGCTCCGACTACCTGAAGGCGCATGTGGAGACGCTGCGCGCGGCCGTGGAGGAGGATGGCGCGAACGTGATCGGCTACACTTGGTGGGGTCCGATCGACGTCGTCTCGGCTGGTACTGGCGAGATGCGCAAGCGCTATGGCTTCATCTATGTCGACAAGCATGATGATGGCTCTGGCGACATGCATCGCGCGCGCAAGGACAGCTTCTTCGAGTACCAGAAGCTCATCAAGGAGGCTCGTGGCGAGTAGGGCCGACGGGACACAGTAAAGCCTCGAACGTTCTCGGGACTGGGTTGGAACATGTCTTCAACCCAGTCCCTTTTCCGTGTTAAATGATTTGAAGTGCAGAAAGATGTGCGCTATCGCACCAGAAGACCGAAATTGGCTACTGTTTGCGTGTATCTGACGGAAATCGAGCGAAATTGCCAAATTGGCATGAAGAATTTGACGGATAACGACTGAAATTGTTTGATACTTGCAAGTGAAGCGTGTATTCTATCCTTAAGGAGCATTATCAGTCACTAACGGTCAAAGGAGGTCACGGGTGATAGCCGAGGAGCGGCGTTCACGCATCGTCGATCTGGTTAACGAGAATGGCAGCATGTCCGTGACGGACCTGATGCAGATTCTCGACACCTCCGAGTCAACCATTAGACGCGACCTTTCTGTGCTGCATCGCGCGGGACGCCTTCGTCGCGTGCACGGCGGGGCAACCAAGGTCTCCCAGGCTGAGTTCGTCATGTCCGACCAGTCGTTCGCGGGCCGTCAGGAGCTGCATGTCGCGGAGAAGCGCGCCATTGGTGCCTATGCGGCATCGCTCATCGGTCCGGACGACTTCGTTTTCATCGACGGCGGAACCACTACCGAGTGCCTTGTCGATGCGATAGCGCCGACCGACGCGATCTTCCTCACCAACTCGCTGCCGCATGCGCAGAAGCTACTCGCCAAGGGTTGTCGCACGCTCTTGCCCGGCGGCGAGGTCAAGCAGGCCACCGAGGTGCTCGTTGGTGCGGAGACGGTCAATCACATCCGCCGCTACCACTTTACGATTGGTTTCTGGGGCACAAACGGCGTCGGGCTCGAAAGTGGCTACACCACACCCGAGTTTGGGGAGGCGGCCGTTAAACAAATTGCCCTTGAACATACCGTTCGTCCTTTTGTGCTGTGCGATTCCAGCAAGTTCTCTAAAGTTTCTCTTATAACGTTTGCGGACTTTGATGCGGCCACGATCATCACCGACCGTATCCCCGAGCCCGTGTACAGGCAGTCAGGCAACATAGTGGAAGTGGGGCAGTAGCAATGATTTACACAGTCACTTTTAATCCGTCGCTCGACTACATCATTCGTGTTGACGACCTTACTCTCGGCAAGGTCAATCGCGTCAACTACGAGAACATCCTGCCGGGAGGCAAGGGCATCAACGTGTCCATCGTTCTGGGCAACCTCGGTCACAAGAGCGTGGCCCTGGGCTTCACCGCTGGCTTCACGGGCCGCGAGATCGAGCGCCGCATGCGCGAGTATGGTGCCGACTGCGACTTCATCGACGTCGCCGAGGGCATGAGCCGCATCAACGTCAAGGTCAAGTCCAACGAGGAGTCCGAGATCAACGGTCTTGGCCCCAACATCACCGAGGCCGACGTCGACGCCCTGTTTGCCAAGCTCGACGCCCTTCAGGCTGGCGACTATCTGGTCATCGCCGGTAGCGTCCCCTCCATGCTACCCTCCGACATGTACGAGCGCATCATGGAGCGCCTGGATGGCCGTGGCATCAACATCGCCGTCGACGCCGAGCGCGACCTGCTCACGCGCGTCCTGCAGTATCACCCGTTCGTCATCAAGCCCAACAACCACGAGCTTGGCGACATCTTTGGTGTTACTCTTAAGACGCGCGAGGAGGTCGTGCCCTACGCCAAGAAGCTCCAGGAGCAGGGTGCTCGCAACGTGATCATCTCCATGGCCGGCGAGGGTGCCGTGTTCGTGTCCGAGGAGGGCGAGGTCGCCATGAGCGAGGCCCCCAAGGGTACCGTCGTCAACTCCGTCGGCGCAGGTGACTCCATGGTCGCCGGCTTCGTCGCTGGTGTCATCGAGACCGGCGACATGGCCAAGGCATTCCGTATGGGCCTGTGCACCGGCTCGGCGAGTGCCTTCTCGCCTGACCTGGCCACGAGGCCCGAGGTGGAGGCCCTCCTTGCAACGCTCTAAGGCGTTGTAGGGTCTTAATAGCACGTACCGTAAGGTTGGAAGGAAAGGAAAGGGGAGCAGTCGATGAAGATTACAGACTTGCTCAAGCCTGAGGGCATCAAGGTAGGCGCAGCTGCCGCCAGCCAGATGGATGCCATCGACCAGCTTGTCGCATTGCAGGATGCAAGCGGCAACATCAGCGACAAGGCAGGCTACAAGGAGGGCATCCTCGCACGTGAGGCAGAGTTCTCCACCGCAGTCGGCGATGGCATTGCCATCCCGCACGCCAAGGTTGCCGCCGTCAAGAAGCCGGGCCTCGCTGCCATGACCGTCCCCGGTGGCGTTGACTGGAGCGCTCCCGACGGACAGCCGGCTGACCTCATGTTCATGATCGCGGCTCCCGAGGGCGAGGCCAACACGCACCTCGAGATGCTGGCAAACCTCTCGGCCATGCTCATGCATGCCGACTTTGCCAACGCCCTTCGCGCCGCCAAGACCCCCGAGGAGTTCCTCAAGGTCATCGATGACGCCGAGGCCGCTCGCGACGCCGAGGCCGCCAGCAAGGCAGCCGCCCAGGCCGCTCAGGCCAGCGCTGGCAACTTCCCCAAGATTCTGGCCATCACCGCCTGCCCGACTGGCATCGCGCACACCTACATGGCCGCCGAAAACCTCGAGAAGAAGGCCGCCGAGATGGGCATCGTCCTCAAGGCCGAGACCCAGGGCTCCGCAGGCGCCAAGAACGTCCTGACCGCCGAGGAGATCGCTCACGCCGAGGGCATCATCATTGCCGCCGACAAGAACGTCGACCGCGCTCGCTTTGCTGGCAAGCAGGTCTACTCCACCAACGTCTCTGCTGGCATCAACGACCCCGAGCGCCTCATCAACATCATCCTGAACCATGAGGCTCCCGTACAGGAGGGCACCGTGGCGGAGGCCTCGAATGCTGCGGCAGAGGGCGAGTCGCTGGGCCACACGCTCTACAAGCACCTGATGAACGGCGTCAGCCACATGCTGCCGTTCGTCGTTGGTGGCGGCATCCTCATCGCCGTCGCCTTCCTCATCGATGGCTTCCTGGCCCCCGACGCGGGTTCCGACTTTGGCGTCGCGACCCCGGCCGCGCACTTCTTCAAGCAGGTCGGCGGCGACGCCTTTGGCTTCATGCTGCCCATCCTTGCTGGCTACATTGCCATGTCCATCGCCGACAGGCCGGGCCTTGCTGTGGGCTTCGTGGGCGGCACGCTTGCCAACGCCGGCTACAGCTGGGGCTGGCTCGGCGGTGGCGACGCCATCGGCGGCGGCTTCCTGGGCGCCCTGTTCGCCGGCTTCGCAGCGGGCTACTTCGTCAAGTGGCTCGAGAAGGCCTGCGACGCCCTGCCCGAGTCTCTCGAGGGCATCAAGCCGGTCCTGCTCTACCCGCTCCTGGGTATCCTGGGCATCGGTGCTGTCATGTTCACGGTCAACCCGATCTTTGCCGCCATCAACACGGCCATGACCAACTTCCTCAACGGCCTGGGTACCTCCAACCTGGTTCTGCTCGGCGCCATCGTCGGCGGCATGATGTCCATCGACATGGGTGGCCCGTTCAACAAGGCAGCCTACGTCTTTGGTACCGCCATGCTTGCCGAGGGCACCGACGCTGGTAAGGTCATCATGGCTTCCGTCATGGTCGGCGGCATGGTTCCGCCGCTGGTGATCGCCCTGTCCACCACGTTCTTCAAGAACAAGTGGTCCGAGGATGACAAGAAGGCCGGCCTGGTCAACTACATCATGGGCCTGTCCTTCATCTCCGAGGGCGCCATCCCGTTCGCAGCTGCCGACCCTGTCCACGTGATTCCGTCCTGCATCGTCGGCTCGGCAGTCTCTGGTGCCCTTTCCGCGCTCTTCGGCTGCACCAGCCCTGCCCCTCACGGCGGCTTCTGGGTCATCCCCATCATCGGCAACCCCGCGATGTACGCCGTCGCCCTCGTTGCTGGCTCCGTTGTGGGCATGCTCATCCTGTCCTTCTGGAAGAAGCCTGTCGAGGAGTAAGTCCCTCTCTTCGATACGGAACCCCTCCCTCAGCGCCCGGGCCAGCTTCGGCTGTCCCGGGCGCGCCCTTGTCTGTGGGTGCGGTTCGGCAGGCGACGGACCAGCGCTGACCCCGATGACGCCACTGGTCCGTCGATTCGACCGGAACCAGCTGGCGTTCCGTCCGCGGCAGCGGACCAGTCGCCACTGGTCCGTCGCCAGAGCCGGAAGGAGCCCCCGTTGCGTCCGCGGGAGCGGACCAGTCGCCCGGACGACGCCACTGGTCCGTCGCCAGGGACGGAACGAGCCACCGTTGCGTCTCTCGGAGCGGACCAGTCGCCACTGGTCCGTCGCGAGAGCTGGAACCAGCCCCCGTTGCGTCCGTAGGGGCGGACCAGTGCTGCGCCAACACCCACCAAGACCCTCGTCGTGTATCCTGTGGTGGTTCACATGTGCTCATTGCCCAAGGAGGTACCATGTCCGACTACCGTCTGATTGCGCTCGACATGGACGGCACCCTTTTGACCAGCGACAAGCGCGTCTCGCCGCGCACCGTCGATGCCCTGCGTGCTGCAGCCGAGGCAGGCACGGTCGTCGCGCTGTCCACCGGCCGTACCACCTCCGAGCTTATGGACTATCGCAGCGAGCTGGAGGGCGTCGTTGGCTACGCGTCGCTGGTGAGCGGCGGTGTCGTGCGCAACATGACCACAGGCGAGACCCTTCATGCACAGAGCATCGACTTTGACGTGGCTCGCGCGGTCGTGGCGCAGGGCCTGAGCGAGAACGCCATGGTGCAGATACTGACGCCAGAGTACTCGGTGATGACGCACGCCGACGTTGAGCGCATGCCCGAGCTCGGACAGGGCATCTACCAGCAGCTCGCACGGCAGTGGGGATATCTTGTCGACGACATTGCAGAGTTCTTGGACACCCATCCGAACGACGCCTGCAAAGTCAACCTGCACCACGTGGACCGCGCCTCCTGCGAGCGTACGCACAGCGCACTTGAGGCACTTCCGGTGCAGCTGGCGGCAGGTGAGTCGGCATCGATCGAGGTCACGCCGCGCGGCGTGACCAAGGCTCATGGCCTCGAGCTGCTCTGCGACCATCTTGGCCTGAGCCTTGCCCAGACCCTTGTGGTTGGTGACGGCGACAACGATCTAGAGGCGTTTGAGGTCGCGGGCTTTGCCGTGGCCATGGGCAACGCAACGCCCGAGGCCATGGACAGGGCGGATGCCGTGGTGGCGGACAACGACCATGACGGCATAGCCGAGGCGGTCAATCGCTGGATTCTCTAGGCTAACGCGAGCCGAACGTCCTTCGCGCTAGAAGGCTCCGCCTCCTCCATTGCTGCCGGCACCTTGCCTGGAGGAGTCCTCGTCGGCCTTTGCGGGCTTGGCCGCCTGGACATGGCCGGCAACCTGCTCGCCCGAGACCTTCGGCTTCTCCTCGTGCAGCTTTGCCACGCTCTCCTTGAGCTTGTCGAACATCCTAGGCTTCTTCTCTGTCATGTCGGCTCCTTTGCCAGCGTGGCTGCGTGTAGCCCGTCATAGGGCATAGGCCACATTGTACGTGCAGTATTGCTGGCCCGCCACGGAGTACGGCGACGATGTGAGATAATCGGCGCATTGGCAACGTTGGCAGGGATGGTGCGGGTTGGGCTTTCTCGGTTATCTCTTGGCTCTCATATTGTTCGGTAACCTGGCGGTTGGCGCCGGCCTCTTTGTGCTGAGCCGGCATGCGGTGCGCGCGGGCAGACGCCTGATTGGCAACGCACGGAAGCGTCTCGAGCTTGAAGGCGAGGCCCAGGCACCTTCGCGCGAGGCAGAGAACGTGACCGTTGAGGTTGCCGTGGAGACGACGGGTGGAGAGTCGAACAAGTCCTCCGGCAAACGTCCCAAGGCCCCGGAGGGGGCTACGGTGTACGCGCCTTCCGGCTCCACGAATCACCACGAGTACACGCGCCTCGATGTCGATGCTGGTGCCACGGCAGAGACGATCTCTGCAGTCATGCGCGACTACGTTGGTGACCCAGTGCTGGGCAGACGCGCCCGTGCGGTGATCGAGACGCTCGAGAGTGCCGAGCATCGTCGCGGAAGCCTCTTTGCCGAGCTTGACGGTACCTTCCAGCGCGGGACTATCAGCTGGGACAAGTTTGCAGGTCCCGCCTATGCCGCGCTTGACTCCGTGCTGCGTAACTCCGCGCTTCTGGCCAATCGCATTCAGGCCTTCGACTCCGCTGGTTACCTGCGCCTGCGCGAGGACATGGCGGCCGAGGCCGAGGGCGGTGATGGCGAGCGGCATCACAGCGAGACGCGCCAGCGCCGCCTGCAGCTCTATCGCGAGATGCTGGAGTCGCTGGACACCCTGCAGGACACCAACGAGGGGCTTCTCCTGGAGCTGGACAAGCTGGTGACCGAGCTCTCAACCATCAACGGCCCTGGCCAGGGCGAGAAGAGCGACCAGATCATCGACGAGATCCGCCGCCTGGTCGACGAGGCAAAGTACTATCGGCAGTTAGGGCAGTAAGACCATGACAGAGAGCGAGCTCTATGCCCTGCTCGACGAGCGGGGCGTTTCGTACGAGGTGTTTCACCATAAGGCGGTCGAGACGGTGGCGGAGGCGGATGCCATCGTGCCACGTTTGGCCATCCCCACCAAGAACCTCTTCTTGCGCGACAACAAGAAGCGCGACTTCTTTTTGGTGGTGGCTGCAGAGGACACCGACGTCGACCTCAAGCACCTCCACAAGCAGCTGAACACAAGGCGCCTCTCTTTTGCCAGCTCCGAGATGCTGATGGAGAAGCTCGGCCTCGTGCAGGGGTCGGTCACTCCCTTTGGCATCCTCAACGATGACACGCACGAAGTGACCCTGGTCTTTGACGAGAAGCTCGCGCACGAGCGCTTTGACGCGCATCCCATGGTCAACACGGCAACGATGTTCATACACATGGACGAGGTCCTGCCTCTGCTCGAGGAGCACGGAAACCCCGTGGTGTTCTGCGACCTCACCTGCCGGACGGGCCCTGCGGCACAGGATTGCTAGTCTGCCCGTGACACCAAAAGGCGTTCGGGCATGCCCCAACACAACGATGTTGCCCCTCTGAAGTCCTGCTTTGCGACTTGCATGGCAGCATTTGCGCGACTAAAGTAAGCCTAGTCAAACTTATGTCTGTAACGGGGTGCATGTATGGCACAGCAGGGCTTTCTTTCCATCCGCGACCTCACCAAGAGCTACGGCAATGGCGAGGCGCGCGTTCAGGTGCTCAAGGGCATTTCCACTGAGATAAACCGCGGCGAGATCTGCGTTCTGTTTGGTCCCTCCGGATCGGGCAAGTCCACCTTCCTCAACATGGTGGGCGGCCTCGAGCCGGCCGACAGCGGCTCCATCCGCGTGGGCGACGTGGACATAACCACGCTCAAGGACCGCGAGCTGGTGGAGTACCGCCGTCGCGAGCTGGGCTTCATCTTCCAGTTCTACAACCTCGTGCCCGACCTCACCATCCGCGAGAACATCGAGGTCTGTCAGTACCTCTCCAAGGACCCGCTGCCCATCGACGACCTCATCCACTCGCTGGGTCTGTGGGAGCATCGCGGGAAGTTCCCCAACCAGGTGTCCGGCGGCCAGCAGCAGCGCTGCGCGATCGGCCGCGCGCTGGTCAAGAACCCGAGCCTGCTGCTGTGCGACGAGCCCACCGGCGCGCTGGACTATCACACCTCCAAGGAGATTCTCGAGCTCATGGAGCGCATCAACCAGGAGTACGGCTCTACGATGGTCATCGTCACGCACAACGACGCCATCCGCCACATGTCCCACCACATCCTGCGCCTGCGCGACGGCGAGCTCTCCGAGGACGTGCTCAACGAGCATCTGCTGCCCGCGCGCGAGCTCACCTGGTAGGCGCGCATGTCTCCGCTCAACAAGCGCCTGCCGCGCGACTTCCGCAACAACCTAGGCAAGTACCTGGGCATCTTCCTGCTCTTTCTGTTTGCCATCGCCATGGGCTCCGGCTACCTGTCTGCCGCGCACAGCATCGAGGTGATACAGGACGGCCTGCACGAGCGTGCCAACGTGGAGGACTTCCACTTTGCCACGCAGTTCGAGATGGCCAAGAGCTCGCTCGAGGCCGTGGAGGAGATGGGCTGTACCATCTACCCAGACTTCACGGCCGACGTCCCCATGCACGTGTCCGGCGACGAGCGCGACATGAACTGCCGCCTCATCAACCAGGACAATCGCGTGGAGGTTAACAAGGGCTACTACTTTGAGGGGCGCGCGCCCAAGACCGACGGCGAGATTGCCGTCGATCGCGTCTGGAGCACCAACAACGACGTGCGCGTGGGCGACACGCTCGACATCAACGGGCGCGACGCCCAGGTGGTGGGCATCATGTCGATGTCCGACTACGAGTGCCTGATGGAGAAGAACACCGACATGCTGTTCAACTCCACCACCTTCACGATCGCCCTGGTCACCCCCGAGGGATTCCAGGCGTTTGCGGGCAGCAAGAGGGACTATCGCTATGACGGCGTGCTCGACGACCGCACGATGGACCTGGTGGCGCGCACCGACTTCGAGCGTGACATGGCCGACCTGCTTTCCGACAAGGGCGAGGTGCTGACCGACCTTGTGGACTACGAGTTTGACAACAAGGCGATCTTCTTTGCCACCGACGACGTGGAGAGCGACCAGGTGATGTGGCAGGTGTTGGTGGGCCTGCTGGTGGTGATCATGGCCTTTGTCTTCGTGGTGCTCACCAACGCCACCATCGAGCAGGAGTCTGCCGTCATCGGCACGCTGCTTGCCTCGGGCTACCGCAAGCGCGAGATCATCGGCCACTACATGGTGCTGCCCACGATCATCGGCGTTCTGGGCTGTGCGGCGGGCAACGTCTTGGGTCTCACCTACATGAGCGGGCCCATGCAGCGCCTGTACTATGGCTCGTACAGCCTGCCGCCCTACGAGTACAGCTTCAGCCCCGACGTGTTTGTCTTCACCACGATCGTCCCCTTCCTGCTGCTCGAGGTGGTCACGCTGATCGGGCTCATGCGCAAGCTGCGCTTTACCCCGCTGGCGTTCCTGCGTCGCGAGATCGCGAGCCGCAGCCGACGCAACACCCTTCCACTGCCCGAGTTCTTGGGCTTTGTGCACCGCTTCCAGCTGCGCGTGTTCCTGCGCAACCTCAGCCACTTTGTGGTGCTGTTCTTTGGCATCTCGTTCTGCAGCCTCTTTCTGCTCTTTGGCCTGTGCCTCATGCCCGTGGTCAGGCACTACACCGAGATGCTCACTTCCGACGTGGTGGCCAACCACATCTACCTGCTCAAGGCCCCGCTCGAGTTGGAGGGCACCGAGGAGCAGCGTCGGGCCTACGCTGCGGTGGAGCAGCTGATGGAGACCGACGACCCGCTGAACGACCTCGGCTTTGTGGGCTATGCGCGCGCCATCCTGCGCACGATGGACATCGATGAGGACGCCCATCCCGTCAACACCACCGACAACGGAGCAGAGAAGATCGCCCAGGCGGAGAAGTTCGCCGCCATGTCGCTTGAGGTCAAGCATGTGGTTACCGACAGCTCGGAGGAGATCACCGTCTATGGCATCGACCAGGGGTCGCGTTACTGGGACGATGTCGACGTGAGCGACGGCGCCGTGGTGGTGGGCACCGGCCTCTCGCAGAAGTGCCGCCTCAAGCCTGGTGACACGCTGACCCTCACCGACAAGTACACCAACAAGGCCTACGAGCTCACCGTGACGAGCGTCTGGGGCAGCTCGGCCAACATGAACGTGTACATGGACCGCGTTGCCCTCAACCGGATGATTGACGAGGACGACGACAGCTTTGCCGGCTATGCGAGCGACGAGGAGCTGGCCATCGATGCCCGCTACCTTGCCACCGACATCACGCCGGAGGCCATGAGCTCCTCGGCCGACCAGATGGAGCGCTCCTTTGGCGACATGATGGGCATGGTGGTGGCCTTTGCCATCCCGGTCTACCTCATCCTCGTGTACCTGCTGACCAAGACGGTCATCGACCGCTCAAGCCGTTACATCAGCTACATGAAGGTCTTTGGTTACCACGACGGAGAGATCTCGCGCCTGTACGTGCGCGCCATCACGGTGACGGTCATGGTGAGCCTGGTGGCGAGCCTGCCGTTTGTCATCTGGCTCTGCAACGTGTTTGTCGGCCTGGTGATGGACCGCTACTCGGGCAACCTCGAGCTCTACATCGAGCCGTCGTTGATGGCGGAGGTTGTGGCCATTGGCGCCATGGCGTACCTGGTGGTGGCTGCGGCTCACATCTGGCACATCCAGCGCGTCAGCCTCTCGGAGGCCATGAAGGTGCAGGAGTAGGTGACACACAAACTCCCGGGGAGAATATGCGTCACTTCTCTTCCTGAAAACGGGTTCCCGTCTCCTGTTTTCCCTGTGTCCTGTTTCCCATGCGTGGTAGGGTTGTTCGGGAAGCCAAACAGAGAGGATCCCCATGATCAAGCTGGCGCTCACCGACCTCGATGACACGCTTATCCGCAACGGCCTGCCCAGCGCAACCGACCACGCCATCGCCGGCATCAACGCGATGCTTGCGGAGGGGTTGCACTTTGGCCCCGTCTCCGGCCGCATCCCCAACGACATGGACTGGATGTTCGCCGGCCACAAGGAGTGCTATGCCACCGGCGCCTACTGCAACGGGCAGATGATCTACGTCGACGGCGAGCTGGTGCGCGAGGAGCAGGTTGCCGCCGAGGAGCTCAACCGTCTGGCCGACTGGCTCGCGCGCACCGACCGCGGCATTCTCACGATGTTCGACGTGCACCATGGCGACATCAAGACGGCCGGCTACTTTGTCACGCCCGACGACGCGCACGCCGAGCGGATGCTGGGCAGCTTTGGCGCCGCCAAGCGCTACGTGCATCGCCTGGACGAACCGGCCTACACCAAGGCCAACATCCACGTGACGGGAGACCGCGCCCGCCAGACCGAGACGCGCGACATCATGCGCGAGCAGTTTACCGAGATGGACTTCGTCTTTCCCAGCCTGACGGCCCCGCTGGTGGACATCTCCCCGCACGGCTGGAGCAAGGGCAGTGCCGTACAGGTGCTGGTCGAGGTGCTGGGTATTACGATTGACGAGGTCGCCACCTTTGGCGACTCGGAAAATGACCTCTCCATGATCGAGGGCATTCCCAACAGCGTGGCGGTGGCAAACGCAGGCGAGCAGATCAAGCAGGCTGCACGCTGGCACATCGGCGCAAGCGCTGATGACGCCGTGGCGGACGCCCTGTTCGACATCGCTGCAGCAGCAAAGTCGGGCACGATGCCGTCGTTCATGCAGGTATAGGAGGCGTGACATGGGTATGAGCAGCAGAATGGCCAAGGTATACGACTGGGCGCGCGACCTAGCACATAGGCGGCGCACCCTTTTTATCACTGTCGCCAGCGCGATTCTCGTGAGCGTTGTTTTGCAAGCGGTTACCATCGCGCGCAACAACTACAACCTCTGGCGGCTCTCCTTCATGGCCATCGAGCTTTGTGTGGCGCTGGTGTCGTCGTTTGCCGCCAACTACGTGCGCGGCATCGAGGAGCGCGCAAAGGCCTGGGCGAAGAGCTATGTGCCTGACGAGACGGGCTGGCTCTACAAGCTTCTGTCGGTGCTGCCGGTGGCATCCGTGCGCGCGGCCATCATGTGCGCGTGCCTCTCGATTCCCAACGCAACGCTGATACCCATCGTCATCTACCGAGAGGCGATCATGCTGCCTCCGGTGGCCGTCATCGTACGCTTTCTGGCGGACCTGCCGCAGTGCGTGATCATCTGCACGGCCGTGACGCTGATTGTCGACTGGCTCGCTGCGCAGGACTAGGGGAGAGGGCGCGGGGCTGCCTTTGGCGCGGACACTCTCTAGATAAGAGAAACGGCACGCCTAAGGGGGGATTGCGTGCCGTTTCGAATGGGACTGTGCCCGCTTCTCTGTGAGGGGGAGAGGGTCCCTCCGTTGAAGTTAACTATAGTTTACTTATAATCTCCCTGAATGCAAGTAGGAATTAGAAAAAAGTACACCTAGGTGAACAAATATCCAAAAGAGCAGGTAGGATGCCCAATTACTTTGTGTATATGGTGCGATGTGCGGGAGGCCAGCTCTATACGGGCATCACGACCGACATCGGACGTCGCCTGCGCGAGCATCTGTCGGGCAAGGAGCCGGGAGCGCGCTACACCCGTCTCAATCCGCCAGTCGAGTTGGAAGCCCTTTGGGCGGCGGAGGGCCGCGCGGCCGCGTCACGGCTCGAGTATCGGATCAAGCGCCTGAGCCGTACGCAGAAGGAAGGCCTTATCGCCGACCCATCCCTTGTGGGAGAGGGCTATCAACCGCTTTGGCCCTGCGTGTGAGGGCGGCCATCTCAGGCAGATGATGTGCCCATACATGTGCGGAAGCCGACCGACGCCTCAGTACAGCTCGTACATCTGCGCGAGCGTGGGTGCAATCTCAGCGAGCACGTCCCGGTGGGCACAGCTGCCGTCAGAGAGGTAGCAGACGTTCTGCCTGCGGCAACCACCGTGGCAGATGCCCACGTACGGACAGGTGTTGCACGGTGCGCGCCGGCAGTCCTCCTCGTCGAGAAAATGCCGAGAGGCTTCGCTTGACGTCATGACGCGCAGCTGGGTGTCTATGAGGTTGCCCATTCGGTACTTGTCGAGGCAATAGAAGTCGCAGGGATAGACGTCGCCGTTGCTCTCGATCACGTACTGCAAGGTGCAGAGGCCGATTGTCCCGCACTGGTTGGGAGCGTACCCCTCGAGCATGCTCAGCACGTTTTCGAACAGGTTGACGTGCACCAGCTGCTCGTGCTGGAAGGCACGCTTCCATGCGCGGAAGAATCCCAGGTAGAAGCTGCGATACTCCGCGGGGCGCAGGCTCATGCCATCGTCTGTGCCGTCCAACGGTGGCAGGCAGGGGATGAGCTGCACGTCGACGATGTCGTGCGAGAGGTAGAACTGCATGAGTTGCTTGGGCTTCTGGGCGAGCTGCCGTGTGACCACCGTGAGGACGTTTGTCGCGACGTCGGCGTCGTACAGCATCTCAAGGGAGCGCATTGCGCGCTCGTAGGCACCCTCGCCGCGATCGTCTTGGCGGAATCGGTCGGTGAGGGAGCGCGGTCCGTCGAGGCTGAGGCCAACGAGGAAGTCATGTTCGGCGAGAAACGCGCACCAGTCCCTGTCGAGCAGCGTGCCGTTGGTCTGGAGCGACCAGTGCGGGGTCACTCCTGGGTAGGCCTCCATCAGCTCCGCGAAGCGCCGGAACCAGTCGAGCCCCGCCAGCGTAGGCTCTCCTCCCTGGAAGCTGATCGTCACCTCTCCGGCAAAGTCCACCGCTTCGGCCAACCGCTGGGCCAACAGCTCCGCCATCTCGGGCTTCATCACGCCGTGGCACCTTGTCTGCCGCGTGTTGGCCACGTCCGAATAAAAGCAGTACGCACATCGCATGTTGCAGGCAGATGATGCCGGCTTGACCATGACCGATATGCTGCGCATAGCTCATCCTTGCGATAGGTGTCGACGTGCCTTTCAACCGATAAGTATAGGGGCAATCACTCACCGTGCGCCGCATGGGCCGCGCTGCCTGCGGCTCGTGGTGGTAAGCTACCCCTTGGCACTGTGACAGGTGAGTAAAGTGCGTTACGTGGTTGCAATCCCACAGTGCCAATATCGTTGTGCCACAGGTCTGACGAGAGAGGAACGTGGCATGGTTTACGACAACATTCTTGAGGCGGTGGGGCATACCCCGCTCGTCCGCCTCAACCACATACCGGGGCCCGACTGCGCCCGCATTCTGGTGAAGTTCGAGGCCACAAACGTGGGCGGCTCCATCAAGACGCGCACGGCGTTGCAGATGGTGCGTGCCGCAGAGGCGCGCGGGGAGCTCAAGCCCGATTCGATCATCGTTGAGCCCACGAGCGGCAACCAGGGCATCGGCCTTGCCCTCGTAGCTGCGGTTTTGGGTTACCAGGCAAAGATCATCATGCCCGACTCGGTCTCTATCGAGCGCCGCCGCCTGGTGGTGCACTACGGCGCCCAGGTGATTTTGGAACACGACGACGGGGATATCGGCGCATGTGTGGACCGCTGCATCAAGCGGGCACTGAAGATGGCCGAGGAGGATCCGCGCGTCTATGTGCCCCAGCAGTTTGAGAATGTCGACAACCTGTGGGCGCACCGCGAGCACACGGCGGCGGAGATCATTGCCGACGCGGACTCGCGCATCGACGGCTTCTGCTCCGGCATCGGTACTGGCGGTACGCTCACAGGCGTGGGCCACGTGCTGCGTGCGGTCAACCCCGGCGTGCGCATCTGGGCCGTCGAGCCCGACCAGGCCGCCATTCTCTCTGGACGTCCTGTGGGCACGCACCTGCAGATGGGCATCGGCGACGGCATCATTCCCGAGATCCTGGATACCAAGATCTACGACGACATCTGTATCGTGACCGACATCGAGGCGCTCGAGATGGCGCGCCGCCTTGCACGCGAGGAGGGCCTCATGTGCGGCATCTCCTCGGGAACCAACGTGGTGGCCGCCGTCAGGATGGCCCGGGAGCTGGGGCCAGGCAAGACCGTGGTCACCATCGCGCCGGACACGGGCGAGCGTTACATCTCGACCAAGCTCTTCTGCGGCGAGGATGGTCTCGCGTACTAGGGCAGCATCGTCTGGACTCAGAGGGCATAGTGCGTGTTTGGTTTTGGGGTGTTGACGCAGGTCAGCACCCCTTCTTGCGTGCTTGACCGGGTGGCGACCGATTGGTTCGCCCTGGGTATCCGATGGTGTCTGGGGCGGATTCTCCTGGGGCATGTGGCAGGCGAAGCGGCTCGAATGTGATTTGCGTAACGGGAGGGGCCATATCTGACAGCTTTTCCCGTTAGTGCGTTACACAGTAACGGTGAAAGTTGCACGATTCAGCCCACGCCGTTACGCAAACTCGGTCCAAGCCCGCTTCATGCCCGAAGTGGCAGAGCCTGACGAGGCGAGCATTGGGGTTGGCATCATCTCAAACCCAGTCTTATGGGGGCGAGGTAGCCTGTTGCCAGCTTTCCTTCGATGTGCGCAGCGCTTTGGGGATAGTATCTAACCAAAGTGCGTTCTCCCAAAGGAGCCGACCGTGTCCAGAAAGCCCAACATCCTCTACTTCGTTGCAGATCAGATGCGTGCCGATGCGCAACACTACCTGGGCAATCGGGCGGCTATTACGCCCAACTTGGATCGGCTAGCCAGCGAGGGGGTCGCCTTCAGGAACGCCTATTGCCAGAATCCCGTGTGCGTGCCCAGCCGCTGCAGCTTCCTCTCTGGGCTCTATCCACACACGACGGGGCATCGCACGATGCACTTTCTGCAGAACGAGGACGAACCCAACATTCTGCGCACCATGAAGGAGGCGGGCTACGAGGTCATCTGGATTGGCCGCAACGACGTGATACCGGGTACACGCACCAAGACCGCCTACTGCGACGAGTATTACGATGGGCTGAGCGCCGATAACCAGCGCGACAGGTGCATTGACGCCATGGGTTCCGTAGGCCATGGGCACAATGTCTCCAGCGGCTCGGCTCGCGCGTTTGATCCCGACAGCTACTCGTTCTATCTCGGCGAGACGCCTGCCGGTGCCTACGGCCGCGCCGACGAGGGCTGTGTCGACGCATGCCTGCGCTATCTGGATCGCTATGCCGCAAGCGGTGGCGAGAAGCCCTTCTTCGTCTACTGCTCGCTGGCCTTTCCGCACCCACCCTACGGCTGCGATCGACCGTGGTACGGCTCTACCGACCGCAGCGCGTTACCACCGCGCATCCCACGTCGTGAGGACGGCCCGGCCATGATTGCCGAGACCGCACGCAAGATGAACCTCGACCCACGCTGGCCGGAGGAGCGCTGGAACGAGCTGCGCGCCACCTACCTCGACATGGTCAGCAAGTTCGACGGCCAGTTGGGGCAGGTGACGGGCAAACTTCGCGAGAGGGGGCTCTACGAGAACACCTCGGTCTTCGTCTTCTCTGACCACGGTGACTACACCGGTGACTACGGCCTGGTGGAGAAGGTGCAGAACTGCTTTGAGGACGCGCTCACCAACGTGCCGCTCGTCATCAAGCCGGCGGTGGGCATCGCATGCAAGCCACGTGTCACTCCCGCGTTGGTTGAGCTGAACGACCTCTGCGCCACCCTTGCCGACATGTGCGACATCGACCTCGGCTACGTGCAGTACGGTGAGAGCCTGCTACCGGTGCTCTCGGGAGACGACGTGGGCAAGGATGCCGTGTTCAGCGAGGGCGGTCGCGGCTTTGGAGACCGTCCGTCGATGGAGCTCGGCCACGATGATCCACGCGACGTCTATTGGCCGCGCATCTCCACGCAGCATGCGGAGGGCGCCAACCACACCCGTGCCACGATGATTCGCATGGGCAAGCTCAAGTACACCATGCGTCTGTACGAGCGGGACACCCTCTACGACCTCGAGCTTGATCCACACGAGCAGGTGAACCGCATCGACGACCCCGCCTATGCGGAGCGTGTGGCTCGGATGCGCGACCGACTGCTCGTCTGGTATCAGCAAACAGCCGACTGGGTCCCCAATCGCAGGGATCTGCGCTAGGCGCATAGCATCTGGCCGACGTGGCCCCTGTGTGCGAGGTCTTCTTTGCTATGGTGGGCATACCAATGCTCGGAGCATAAGGGCGGCGCTGGGGCAATCCCCATCGTCATCGGAGAGAGGGGACGCTCATGGTAACTATCCGACTGTTCTGCGCGGGCGGCATGTCCACCAGCCTGCTTGTCACCAAGATGCGCGAGGCCGCCGCGGCTGCGGGCGTCGAGGCCGACATCGAGGCCCATGGCGTGGGCTCCGTTGACCGTCGCGTGAACGAGACGACCGACGTCGTGCTGCTGGGGCCGCAGGTGGGCTATCAGGCCAAGCAGATGCGCGAGAAGGTCGCCAAGTACAACATTCCCTGTGAGGTCATCCCGATGACCGACTACGGGATGGTCAATGGCAAGGCCGTGTTCGAGCTCGCTCTCAAGCTGGCCAAGGAGGCAGGTCGCATCTAGCTCGGGCGGCTTACCACACGTGATCTGACTTCAACCCTCCCCCGAAAGCGCTTGGGGGAGGGCTCTCGTCTGATGGGACGAGGCTTGGGGTTACGATGATCCTGTCAATCAATGGGGGAGGGCGTGCGCTATGGACTACGAGTACAAGAGCCACGAGGGCGACATGATCTTGCGCGACTACTTGGCCTACGACCGGACCAAGTTCGCACTCCTGCGCACGTTCCTGTCCATTGAGCGGACGGCGTTGGGACTGCTTGCTTCTGGCGCGGGCCTCGTCATCCTGCAGACGTCCGCCACGCTGGTCTCGATCGGATACGTGCTGGTAGCGGTAGCCTTTGCGGTGTTTGTGGCCGGGGGCGTGTATGCCGCGCGGGCAAAGAGGCGCCTCGATGGGCTCAAGGACAGCCCGGCCATGCGAGACTAGCCCCGCAGCCGCTACATCAGCAGGTACTTGATGGCAATGAGTATCCCACCGCATACGACCAGGACCACGCCCGTGACCAGGCTTACCGTTCGCGCGCTGACCCGGTTGGCAAACTGAGCCGAGACGAGCGACGCCACTGTCGTCACGCTGGCGCACACGAGCAGGGCATCCCAGCGCTCCGCAACGATGCTGGGCTCGATGACCATGTGGCTCACGCTGGCAATGAGCGCGGTGAAGGTCATGATGAAGGTGCTCGTACCCACGGCAGTCTTGTGGTCCATGCCTAGCATGAAGGTGAAGACGACCAGCATCATCATGCCCCCGCCCGTGCCCACGAAGCCCGTCCCAAAGCCGATGGTCAGGCCAAAGAAGAGGGAGACGGCGATGTCGCGCGGCGTGAGCTTGCTGCCGCGCTCTGGCACGTCTGCGCGCTTGGACTCAGGCTTAAGCAAAAAGCGGATGCCGATGCAGAAGGTCAGGATGAGCGAGAAGCTGCCAAGCACCACGTTCCCAGCGCGATGGGCAGCGAGGCTTCCCGCCACGCACATACTCACGATGCAAGCGAGCATGATCCAGCCGCGCTTGAGGTCGATGTTCTTGTAGCGGATGTAGGTCCAGGTGGTGATGGCCGACCCAAGGATGTCAGAGGCCAGCGCGATGGCCGTGGCTTGGTAGGCACCCGCCTCGCCCCCAAACGAGGGGCAGAGCACATAAAGGATGGGCACCATCACGGTTGCCGCGGAAAGGCCAGCCAGCCCCGTACCGATACCCGCGCCCAGCGCAGCTATGACGTACCAAAGGTATTCCATAGAGAACTCCCTACCCGTTAGGGAAAGCGTAGCGCTTTGCTAGCCAACGGGTAGGGAGGGTTCAGATTATTTGGTTGTGTGAGCGGTGTTAGGAGAGCGCGTAGTAGTCGTCAGCGTTGACCGGCTCGAGCCACTCGTTCCAGGCGTCGGTGCCAGAGACCTCGACGGCCACGTGGCTGAACCAGCTGTCGGCCTTTGCGCCGTGCCAGTGCTTGACGTTGGCGGGGATGGTGATGACGGTGCCGGGGGTCAGGCTTACGGCCGGCTTGCCCCACTCCTGGTACCAACCCTCGCCGGCGGTGCAGATGAGCACCTGCCCGCCACCCTCGGTGGCGTGATGCACATGCCAGTCGTTGCGGCAGCCAGGGGTGAAGGTCACGTTGAAGACCGGCGTGGAGCAGCCCTCCTCGGTGAGCACCTTCAGGTAGGTCTTGCCCTGGAAGTACTGCTGGGCGGGGTTGTCCGGTCCGATGCCAAAGGCATCCATCTGCTCGAACTCTGCGCGGTCCATCGTCTTTGCCATGATGCTCCCTTCCTAAGGTGTCTGCTGATAGCATAACGTTGCGCATGAGAGATAACAAATGCCTGTTGCATATCCATTCTCATGCGGATTGGTTATGGAACCGCATGGAGGGGCGGAGCTTCTCCTGCCCGACTAGTTTTGGCCAATCATGAGCTGCGCCAGAATCTGGGCCGCAAAATCGCGCCCGATGAGGTCGGTGTTGATCATGAGGTCGTAGGTTGCGGGCTCGCCCCAGGTGGTCCCGTCGTCTGCGAGTGCGTGCCAGCTGCGACGGTGTGCGTCCTCGTACGCGATGGCTGCGTCGATTTCGGCATCGTCTGTGAGGTCTGCGTAGAGCGGCGAGACCTTGGCGCGCACGCGCATGGCGGGCCGGTCGCTCGCGTAGGTCATAGCGCTAGCGCAGGTCTTGCCCAGGCTCGCCACAAAGGCCTTGCCCACGCGGTCGTGGATGAGGCAGGGGCCGATCGAAAGCGCGCGCTCGGCAGCCAGCCGATAAGCCCCGATGATGCGCTGGCATTCGTCGGTTGCACGCAGCTCGTCGAGGTCGGCGTCTGGCGCAGCCGACTTTGCCTCAAAGGCATCCACATCGTCGGCCGTCACGCCGCACTCGGGCACAAGCTCAAGCAGCGTCACGGTGTCGTGATAGGTCCACCCCGCAGCCTTGCAGGCGCGCAGGGCAATCATGCGACCCATCGAGCAGTAGGCGGAATCGAGCACCACGCAGTCGGGTACCTTGTAGCCGCGCTCGAACTCGCTCATGCCCTTGGTGCTCAGCGTGTTGCTCATGTTCTCTGCCATCGTTGCTCCTTCCGGATGGGTGGAATCTGCCGCCAATGCCCAAAACTCGTGGAGCGTCGCGCGTCTTTGACCATTGGCGAGGGGTTGCCGTGTTGGCGCTCATTATCTGCCCAATCCCCGTTGCAATGGCCAACAAAGGAGCGCCTTTTGCCGTGCGTGGCATGCTCCGCTTGGCGAGCACGTGAACTGCTGGCGTATCGTAGGGACAACAACCTCGGGCAAGGAGGCCGCCATGCAACGCACGCGCTGGTACAAGGATGCCGTCTTCTATCAGATCTGGCCACGGAGCTTCTGCGACGGCAACGGTGACGGTATAGGTGACCTCTGGGGTGTGCTCGAGAAGCTCGACTACATCGCCAGCCTAGGCGTCACGGGTATCTGGTTCAGCCCGCTCTACCCCAGCCCGCAGGCTGACTATGGCTATGACGTCGCCAACTACTACGACATCAATCCCGAGTACGGTACGCTCGACACCTTCAAGCAGGTGCTGGATGGTGCCCACGAGCGTGGGCTCAAGGTGATCATGGACCTGGTGGTCAATCACTCCTCGGACGAGTGCACGTGGTTTGTCGAGAGTCGCAGCTCCCGCGACAACCCCCACGCCGACTGGTACATCTGGCGCGATGGCAAGACGCCGGGTGCGCCGGAGGAGGGCGGCACTCCGCCCAACAACTGGGACAGTCTCTTTGAGGGCGACGCGTGGGAGTACGAGCCCGCGCGTGACCAGTGGTACCTGCATATCTTTGCCAAGAAGCAGCCAGACTTCAACATGGACAACCTCGAGGTCCGCGCCGAGGTTGAGCGCATCATGCGCTTCTGGCTCGACTTGGGCGTGGACGGCTTCCGCGAGGATGTGATCACCTACATCAGCAAGGTAGAGGGGCTGCCCGACGACAATCCGCTCAAGCCAGCCGCGCGCGGCATGCAGTTCTACGACCACGGTCCGCATGTGCACGAGTATCTGAGGCAGTTCCGCGAGAACGTGCTCGACGACTATGACTGTATGACGGTGGGCGAGGCGCCCATGATCAGTGCGGAGAAGGCGCTGGAGTACGCGCAGGAAGGTCCTGACCAAGAGCTCGACATGCTCTTCACCTTCGAGCACATGGGTGCGGACTGCTTGATGACCGACTGGATTCCGCGGCCGTTCGACCTGCGCTCGTACAAGAAGGCGCTGGGAAACTGGCAGACGGGCTTGGGTGGACGCGCCTGGAACGCCCTCTACATTGAGAACCACGACCATCCACGCATCATCAGCCGCTACGGCAGCGAAGCCCATCGCGTGGAGAGCGGAAAGTCACTGGCCTGCAGCTATCTCTTCCTGCGGGGCACGCCCTTCGTGTACCAGGGCCAGGAGATCGGCATGACCAACACGCACCTGGCGAGTGTCGACGAGTCGGCCGACGTGTCGACCTTCAATCAGTATCGCCGCGTGCGTGAGCTGGGGCTTCCGGAGGGCGCGGCCCTCAAGTTGGTCAACCGTGCTACGCGCGACCATGCGCGCACGCCCGTCCAGTGGAGCAACGCGCAGGGGGCGGGCTTTGTGGGTGGAGACGGAACGGCCGAGCCGTGGTATCCCATCAACCCCAACTACCCCGTCATCAACGTGGAGGCCGCCGAGGCGGACCCCAACTCGCTTCTGGCCTTCTATCGTGCGGCAATCGCCTTGCGCAGGCGGCTGCCGGTGGTGTGCGAAGGTGGTTATCGCGAGCTCAAACGATCGAGCGGGCAGATCTACGCCTACGTGCGCGAGGGCGTGGGGCAACGGTTGTTGGTGGTGTGCTCGCTGAGTCCCAAGATGGCGTACTTCTCGGCGCCGGCTGACATCGATCTTGCTGCGGGCGAGCTCTGCCTTTGCGGCTACGAGGACGCACCATTGGAGGGCAACGCCTTCTTCCTGCGCCCCTACGAGTGCCGCGTGTACCTGTGGGAGGGCTTGGGGGAGGGGTAGGCCTTCTAACTGGTGCTTTCAGCCGACTGCAGTGTTACGAGGACGATGGTCGCCACCATGAGCACGAGGCCCACCCAGTCTGCCCAGGAGAAGGCCGTGTTGAGCATGAGCGCCGTCAGTACGGTGGCGCTTACGGGCTCTGCCGCGCCAAGCATGTTGCCGCGCACGGGGCCGACGATGGATATGCCATGCAGGAAGAGCCCGTAGGCGCCAAAGGTACCCACAAAAGAAGCGATGCCCAGCACGACCCAACAGTCGAGGCCAAGCACGGGAAACCCGCCGCTTAGCCCACGCGTGAGGAACCAGAACGCCAGGCCACTCACACCCGCGACCGACATGCCGATGCCAGTGGTGGCGAGGCTGCCCCAGCGCTCGAAGAGCGGCTTGGGGTAGGTAGTGTAGAAGACCGACGCGGCAGCCGTGGCCACACCAAAGACCAGGCCCAGAATGGGAAGGCTCAGGGTGCTGGGGTCACCGCCCGTTGCGATGAGGAAGGTGGCCAGCGCCGCGCAGGCGAGGGCCGCCACCTCGAGCCCGCGCGGCAGGCGGCGCTCCATGAGGCAGGCCAGTGCCAGTACCATGGGGACGTTCAGGCTCTGCAGGACGGTCGCTGTCCCTGCGTTGGTGTAGCTGATGGTGGTGGCGTAGAGCGTCGAGTTCAGGAAGAGGCCAGCCGTGCCAAAGATGAGCAGCCTGCGGCGTGTGTCGGCATCCGCAGCCATGGCCTTGAGCTGGGGACGCTGGAGCACGAGGAGCGTGGCTAGAAACATGATGCCTGCCCCTGCTTGGCGGAGCGCAGTGACCAGCAGCGAGTCTATGGCACTGTGTGCAAACAGGTATTGCACGCAGGTGCCCGATGCGCCCCAGGAGATTGCTCCTGCGAGCGTCGAGACGACGCCGGTGATCATTCTCTTGCGATCCATGCCCAACTCCTCCGCTTTTGCCAAGCAACCATCTTAGCGCTAAGCGTCAGCTTCCATCGGTCTGCCAAGCGCTTCATTTGGCCGATATGGGCCGAAGGGATGATAAAGGGGACTGATTTCGGCTCATATCATTTAGAGGGCAAAGTGCCAGCGGAAAGGTTGGTGGGGACGATGGCTCTGTTTGGGAATCTGTTTGAGAAGAACTCAGGTGGCCTCCGCGCCTAGCGCGGGGTGGCCACCTCGTGTGCGGTGGGCCCGGTCGGTGTTTCTTGTCGGATAGGGGTGGGCGATGGCTCTGTTTGGGAACTTATTTGAGAAGAAGAACTGTGCGATCTGCAGCAAGGAGCTCGGCATCTTTGGCAAGACCAAGATTAGCGAGGGTTACCTCTGCAAGGACTGTGCCGGCAAGCTCTCGCCCTATTTCCATGGGCACAGGTCTGCCACGGTGGAGGATATCCGAGGTCAACTCAGTTATCGCGAGGCCAATCGCGCCGATGTCGCCACCTTCCATGTGACGCGCGCTTTGGGCAACGGCACTAAGGTCTACCTCGATGAGGACCGTTCCAAGGTGATCATCACCAATGCGCAGCCCAGTGGCTGGGCGGACCGCAATCCCGACGTGCTCGACTCCTCACAGATCACCGGCTGCGACTACAACGTCAGGGAGAGCAAGACCGAGATCAAGCGCAAGAACGCCGAGGGCGAGGAGGTCTCCTACAACCCTCCGCGCTACGACATCGACTACGACATCTACGTGACCATCTACATCGACCATCCCTACGTGGAGCAGGTTGAGTTCAGGCTCAACCAGAGTCGCATCGAGAGCAATACCTCTGCGGAGTATCGCCATGCAGAAGCTCAGGCAAAGGAGATCAGGGAGGCTTTGACGGGCATTCGCGCCAAGCAGCGTGCGGCTGCCGCCCCCAAGCGTGCCGTCACCTGCCCGCACTGCCTGGCAACCACCAAGCCCGATGCGAACGGTTGCTGCGAGTACTGTGGGAGCAGCCTCGAGGGTGCCCTATAGCTGGTCTTGCGGCATCGGTTGGCGTCGATAACGGATATGCGCTGCGAGCGTGACGCTTCGTGGCAGATGAGAAAGAGGGGTGCAAGATGGGACTTCTGAAGGCAGGGCTTGGCGCTGCGGCAGGCGTGCTCAGCGAGCAATGGCGAGACTACATCTACTGCGACGCGATTCCCAACAACGTGCTCATGGTCAAGGGCCGCAATCGCACGGGCGGCAGCGACAACCTCCTTACCAACGGGTCCATCATCGCGGTCAACGAGGGACAATGCATGCTCATCGTGCACCAGGGTGCTGTCGTGGACGTATGCGCGGAAGCCGGAGAGTTCCTCTTTGACAGCGGGACGGAACCCTCGGTCTTCTATGGTGACCTCGGCGAGCAGGTCAAGGCTACCTTCCTGCGCATCGGCGAGCGCATCTCCTTTGGCGGGGACGCAGCCAACGACCTGCGCGTCTATTTCGTCAACACCAAGGAGGTCATGGGCAACAAGTACGGTACGCCCGCTCCCGTCACCGTGCGTGTGGTTGATGCCAACATCGGCCTCGACACCGATATCGGTTGCCGCTGCAATGGCGAGTACTCCTTCCGCATTGTCGACCCGCTGCTGTTCTACACGCAGGTTGCTGGTAACGTGACCGATGCCTTCCGCCTGGAGCAGATCTCCAGCCAGATGCGCAGCGAGTTTCTGACGGCCCTGCAGCCGGGCTTTGGGCGTCTCTCCGCAATGGGCATACGCTTCAGCCTCTTCCCGGCTCATACCACCGAGCTCGCCGAAGCCATGGAGCAGGAGCTCTCCGTCAAGTGGACGCAGCGGCGCGGCATCGCCGTGGTGGCCGTGGGCATCAACACCATCGCCGCGCTGCCCGAGGACGAGGAGCGCATCAAGCAGCTGCAGCTGACCGCGGTCATGCGTGACCCCAACATGCGTGCCGCCAATGCCGCCATCGCGCAGGGCGAGGCGCTCAAGGCTGCCGCAAGCAACGAGGCGGGCGCCATGATGGGCTTTGCCGGCATCAACATGATGCAGAATACGGCTGGTGCCATGAACGCCTCCGGACTCTACGATACGAGCCAGCCCTACCAGCAGCCAGCCAATGCCTATCAGGTGTCGGCGCCGCAGGCAGCCGCCGAGGGCTGGACCTGTCCCAGCTGCGGAACTACCAACACAGGCAAGTTCTGTATGGAGTGCGGCTCGCCCAAGCCGGCGCCTGCTGCAGCTTGGACCTGCCCAAACTGCGGTGCGAGCAACACGGGCAAGTTCTGCTCGGAGTGCGGCACGCCCAAGCCCGTTGACGAGACTTGGACCTGCCCCAAGTGCGGGGCCTCCAACAAGGGCAAGTTCTGCATGGATTGCGGGACTCCGCGTCCGTAGGTGCGCATACGAAGCGAGCGAGGGGGAGAGGTTCCTCGGGGACCTCTCCCTTATCTGTTTGGTGACCGATGAATCGCAAGCGCCAGCAGCGCTCACTGGTCACCGCCAATGTCTGCAATGCTAGTCTGAGACCAACCAGGGGGTTACAAGGGAAAGGGAGAAGCATGGCTCAGTATCTGGTTCTCGACATCGGTGGCACCTTCGTCAAGTACGCCATCATGGATGGTGACGGCGCGTTCATCAAGCAGGGCAAGGTGCCCGCTAACACCTCGTCCGAGGCGCACATGCTCGAGTCGCTCGAGGAGGTGCACGCCGTCGTCGGAGACGACTACGAGGGCGTCGCCATCTCCATGCCGGGCCGTATCGACACCAAGCGCGGCTGGGCCTACACTGGCGGCGCCTTCACGTGGCTGCATGACTATCCGGCGGCCGAGAGGTACGGTGCCGTGTTTGGCAAGCCCACGACCGTCGCCAACGACGGCAAGTGCGCCGCCATCGCCGAGAGCTGGTCTGGTGCCCTGTCTGACGTGGACTCCGGTGCCGTGCTGGTGCTGGGCACTGGCGTCGGTGGCGGCATCGTTCTCAACGGCAAGGTGTGGATGGGCTGCTCGGGCGGCGCGGGCGAGCTCTCCTGGCTGGTGTGCGACTACCCGGCCATTCACGAGGGCCATGCGGGCAGCGCCATCTGGGCTGGTAAGATCGCCGCTGGCGCCATCGTCCCCAAGTTCGGGCTTGCCAAGGGTCTCGCTAACGCCGACGGCATCATGCTCTTTGACGCCTACGAGGCGGGCGACCCCGATGCCGTGCAGGTCATGGACGAGTACGCCATGTGGGCCTCCTCTGGCATCGTCTGCCTGCAGGCCGTTCTCGACCTGCCGCGCTACGCCATCGGCGGCGGCATCAGCGCACGTCCCGAGGCCACCTCGCTCATCCGCGACGCCGTGGACAAGCTCTACGAGATTCATCCGTACCTGCCGTTCTCCAAACCCGAGATCGTCACCTGCAAGTACGGCAACGAGGCCAACCTCATCGGCGCCCTGGCCTTCCACCTCGACCAGGTGTAGGACCCACTGCCACTGAGCGCACTCTGATACACGCGAGGGGCACGACGGACAGGGACTCGTCGTGCCCTTATCGGGCGCTTATGGCGCGAAGCTCTCTCTGATCTGCACGATTGCCCATAGGAGAATGGGACTACTGCAACCACCGAAGGGACCTGTCATGCTCGCCGACTATCACGTTCACTGCATGTTCTCCGATGACTCTTGGTATGCGCCAGAGAAGGTCGTGGCCGACGCCTGGAGGCAGAACCTAGACGAGATCTGCTTTACCGACCACGTGGACTATGGCATCAAGCCCGACTGGGGCCAGGCACTCACGGCCAAGGTGATGGAGGGCCAGCGCGTGGTGAACGTGGACTACGACGCGTACTTCCCTTGCATCGAGGTGCTGCGCGACGAGTGGGCGGATCGCATCACCATCAAGCGCGGCCTAGAGTTTGGCGTGCAGACGCACACCATCCCGCAGTTCAACGCGCTCTGGGACAAGTGGCATGACCATCTCGACTTCACGTTGCTCTCCATCCATCAGGTGGGTGACCTCGAGTTCTGGACCGGCGAGTTCCAGGAAGGACGCGGTCAGGAGGAGTACAACCGCGCCTACTACCAGGAGCTATACGACGTGACCACGAGCTTCGAGCACTGGAGCGTGCTCGCGCATCTCGACCTCATCAAGCGCTACGACCCAGCGGGGATCCTGGACTTTCCGGTAAACCGCGACCTCGTGGCCGCAACGCTCGAGCATGTGATCAAGGTGGGCAAGGGCATCGAGCTCAATACCTCGTCCGTGCGCTATGGGCTGAAGGACAGCCAGCCGGCACGCGAGATCCTCGAGCTGTATCGCGACCTTGGCGGTACGATCATCACGCTGGGCTCCGACAGCCACGCGCCTGAGCATCTCGGCGCCTACCTGCGCCACTTCCAGCGGTATCTGGTAGACCTCGGCTTTGAGGGCTTCTGCACCTACGACCGCATGGTGCCGACCTTCCACCCGTTTGATGTGTAAGGAGACCTTGATGTCAGACGAAACCCGCGCCCGTGTGGCCGCGATGACCGCCTCGACTGCAGGAAAACTCTACGACGCGAACTTCGACCCCGCCGTGACGGGCGCTGTGGCCGAGTGCAAGGACCTCTGCTGGGAGTACAACCAGCTCAGGCCCACCGACTTTGCCGCGCGCACGGCGCTGATCGACCGCATCATCGGCAGCCATGGCGAGAGCTTCACCATCGTCCAGCCGTTCTGGTGCGACTACGGCAAGAACATCCATCTGGGGGAGAACTTCTACTCCAACCACGGGCTGGTGGTGCTTGACGGAGCGCCGGTCACCTTTGGGCATGACGTCTACATCGCCCCCAATTGTGTGTTCTCGACGGCGGGGCACCCCGTGGACACCGAGCGCCGCAACGCAGGTCTCGAATACGCGCTGCCCATCACGGTGGGGGACAACGTTTGGATTGGCATGGGCGTGCTGGTGTGCCCGGGGGTGACCATCGGCTCCAACGTGGTCATTGGTGCCGGGAGCGTTGTGGTCAAGGACATCCCGTCAGGCGTGGTGGCTGTGGGCAACCCCTGCCGCGTGCTGCGCGAGATTGGCCCCGCGGACGCCGCTCGCTACGAGCTCTACCAGCCGCAGGCATAGGTCCTGCGGACGTGTGGACTCCACTGGTCCGCTCCGAGAGACGCAACGGGGGCTCGTTCCGTCCGGATCGACGGACGAGTCGCCACTGGTCCGCTCCGAGAGACGCAACGGGGGCTCGTTCCGTCCGGATCGACGGACCAGTCGCCACTGGTCCGCTCCGAGAGACGCAACGGGGGCTCGTTCCGTCCAGATCGACGGACGAGTCGCCACTGGTCCGCTCCGAGAGACGCAACGGGGGCTCGTTCCGTCCGGATCGACGGACCAGTCGTCGCACCTATGCTTTGCCGGCATCTTCTCGTGCGCCTGCCGGCTGCCTTGGCGCCCGGACAAAGCCCCCGACATCGCGCGGCACGACGTGATAGAGCAGCTCAAGAAACACAAAGAGGCTCCCCAGACCCACAAAAGCTCCCTCGATTGTCGTTTCGCCCGCCTTGGCAATGCCATGCTCCGCGGTCGGGAAGAGCCACCACGTGCATGCCGTGGCCACAGCGGTATAGAACAACGAATTCTGCAGACAGACCTGCCCCTGGAAGTTGTAGGGCATGTCTTGGTAGTCCCAGAGCTCAAAGCTGCGGTTGGCAACTATGCCCGTGCCATAGTCGATGGCGGTGCATACCAGCTGGTTTGCGAGGAAACTTGCGACGAAGGCGAGTGGCAGTTCTCCCGCAACGGGGATGACCCCTCTGCCCGAGAGCGTGTGGGCGCGCCTCTGGAGCAGGTCCTTGAGCGGGGAGAGAAAGAGCGAGATCAGCACTGCGGCCGTGCCCTCCGCGGGGAAGGGGAAGAGCCACTGGTCCCACAGCATGTGGTTGGAGCGCCCTTGTCGCCACTACTTTGTGCGTCGCGTGCCTTGCAAGCACAAGCGCGGCATCCGCAGCCTCGGCGGCGACCAACGCCACGTGTGTCACGGGCATCGCCTTGTTGAACACCTTGTCGCGCCACGAGCCTTCCTTCCAGGTGCGGCGTACGTACGTGCCCCGCCTGCGCCGGTCGATGGGGCCAGCCGCCACGGTTCCCGCGCCCGTCGCGAGCGTGATGGGTATAGCAAGCTTCGACTTCTGCCGTGCGAGCCAAGCACCCATTGCCGACCCGACCACAGCCACGCCAGCCCGTGCAAACACGCGGTCATAGGGCGTGTCGTCGGGGTCCGATGCGGCGGCGTAGCCGTACCAGGTGCCTATGAGTGCCAGTGGGATGACGGGGTTCATGCGACTCCTCTCCAGCGCTATACGCCTTTGATATCGCAAAATGGCGCCAGCTGTCCCAGTTGGCTTTGGGCATTCGGGAAAGGCTCCGTCCCGAGTGTCCTTCTCCCTCCTATTACCGAAGAACGGCGAGCGCCTGTGCCAAAGGGGCAGGCGAATCGCAAAGAGGCAGAACGCACATTTGCCATGATAGGCAGATAGGGAAAGATCCCGTTCAGGGCAAATGAGGAGGAGGAAACCATGGCACTACCGAAGGACTTCCTGTGGGGCGGCGCCGTCGCGGCACATCAGCTCGAGGGCGGCTATGCGGAGGACGGTCGCGGCCTGTCCGTGTCTGACGTCATGACCGGCGGCGCCAACGGCGTGCCGCGCGAGATCACCGACGGCGTCGTCGAGGGCAAGTACTACCCCAACCATCTGGGCATCGACTTCTATCACACCTATCCGGAGGACATCGCGCTTCTCGCCGAGATGGGCTTCAAGTGCTTCCGCACGTCCATCTCCTGGAGCCGCATCTTCCCCGAGGGTGACGAGCTCGAGCCCAACGAGGCCGGCCTGAAGTTCTATGACGACATGTTCGACTGCATGCTCGAGCATGGCATCCAGCCGGTCATCACGCTGTCGCATTTCGAGATGCCCTACGGCCTGTGCGTCAAGTACGGCGGCTGGGCAAACCGCAAGCTCATCGACTTCTTCGTGCGCTACGCCAAGGTCTGCTTCGAGCGCAGAAGATGATGTATCAGTGCGCGCACTACGAGTTCGTGGCGAGCGCCAAGGCCGTCGCCGTGGCTCACGAGATTGATCCCGACCTCATGGTTGGCTGCATGATCGCGTCCGGCCCGACCTACCCGCGCGAGTGCAAGCCCGAGGACGTGCTGATGGCCGATGACGCCAACCACCACATCTTCTTCTTGACGTCCAGTGCCGTGGCACCTATCCCAACTATGCGCTCAAGATGTTCGAGCGCAAGGGTTGGGACCTCGACATCACCGACGACGACCTTGCCGCCCTCAAGGCTGGCCCGGTCGACTACATCGGCTTCTCCTACTACGCGTCCAGCGTGGTGGACTCCACGGTTGAGGTTGACATCTCCGAGTCCACGAGCGCCAATGACCCGCACAACGTGCCCAACCCCTACCTCGGCGCCACCGACTGGGGATGGACCATCGACCCGGTAGGCCTGCGCATCATGCTCAAGCGCTTCGACGAGCGCTACAACGGCATGCCGCAGTTCATCGTCGAGAACGGCATCGGCATGTACGAGGACCTCGACGAGAACAACACCGTCGAGGACGACGCCCGTATCAGCTACCTTGGCGCGCACATCAAGGAGATGAAGAAGGCCGTCGAGGAGGACGGCGTCAACCTCGTGGGCTACACCCCGTGGGGCTGCATCGACGTCGTGTCCTTCACCACCGGTGAGTACCGCAAGCGCTATGGCTTCATCTACGTTGACATCCAGGACGGCGGCGAGGGTTCGCGCAAGCGCTTCAAGAAGAAGAGCTTCGAGTGGTACAAGAACGTCATCGCCACCAACGGCGAGGAGGTCTAACCCGGCGTTCGCGCGGAGCGCGTGACTGAGTGACCCGTGTGGCGGTGGTGTGTCTTGGTGCGCCGCCGCCACGCGTCTTTAGGCCTATAGGGGGAACCATGAACAACAAGACAAGATGGGTGGCCCTTGCGCTTGCGGCCATGCTGGCGGTGAGCCCGCTGGTGGCTTGCGGTGGGTCGAGCTCTGGCGAAGCGGCGACCAACGAGACGGAGGAGAGCGAGAGCATGAATGTCGCCAATCCCTTTGTGGACTGCGAGTCTGCCTACGACGCCTCCCAGCTTGCGGGGTTCGAGGTCACCTTCCCCGAGTCCGTGCCTGGCTACTCCGAGCGCTTCTATCAGGCGATTGAGGGCGAGCTCGTGCAGTGCTTCTACAGCGAGGGCGAGAGCAAGGTGCTCATTCGCAAGGCTGTCGACGACGGTTCTGGTGACATTAGCGGCGACTACAACGAGTATGGCGAGACGACCAAGGTGACCGTGGGCGATGTCGAGGTAACCGAGCGCGGCGACGGTGGAACGGTGTCCGTGGCCATCTGGACGCGCGGCGAGTACGCGTTTGCCATCGATGCAGACGAAGGTCTCGATCCCTCGGTGGTCGAGCAACTGGTTGCCGAAACCCTCTAGCGCCTGCGTCGACATCGCGCACCTCTGCCACAGAGGGACGAATTTGGCGTATCCTGTTGGCCCGCGAGAGGAGCTGATGGATGTCGACAGGGTCGCAGGAACAAAACGCAACGATACGGCTGGTGGCCTCGGAGGTCATCTTCGGCACGCTTGGGCTGTTCGTGCGGCTCATCCCGCTTTCATCCACCGCGCTCGCCTGCGCGCGTGGCATCTTTGGGTCGATGCTGCTCTTCGTCTTTCTGCGGCTCACGGGAGGCTCGCTGCATCTGCCGACAAGCCGCCGTAGGCTGCTGCTCCTGCTCGTCTCGGGGGTGTGCCTGACACTCAACTGGGCCTTCCTCTTCGAGGCGTATCGGCTGACGACGCTCGCCACCGCCGAGCTTGCCTACGAGATGGCCCCGGTGATGGTCATCGCCGTCTCGCCCTTCCTGCTCAACGAGCGCATCACGCGCACGCGGCTGGTCTGCCTCTGCCTGGCCTTGGTGGGCATCGTCTGCGTGTCCGGTGTGCTCGAGCCCGGGGCTGCCGTGGGAGTCACGCTGCAGGGTGTGGGGTTGGGACTGGTTGCGGCGTGCTTCTATGCGGCGGTGATGGTGCTCAGCCAGTTTATGGGCGAGGTCGACCCCCACACCAAGTCCATCGTGCAGCTTGGCGTGGCTGGCCTGGCGCTGCTACCACAGGTGATGCTGGCTGGCGTGGCGCCGTGGGCGGCTTTGGGACTGCGCGAGCTGCTGTTTCTTGCGCTGGTCTGCCTGGTGCACACGGGAGTGGCCTTCATCCTGTGGTTCTCGTCGCTGCACGAGCTGCCAGCCCAGAAAGTTGCTGTCTTCAACTACATTGACCCCGCAGTAGCGCTGCTCTCGTCCGCACTGGTGCTGGGCGAGCATATGACGATTCTGGCGACCATTGGTGCGGTACTCATTCTGGGTTCGACGCTGGCCAGCGAGCTTCTGGACTCGAGAGCCTAGGGCAGCGAGAGGAACAAAAGGCTCCGTCCCAAATGTCCCTCCCAAAGGGCTACATCGTGACGCAGGGGTAGGCGGGAACGCTCACGCCCAGCACCTGCGAGAGGCCGCGCACGATGAGCTCGTGGTCGAGGCCCTCGTGAAGGCCGCTCACGCAGACGGTCGCCACCTGCTCGTCGCCCACGCGAATCGGGAAGGCGCCGGCAACGGGCATGTCGCCCTGCGAGAAGAGCTCGTCAGTCGTTCCGTCGAGCTGGGCCTTCGTCCATCCCCAGAGACTGCAGTGCCCCAGGCGCAGCACAGCCTTTCGCTTGCCATCCGCATAGTCGTAGTTGGCGGGGCGCTTGCCGTCGGCACCCCAGCGGAAGAGGTCGTATCCGTCCGCCTCGCGCACGATGCGGATGACGTAGCCAAGATCGTAGTCACCGGCAAAGCTGCGGATGGCGGCGCCGAGCTCGAAGGCGTCGTCTGCGTCGAACTTCTCCGCATAGCGCAGCGTACGCTCCTGCTCGTCGAGCACCTCGAGCGCGTGCGGTGTGACGGTGAAGGCTGGGCGGATCGCATCAAGGATGAGCGCGCAGTGCACGGAGTCCTTGAGGGGCATGATGGGGGACTCGGCGGCACCCTCCATGACCAACTGGTTGAAGTGACTCACCTCGCCGTAGAAGTCATCGACCTCGTACGGGGCGTCCAACTCGTAGCTCGTGCCATCGGCCAACGTGACCGTGGCATGCTGCGGGCGATGCAGCTCGTCGACCAGAATGCAACCCTTGGTTCCCACGATTGTGGCGGTGCGGGGCTTGGCACGGTCGAAAGCGCACTCGAGACGCGCGCTGATGCCTCCGTGCGAGAGGTGCGCGTCAGCGTAGGTGTCGATGCCGTTCTTGGTGGCACCGGCGATGGAGACGAGCGTCGGCACACCCGGGCAGAAGTCCTCGATCCAGCTTGCGCAGTAGGTTCCGCAATCCAGAAGTACGCCAGCGCCAGGTCCGGGCGTCATGTGGTAGCTGCCCGATCCTTCCACAAAGCCGAGCATGTCGTTGCAGAGCGTCGCTTCCACGTGCGTGATCTCACCAATGCGCTCGGCGGCCTGCATGACCTGCGCATACAGGGGCACGAAGCGCGGCTTCATAGCCTCCATAAACAGGCGTCCGGTCTCGCGGGCAGCCTCAGCGACCTCGGCCATCTCCGTGGCCGTGAGCATGGCCGGCTTCTCGCAGAGCACGTTCTTGCCCGCACGCAGGGCCTTGATGGCCCACTCGTGGTGGAACTGATGGGGGAGTGCGAGGTAGACTGCGTCCACCTCGGGGTCGGCAAGCAGTGCGTCATGGCCGGCGTAGGCACGGGCACCCTCCGCACAGGGAACCTCGGCAAGAAAGGCCTCGGCATTCTCCCGTGTGCGGCAGCTGGCTGCCACCAGCTCGGCGTTCTCGACGTGTGCGAGGCTCGCCGCAAAGCGATGCGCGATATTGCCTGCCCCCATGATTGCCCAACGGACCATGATGCCTCCCTCATGCGATATCTTCCTGCTCACACATTAGCCTAAGTGGGTGCGTCCGATACCACACGCCTCGAAGTGTGGAAATGAGTTTCAGCAAATGTCTCGCGGACGCAAGAGCTCAAGGCGCATCGGACGCAGATGATAGGATGGATTGGTCAAAGAGACGCATCCCAAGGAGACTCGCATGATCAAGCTGGTGCTTTCTGATATGGACGGAACGCTGCTGCCAAAGGGCGGCGCCCACGTGTCGTATCGTACCGTGACGGCCATCCGTGAGCTGGTGGAGGCGGGAGTGCGCTTTGCCCCCGCTACGGGCAGGCAGGCATATGAGCTTGACGAGCGCTTCTTTGGCGTGCGCGAGTGTTATCAGACGGCCATCACGGCAAACGGTAAGCGCGTGTATGTGGATGGTGAGCTGCGTTACGAGGTGCTGATGGATCGCGACGTGCTGCTGCGCGTGGAGAAGGCCCTGTCCGAGGTGCCGAATGCGTTTCTCATCGTCGAGCCCGCAGTCAACGACAAAGGCATGCGCCCGTGGCCGTGTGTCGGTGCGCGCAAGGGCGATGCCGAGTGGTTCGGCAGGACGGTAGGCTTTCCGGCTGAGGTGGCAGACTCCCTGCCGGACGAGGAGTTCATCTCGGCGGAGGTCGCCTGCGCGGGAAGCGACGAGCAGTACGAGGAGCTCATCGACCAGCTGCGAGCCCTTGCTCCCGAGTGCGACTTCGTGACCTCGCAGACCCATTGGTGCGACATACTGCCCAAGGGCTCGAACAAGGGCACGGCGCTCATGGCATTGCTCGAGGAGCTGGGCATCGGTGTCGACGAGGCGGTCTTCTTTGGGGACATGGAGAACGACCTCGCGCTGATGGAGCTGGTACCCGACTCGGTGGCCGTCGCAAACGCGACGCCGGCTGCAGCCGAGGCGGCGCGCTGGCATGTGGGTGACGTAGCCGACGAGGGTGCGACTGTGGCCATCGAGCAGATCACGGAGGCCGTCAAGACGGGCGGGACTCCCACCTTCATGCTGCAGGAGTCGTGGATGCCCGCGGAGGCAGAGGCTGAGCCTGAGGTCGATGAGGCCTACGAGGACGAGGGCCCGCTCTCATCCGAGGCGATCCGCGCGCTCCTAGCGGCCAAACTTGGCCCAGAATTTGGTGGAGAGGCTGGCACGGTGGGTGGTGCCGGTGCTGATGCCCTGTAGCTTTGACCAGTGCGTGAGCACCTGCAGGGCCGTAAAGAAGAGCGAGATCAGCGCGCAGTCGAACGGCAGCGTGAAGGCCGTGGCGATCGTGTAGAAGGTCATGGCCACGACGGCGGCCACACTCAGGTATCCCGAGACGATGATGGTGCCCGCGCCTACGACGCCGGTCAGAATACCCCAGAGCGGATTCATGAGGATGATGGTCGAGGCTATGGTGGTCACGCCCTTGCCACCGCGGAACTGGTGCCAGAGGGGCCAGATGTGTCCGAGCGTGGCGCCGAGGCCCGTCCACCCCGTGACGACGGCCCAACCGAGCGAGCCGAACAGGCGGCTCATGATCAGCACGGGCACCAAGGTCTTGAGGATGTCGCCGGCAAGGCAGACAATCGCGGCGGGGGTGCCGAGCTCGTGGCCGACGTTGGCCATGCCGGGGTTGCCGTCGCCCAGCTCGAAGATGGAGCGCTTTGCCACGTGACGTGCGACGATATCCGCCGTGAGAAGGCACCCGCAGAGGTATCCCACCAAAAGGCAGAGCAGTCGTTGAATCATGGGAGGCTCCAATCGTTGCGCGTGTCAGCGTTTAGGGTAGCACTCAGGCAAGAAGCCCTCGCACCTTGTGGCAGGCAAGTCCTTCGTGCACCTATGCGAGCTCGGCGAGCATCTGCGTCGGATTGTCCTTTGCCTTGACCTTGCCGAACGCACGCGTGATGATGCCTTGCTCGTCGATGAGATAGGTGGTGCGGATGGTCTTGCGCGACACGTTGCCGGCCTTGGTGGTGCCAACCTGCAGCGCTCCATAGGCCTCTATGACCTGCATCTCGGGGTCGGACAGCAGCGTGAACGGCAGGCCGTGCTTCTCCTCGAAGCGCTTGTGCGAGGCCACCGTGTCCTTGCTCACGCCGAGCACCACAGCGCCCTTCTCGCGGAACTGCGGGTAGAGCTCGCCAAAGGAGCAGGCCTGGCTCGTGCAGCCGGACGTCATGTCCTTGGGATAGAAGTACAGCACGACCTTCTGGCCACGATAGTCGCTGAGGCTCCTCTCGACGCCGTTCTGGTCGAGAAGGGTGAACTCCGGTGCTTGGGTTCCGACTTCGAGCATACGATCTCCTCCTTGGGCGATGGTTCGACGCATCTATTGTGCCACCTTTTCCTGCGTCTTCCGCAACCGACTGGCATGCGGAACGCAGAAGAAAGCGCCCGACACCGTCATGGGACGGATGCCGGGCGCAGGCGTGCGTAGCGGCGGGTGCTAGCAGACGTTGAGGAACGTGAAGCGTCCCATCTCGTAGGCGTAGGTCTCATCAGCCTGGAACGTGGAGGTGACGCTCAGGTTGGTGATCTCCTGCGGCCACCAGCGGGTGCTCATGGTCTTCTCGCCACCGTTGATGTAGATCTCGACGGCGCTCGTGTCGACGACCATGCGGACGTTCTCGAGCTTGCCGGCGGAGAGCTCGGACACGGGGAGGCGGCGCACGGTGCGGTAGCCGCCTGCGATGCCGTGGAAGGCCAGCTCGATCATGTCGCCGATGACGACGAGTTCGAGGTCGCCGTTGAGCATGAGACGGCCCTCGCCCTCGATGCCCTTGAGGTACACGTCAGCCGTGCCGTTGGCAAACTTGGCGCCCTTGGCCCCGCAGATGCAGAAGGCGTCATAGTTGCTGGTACCGAGCTTGCCGCAGGAGTCCGCCGCGCCCTCGGGCGTGAACTCCACGCGCTCGCCGTGCAGGGCGTCGTACTCGGGCAGCGGCCACTGGCAGATCTTGCCGGCGTCGTTGAGCGAGAGCTCGCGCAGCCAGGTGAGGGTGTGCAGCCACTCGTAGGTGGGCACCTGGTACTGCATCTCGATGTCGGGCAGGCCCATCCAGCCCTCGAGGATCTGGCGGCCCTTCTCGTCGGTAAAGACCTGAGGCGCGTAGAAGTCGAAGCCGTAGTCAAGCTCCACGAAGGTGTTCTCGTCGATGCAGCCGTAGGGCTTCTCGGCGTCCATGAGCTCCTTGTCACCGGAGAGCAGGTCGATGACCGTGCCCTCGACGGGGAAGTAGCCGCTGTTGAAGTTGTTCTGGAACTTGGTCACCTGGCTCGGCACGCCCTGCGGGCACACGAAGAAGAACTCCTTGCCGCCCAGGCTCACGATGTTGGGGCACTCCCACATGTAGCCAAAGGGCTCGCCGGAGATAGTGGTGCAACTGCCGGCAAGCTTCCAGTCGTTGACGCCGTCGGGGCTCTGGTAGAGGAGCATGGCGGGGTGGTCGTCCATCGTGCGGGCGCCCAGCAGCATGTTCCAAGTGTCGTTCTGCCACCAGACCTTGGGGTCGCGCACGTGGCAGCTGCAATAGTCGGGATAGCCGTCGTTGCCCAGTACGAGCTTGCGGTCGGAGAAGGTGCGGCCGTCCTCGCTGATGACGAGGGTCTCGTTGGCCTGACGGCCCTCGTAGTCGTAGTTGTCGTGGCCGGGCTCAAGCACGTTGCCGGTGTAGTAGCACCACATCTGGCCGTCACGCACCACGGCGGAGCCGGAGTAGCTGCCGTTCTTGTCGAGCTCCATCTCGGGGATGATGGCGCCGCGGTGGAACTCCCAGGTGGTCAGGTCGCGACTGGTCCAGTGACCCCAGCCATGGCCGGCCCACGGCCAGCGCGGGGCGTACTGGTGGAAGATGTGGTACTCGCCGTTGAACTGGCAGAGGCCGTTGGGATCGGAGAGCCAGCCCACGGCGGTCTGCAGGTGGAATCCGAGCCTCCAGTTATGCTGGCGGTAGTCGAGGTTGATGTGCATTTGCATGGGTGAGCTCCTCTCGCTGACGCCGTGCTGAGGTTACGAGAACGTTCTCAGTATGGCATGCGAGCGCGACAGTTGCCTGCAAGCTGCCGCTTTCGCGCCCATCTCGTCGGTAGGTGCGCGGTTGTGGCGGAAGCTTCTGGCGGCTCGGCTGAGGGTCCCTTGTGCCGGCGCGCGGCCTGCTTTGGGCAAGCGGTTACAATCACCTTAAAATCTTGAGGTGAATAGTCTTGCAGACGCCTTGAGACGTGTATGGGCGGTGGGTAAAGTATTGCTCAAGCGGGATGCGCCGAAGCAATGGGATACTTCGTGACCATTCTTTCATCCTGACTTTCACGGGTCAGGCGGGTGCCTGCGTCAGCAGCCCTGTAATGAACCCCATTGCGCTCCATGCCGTCCCGCCCTCTCGTACCCTCGAGGGTGGCGCGCCGAAGCGGCGGGTTACTTCTTAACGTGGTGGCAGCCGGTTCGACTCCGGCAGGGGCAAGCCCCTTAGCTCAACGGTAGAGCACCATGGGGCCTGCGCTCGTCTCCCGTCGCGCCACATGCCGCCACCCTCACGGATGCCAGGTAAGGAGGTATACCATGGCACGTCTCAACCTATCCGCTCGCGGACTCAACAAGACCTACAACATCAGTGGTCATGCGGCCTATGCGATGGACGACAAGACCAAGCTGGCAACCATGGCGCTCACCACGCTCTTTGGCGAGGACAAGTTCTACGGCGACAACTCTGCGGAGCTGATCGGCCTGGCCGCGCGGCTCTGCCAGCGAGGCGATGGCCTCTATGTGGCAAAGCTTGCCGTGTGGGCGCGCACCCAGGGTAACCTCCGCACTGTGAGCCATGTGCTTGCAGCGGTGGTCGCGCACGAGTGCTCGGGCGAGGGCTTTGTGCGCTCCATGGTCCGCACCATCGCCACCCAGCGTGGCGACGACGGCACGGAGATGCTGGCTGCGCATGCGGCGCTCTATGGCACCAAGGTCCGCTGGCCCCACGCCCTGCAGCGCGGTGTCCGCGATGCCCTGGAGCAGATGGACGCCTACCAGATCGCTAAGTACCAGTCGGCGCACCGCGAGTTCAAGATGCGCGACACGCTGCGCATCTGCCACCCGGTGGCGCGCTCCGTCGAGGCTGCCGAGGCCATGGACGCCTGCGTGGCTCGCACGCTTGCCGTGCCCAAGGGCTGGGAGAGCGAGCTGTCCCAGCGCGGCAACACGGCCGAGGTCTGGAACGAGCTCGTCTCCGAGGGTCGTCTGGGCTACATGGCGATGCTCCGCAACCTGCGCAACGTCATCGCCTCTGGTGCCGACGTGGCGCCGGTGCTCGGCATGCTGGGCAACCCCTCTGCCGTGCGTCGTTCCCGTCAGCTGCCGTTCCGCTTCTACAGCGCCTGGCGCGAGCTGAAGGCGGCCGGCCTTCTCACCACGCGCGTCACGCGCACGCTGGACCAGGCGCTTGCGCTGTCGTGCGACAACGTCGAGCCGCTGCATGGACGTACGGCCGTGCTGGTGGACACGTCTGGCTCCATGGGCTGGTGCCTGAGCGGTCGTTCCAAGGTCAGCTGCCGCGACACCGCAGCGGTGCTTGCGGCGCTGCTCACGCACATCAGCGATGACGCTTGGGTGTGCCGCTTTGACACCACGGCCTCGCCGCTTGCCTTCACGGGCACGAGCGTGCTGGCAGATATCGAGGCGGTGCCCGCAGCGGGTGGCAGCACGGACATGGCGGCAGGCTTCGATTGCCTCATGGAGAGCGGCTTCGATGCAGACCGCGTGGTGGTGCTCTCCGACAACGAGGTCAACGGTCGCTCGTGGATGACCTACGACTTCGGTTACAAGGCGATACAGTCCAAGCTGGACGAGTATCGTGCGAAGGTAGGACACGACGTGTGGTGCCATGCGATAGACCTGCAGGGCTACGGCACGCAGCAGTTCATAGGTGCCAAGGTCAACATCATGGGCGGCTGGAGCGAGCAGGTGCTGCGCTTTGTGGCGCTGGCGGAGCAGGGCCTTGGCGGCCTGGTGGACGAGGTCGAGGCCATCGAGCTGTAGTTCGTGCCATGCGGTGATCCAGCCGCGCAAAGCCAACAAAAACGATCCGCCCCCACTGCCCGGATCCGGGCAGTGGGGGCGGTCTTGTCTTACACCATCAGATGGTCAGGCAGCGAGCTGGCTCTTGTCCCTTACGCCTGGTCGGCTGCGACGGCGAGAACCTCCTCGACGTCCTTGCGCTCAGGCATGGCGGGGATGGCGCCACGGTTGCGGACGCACAGGCTTGCCACGGCGTTGCCGAAGCGCACGAACTGCGCGGCGCGCGAGATGCTGACCTCCTTGGGAGAGAGCCCGCTCTCGACGAAGGCGGTAAGGAAGCCACCCCAGAAGGAGTCGCCGGCGCCGGTGGTGTCAACGGCCTCGACGCGGAAGCTCGGCACCATGCGGGAGCCGTCCTTGGTGGCCACAAAGGCGCCGTCGGCGTCGAGGGTGACGACGACGATGCTGGCGCCCTGCTCGAGCAGCTTGGCAGCCGCGGCCTCGGGCTTGGTCTCGTCGGTCATCAGCGGGCACTCCTCAGCGGAGATCTTGATGAGGTCCATGTACTTGATGAGGGAGCGCATCTGCTCGGAAGCAGCCTCGGCGGAGGTCCAGAGGGAGTCGCGGTAGTTGGGGTCATAGCTCATGACGCAACCGGCCTGCTTGGCAGCCTCGAGGGCGGCGATGGTGGCGGAGCGAGCAGGCTCGTCGGTGAGGGAGAGGGAGCCCACATGGAAGACCTTGCTGTCCTTGATGATGTCGAGGGGCAGGTCGCTGGCCTTGAGCTGGGTGTCCGCGCCGGGCTTGCGGGCGAAGGAGAAGGAGCGGTCGCCATTCTCGTCCAGGGCGACGAAGGCGAGCGTGGTGAAGAAGTCGGGGTCGGAGATGAGGCCGGTGCAGTCGATGCCGTTGCTCTCGAGGGTCTCGCGCAGGAAGTCGCCGTGCATGTCCTTGACCGGGGTTGCGCTCGAAGAGCTTCTGGCCAGCGGCGGAGAGGCCGGCGTCCGTGAAGTCGATGAGGACCTCGCCGAGAGCGGTAACGGAAATCATGAGAGGGCTCCTTTCGGATGAGGGAACGATTCCACATAGGTAGAGACAGCATACGTCATTGAAGCAATTTGATTGGCTGTGGCTACGCGACCGCCTGAAATCACTAGGTGAGGGGGCAATTCTAAGTATGTGCTTGGCAAATGCACACTACGTATGTCCGAGGGACGTATCTAGCGTTACATTGACCACGGGGTTTATGGTGCTGTAACCATGAGCCCATGTATTCCGCATAATGTAATTGGGCGTACCGAGGAAGGGGTGAGGGAAGTGAAGGTAGTCATTCAGCCGGTAAATCCGGTGTTCAGCGAGTATGTGCTCCAGTACGTATCTGAAATCGAGGAGCCAAAGTACGAGTTCGTGGGTGAAGAGGGCTACCACACCTATGTGTTCGAGTGCTCAGCGGACAATCCGTGGACTGCGGTCGACGGTATCAAGCGGGCAACCAGGCGCGCGCCTCTGGGCAACGCCATGTTCTGCCACGTGAAGCCCTATGGCATGCCTACGTGGCCGCCGCTCTACGACAAGGACAAGTATCCGAAGTCGGAGTAACGTTGTGGAGTAACGGGGTGCCACTTCGGCAACCCACAACTATTTGAGACAAGAAGACGGGCGGTCGCACCTCGGTGCGACCGCCCGTTGGCAGTGCGTCTGTCTCAGCAGCTAATGCCACTTGGCGCGCAGCTTATGCGGCCTCGGCGAGCTCCTCCTCGGCGCCGATGTAGGTGACACCCTCGCCGTAGATGGTGCTCCAGTCATCCTTCATGGAGACGGGCACATAGCCAAACTCCTCGCACTGGGCGCGCATCTCCTCGGCCTTCTCGAGCTTTCCGTTCTCACGCTCCATATCGTCGCAGCACAGTTGGAAGGCGGCGGAGCGGTGGTCGGGGTTGGAGAGCGCATAGTTGTCCATGGCAAAGTCACCCGAGCTGTTGCCAAAGGAGAGAACCGGCTGCTTGGCCACCTCACGCTGGATGATGTAGCACTTGTTCTCCTTGAGGGTCTTCATGAGGAACTCTCCACCCAGCACGAGCTCCTCGTCCTGGCTAAAGGTGTAGTCGAGGCCGTCGGCATCCTCCTGCTCCGATCCCACCAGGGACTCGTCAGAGCCCAGGATGTGGTCCAGCGGGATGTCGAGGGGGCAGAGCTCCGAGCTAAAGAGGCCGCGCATGATGAGGCGGTCGGTGCCGGACACCATGTAGACGTCAAAGTCGTTGGCCTGCAGGTACTGGACCACCTGCACCATGGGCTGGTAGAAGGCCTCACCACGCTTCATGCCCTCGTAGCTGGGCATGTCGGTCTTGGCAAACTCGTGCACGTAGTCGTAGAACTCGTCGATGGTCAGACCCTCGAAGGCGCTGGCGACGGCCTGGCCATGCTCGACGGGAAGCTCCTCGTACTTGGTGCCATTCTCGTTTTGGTCAACGATCTTGTTGGCGACGGACTTCTCGAAGTCGGAGGCCTTGTCCTTGTAGTCGGGATCCTCGAGCACGCGGTGTACCAGCAGCGTGTAGTCGAAGTAGTTGGGATCGGTCTCGTTGATGAGGGTGCCGTCGACGTCAAAGGTGGCAATGCGGTCCTCTGCGGGGATGTAGTTGGCGGACGACTCGTCGGTCACGTCCTCGACGTAGGCCACGAGCTCCTTCTTGAGCGGAGCGTCGTCGCTCCAAAGGCTCAAGGGGTCCTCTGCGTCCTCAGCAGCACCCTCGGTCGTGGTCTCGTCGGTGCTCTCGTCGCTGGCCTGAGCGGCAGTCTCCTCGGCGGGGGCGCTCGTCGCGGCAGGCTTGGAGAGGAACAGTGCGCCAAGCACCAGGCAGGCGCAGAGGGCGGCTATCGCCACGACGCGCCAGATGCTCGGCACAAGCTTCTTGGAATCTTCCATTGGACAAATCCCTCCAAATAATCGATTGTTTCACATGGCACTAAGTAACTATACGTACCCATGTGCCAATGCGTCTCATACTTCTTAAGTATTTCCGTTTTGGAGAGATCGACCATCGATAGAAGAAGGGGGCGGCCGCATCGCTGCGACCGTCCCCCGGCAGTGCTAATGACCTTGTAGCTTTGTACTACTTGGTGCAGGTGACGAGCTTGGCGCCTGCGGTGGTCGGGCCAACGATGGGCTCGACGGAGGCGTAGTCGTCGGTGTTGGTGACGATGACCATGGTGGCCGTGGGCTTGCCAGCCTCGGTGATGGCGTCGAGGTCGGCGGTGATCAGCAGCTGATGCTTGGTGTCGAACAGCATGGTGACGGTGCCGCTGACGGGGGAGTAGACCTCGCCGGCGGTGGGCTCGACCACGGCGCCATTGCCCATTGCCAGGGACGCGAAGACGGCGTCGGGGGCGTCGGACATGGCCTTGGCGTTGCCGGTCATGGGGCTGGCGAGAACGCCAGGCTCGGAGACGGCGTCGACCTGGGTCGGTGCTGCGGGAGCGGCGGCCTTGGGAGCGCGGGCCTTGTCGGGCTCGTCAGAGTAGAGCACCCAGGTGAGGGCAAAGGCAACACCGAAGGAAGCGGCAAACATG
>CADAQM010000024.1 GCA_902790135.1 uncultured Coriobacteriaceae bacterium
CGACGAAGTCGATCGCATGGTCAAGGACGCCGAGGCTCACGCCGAGGAGGACAAGGCCAAGAAGGACGAGATCGAGGTCCGCAACCAGACCGACAGCCTGGCCTACTCCACTGAGCAGACCCTCAACGAGCTGGGCGACAAGGTGCCCGCCGACACCAAGGCTGACGTTGAGGCCGCTATCGAGGAGGCCAAGAAGGCCCTTGACGGCACCGATGTCGAGGCCATCAAGGCCGCCGGCGAGAAGCTCCAGCAGGCTGGCTACAAGCTTGCCGAGATCGTCTACTCCGACCAGCAGGATCAGGGTCCCCAGGGCGGCCAGCCCGGTGGCGACGACGTGGTCGACGCTGACTACGAGGTTGTCGACTAGCGCCCGAGCGCAAAAGTGACGAGTTGACCGTGGCGGGAGCGGGAATGGATTCCGCTCCCGCCATACTGGCAAAAGACCACCTCGGGCCAATGGCCCAGGCGATAGTTGGGAGAGTGACGTGAAGGTGCCCATCGATGTTGAGAACGACGAGGTCCGCGAGGACGTCGAAGAGGTCGTCGAGCCCGATCTGCAGGAGGATGAGCTGACGCCTGAGGAGGAGGCCGCCATGGTGGAGGCCGCAAAGCGCGCCGGTGCCGAGGCCGCCGAGGCCGATATGGCCGCCCAGGCCGAGCGTGCCCAGAACGACCTGCAAGAGCAGCTCAATGCCGCGATCAAGGAGAGCGAGGCTGCCAAGAAGGAGGCCGCCGACGCGACCGATCGTCTGCTTCGGCTGCAGGCTGACTGGGACAACTACCGTCGCCGCACCGCGCAGGAGCGCATCGCCGAGCGCGAGCGTGCGGCCGAGAAGCTGGTCACCAACCTGCTGCCCGTGCTCGACGACATGGAGCGCGCCTCCGACCACGCGACCAAGACCGCCGAGGGCGACGAGAAGATCATCCAGTTTGTCGATGGCGTCATGGCCGTGCACGCCAAGATGCTCGACATCCTGGGCAAGGAGGGCGTCGAGGTCATCGACCCGGCCGGCGAGCCCTTCGACCCGCTGGTGCATCAGGCCGTGGGCCGCGAGGAGAACGCCGAGGCCTACGACGAGACCGTCGCCCAGGTCTACCAGAAGGGCTACCGCATGGGCGGCAAGGTAATCCGCTCCGCGATGGTGACCGTCACCTATGGTGGCCCCAAGCGTCCCGCAGAGCCCACGGAGGCCGAGGCAGAGTAGCCAAGCTAGCGGGCGAGCTGCGGTCAAGCGCCCGTCTCGCCCGAAGGCATGACACGAAAGGAGGCGTTGCCTCACATGGCTGGCAAGAGGAACTACTACGACATCCTGGGCGTGCAGCGCGACGCCACCCAGGACGACATCAAGAAGGCCTTCCGCAAGCTGGCGGCCAAGTACCATCCCGACGCCGGCGGTGACGAGGAGAAGTTCAAGGAGGTCAGTGAGGCCTACACGACCCTCTCCGACGCCGAGAAGCGCAAGGAGTACGACCAGCTGCTGATGTTCGGCGGCATTCCCGGCGCCGACTTTGGCGGTTCGGGCGGTCGCAACCGTGGCGGCTACACCTACACCGGCAACGGTGCGGACTGGTCTGACATCTTCGAGAACATCCGCAGTGGCGACGGCGCGTTCGGCGGCTTTGACTTCTCCACCATCTTTGGTGGCCAGCCGGGCAGCGGAACGCGGATGAACCGACCCACCAAGGGTGGCGACCTCACGATGACGGTGGACGTTACCGCCGAGGAGGCTTTCAGCGGAGCACAGCGCAAGGTGAGCTACACCATCCCCTCCACGGGGGAGAAGCAGAGTCTGACGGTCAAGGTTCCGGCCGGTGCGGTCGATGGCGGAAAGCTCCGCTACCGCGGCCGTGGCGAGTACGGCACCAACGGCGGTGCGCGCGGCGACCTGGTTATCACCACCCGTGTGGCGGAGCACCCGCTCTTCAAGCGCGACGGTGCCGACGTGCGCATGGAGCTGCCCATCAGCATGTACGAGGCGGCGCTTGGCGCAGAGGTCAACGTGCCCACGCCCGATGGCTCGACCTGTCGTCTCAAGATTCCCGCTGGCACGCAGGATGGCAAGACCTTCCGCTTCCGCGATCTTGGCGCGCCAAACGTCAAGCGTAAGGGGAGCAAGGGCGCCCTCTACGTAAAGGTGCGGGTCAAGGTGCCCACCCGCCTGTCGGCAAAGGAGCGCGAGTCTCTCGAGGCGCTGCGCACCGCCGACGAGCGCGAGTACAGGAAGGACGTCGAGAGCTATGGCGCGTAGTGACGACAGCAAGGACAAGCCGCTCTACATGATCAGCGTTGCTGCCGAGCTCACGGGCATGCATCCGCAGACCCTGCGCGTCTACGAGCAGAAGGGCCTGGTAACGCCTGGTCGTTCGCGCGGCAACACGCGCCTGTACTCCCAGAGCGACATCGAGCGGCTCAACCTCATCAGCAAGCTGACCGACGAGGGCATCAACCTTGCGGGCGTGGTGCGCATCCTCGACATGCGAGAGCGCCAGGTGGAGCGCGAGAGCGAGATCGACGAGCTCCGTGCCCGCGTGCGCGAGCTCGAGGACCAGGTGCACGAGTACCGCATGCGTGAGCGTATCACCGCGCTCACGCGCTATGACGGACAGGGTCCCGAGCAGGTCATGCGCGGACTCCTGGAAAGCGGGCTGGGCAACAGCTAGCCCGAGGCGTCCAAACGACAAGAACGGCCGCTGCGACGGATATGTCACGGCGGCCGTTTTGGTTTGTGGGGCAGACGATGTTGCTCGCACGTGGTTTGCGTTGTGGAGAGAGCGGATTTGTGCAACTTATCCCGTTAGTGTGTAACGTCTCGCGGACGCTCTCCCAGGAGGCCGCTCATCAAGGGACAAAAAGTGCAGGAAATCTCAGCCCCGAGGCGCCGCGCTTGAGATGGTGTCCAGCAAGAGTTACACACTAACGGGATAAGTTGCACGATTGAGCCCCTCTCGCTCCGCAAACGTGGCTCAGGGGTAGGCCTCACGTTTCGACCGGTACGCCATCTACTCCAAAGCTCACCATTGAGGAGATGCGGGAATAGCTCTCAGCGTAAAGCTGCCGTATCATTGAAGAGTCGGACAATGCGACGGGGAGGGGCGCATATGGTCCTGATTCTCATCAAGCAGATTCTGGTCATGCTGGCGATGATGTCCATTGGCGTCATCCTGTTCAAGCTGGGGCAACTCGACGAGAAGGGTGTGGGCCAGCTGTCCAACCTGGCCCTGTACGTGGCGACGCCCTGCGTGGTGATCCGCGCGCTGGCCATCCCGTATGACGCGGACAAGATCTCGACCGGCGTCCTCGTGATGCTGTTCTTCCTGATCATCTTTGCCGTGTCGGTGGTCATCGGGCGCTTTGGCTGCGGCAGGGCCGACCGCGTAGGCACCTTTGCCGTGGTTTTCTCCAACTCGGGCTTCGTGGGCATCCCGCTCATCCAGGGCATTCTGGGCGAGGAGTACGTCTTCTACGTGACCATGACCATGGTGGTGGGCACGATTACCTTCTGGACCTACGGCGTCCTGCTCATGAGCGGTGACAAGAACGAGGTGTCCGTCAAGAAGATCCTGACCAACCCCAACCTGATTGCCGTGGTCGTGGGCATGATCCTCTTCTTTGCGGTCGACGAGCTGCCCTACGTGATCCAGCAGACGCTGACCGGTATGGCCAACATGAACACAGGCCTCGGCATGGTCATCCTCGGCGCCACGCTCGGCGCGTCCAACATCGGCCTCATGATCACCGACACGCGCCTGTACAAGGCGATTGCCCTGCGACTCGTGGTGGTGCCTCTGGCCTGCATCCCCATCCTTCTGCTGATGCCCGTGCCCTTTGAGGTTCGCATGGTCATGATGATCATCGCGGCGGCACCCGCAGCCTCGGCCACGTCGATGCTGGCGCTCAAGTACGGCGCCGACTACTCGTACGGCACGGGCCTGTCCATCGGCACCACCATCGTGTCCATGCTCACTATGCCCCTCGTGCTGGCGCTTGCCATGCAGATTCTCTAGGAGGTCATCGTATGCAGCTTCAACTCACCATCGATCACGGCAAGCGCCACGAGGTCATCGCTATCGTGAACGAGCTTGCGGACTACGTGGATATCGTCGAGATCGGCTACCCGCAGATGATGACATTCGGTCTTGGTCTCATCGAGGAGATCCATGCCGCCCATCCTGACCTGTGCATCTGCGTGGACGCCAAGGTCTTTCATGGTGGAACGGGCGTGACCACGCGCGCCTTCGAGGCAGGCGCTGGCATCGTGACGGTTCTCTCTGCCGCCCCCGACCCCGTAATCGTAAAGATGGTCGAAAAGGCAAGGGAGTACGGCGGAAAGGTCATGTGCGACATGTCAGCCCCTCCGCGCTCGTTTGCCAAGCGCACGGCTGAGGTTGACGAGCTGGGCGTCGATTACATCGCGGTACACACCGGCTACATTCCCGAGTACGACTACGACCTCGAGACGCATCGCAGGTGGTTTACGCCCAAGATCAAGCCGCTCGACCTGGCAAAGGTCGCACGACGCAACATGCGCAACGCCAAGCTGGCCCTTGGTACGGGCATCAACGAGGGCAACATCCGCGAGGTCATGACGCTCGACCCCGAGATTATCATGGTCGGACGCGCCATCTTCGACACCGACGACCACGTGATGGCCGCAGACCGCATGAGGCGCTACCTGCCGTTTGAGGGGTAGCTGGGCCGCAAGTCAACGGCTTGCGGGCGCCGCCGACAGGAGGAACCGATGCAACACACACTGCAAGACCAGCTGGGCGGGCAGGCCGATAAGTCCGATGCCGTCAGGCGAGAGTATCCGGCGCTGCTTGGCGCCGAGCAGCTTGGCGCCGTTGCTGCGCACTACCTCAGGGACTGCCAGCATGCTTGGAAGCCCAATCCCGACCGCGAGTATCTTGATCCGGACAAGGACTTCGTGTACGAGATGCAGTTTGCGGATGAGTTTTCCGACGCACGGGCAGACGATATCCGCACGGCCCTCGGCATCGGTGCAGATGAGGCCATCTACGTGCTGTGGGACAAGAAGCTCTCGTCGCTCTTCAAGACCACCTACGAGAGCCTCGTCCTGTGTGACTCGGGCGTCTATTACCGCACGGGCAAGAAGGCCGGACGCTTGAGCTGGGAGGAGTTCCGCGCGCTTCCGGCACGGGCGATCCGCGGTGGCGGCAACACCCTGATGCTGGATGGGATGAGCTTTAGGTGTCATGACGCCGGCGCGTTCATGATGGTGCTGCAAAGGCTCAGGAGCGAGCTTGTCTATGCGCGGAACTGGCCAAACAGGGATGAGCTGACGTTTGAGGCACCCGGTTCGGAGGAGATGCGCGCAAGCGCGAGCAAGCGTGCCATTGACTTCCTGAGGAGCAAGGCGTCCGGGTCAGCGGTTCACACAAGTATGGAGTTCGATGACGCGAACGACTTTGCGAGTGACGTGCGGGGCTATCTGGACATGCCCGAAGACGAGGCCGTATATGCGGGGTACGAGTGGTCGCACGACAGCGACAACCCCTTCCCTGAGACGAACAAGGAGCTTCCGGCTTCCTTTGGCGCCTTTGCCCAGAGAGGCTTCTACGTTTGCTTGGACGATGGCTGCAAGAAGACTCACACAAGGCTGATTGGCTGGGACGAGTTTGTCGAGGTCATGGCGCGCGACTACGCCCCCTCGCCAGACGGATTGAACTCCCTTGTCATCGACGGCACGCTGTTTGGCAACCTTGGGGAGGGAGTCAACCTCTACCCAAGGCTCATCGCCGAGCTCAGTGACGAGCTCAAGCGCCTCCAGTAGCTGACTCAGATCTATCTGATCCCTGGCGGACGAGGCCGTAAGGGTCGGTGGTGGCGCTATGCCTCGGCATTGCGCAGCACGTACTCGGGCTTCTCGCCATCGGTCACGCAAGCCCGATGCACCACGACCTGCTCGATATCCGTGCGCCCGGGCACCTCGAACATGGCGTCGCGCAGCACCTTCTCGCAGATGGAGCGCAGCCCGCGCGCCCCGGTGCCGCGATCGAGCGCAACCTGCGCGATGGCTTCGAGTGCCTCCTGGTCAAAGATCAGCTGGACTCCGTCATAGGCCATGAGCTGCTGGTATTGGCGGACGATGGCGTTTTTGGGCTCGGTGAGGATGCGCACCATGTCCTCGACGCGAAGCTCGCAGGTGTGCGTGATGACCGGTATGCGACCGACGAGCTCGGGGATGAGGCCAAAGCGGTGCAGGTCCTGCGGCTCGACCATGCCCAGCAGCTCGTCGTCGGAAAGCTGCGACACGCTGGAATCCTGCCGCGTGAAGCCGATGCTGCGGTTTGAGGTGCGCCGCCGGACGATGTCGGTGAGGCCCACAAAGGCACCGCCGCAGATGAACAGGATGTTGGTGGTGTCCACCTGGCTGTTCTTCTGAAAGAGGTTGGTGCGCCCGCCCAGGGGCGGCACGCTGGTCATGGACCCCTCGAGCAGCTTGAGCAGGGCCTGCTGCACGCCCTCGCCGGAGGGGTCGTTGTTGTTGGCAAAGTTGCTGGCGCCAGACGTGCGGGCGATCTTGTCTATCTCGTCGATGTACACGATGCCCATCGAGGCGTTCTCCTCGCTGCCGGCTGCCGCGATGAGGCGCGCGAGGATGGACTCTACGTCGTCGCCCACGTAGCCTGCGTCGGTCAGGGTCGTGGCGTCGGCGATGGCCAGGGGCACATCGAGGATCCGCGCGAGCGTCTGCACCATGAGGGTCTTGCCGGTGCCAGTTGGTCCCAGCAGCATGATGTTCGACTTGGCGATCTCAACCGGGTTCTGCTTGTCCTCGTGCCAGCTAGGCGTGATGCGCTTGTAGTGGTTGTAGACCGCAACCGCCAGCGTGCGACGCGCGTCCTCCTGACCGATCACGTACTCGCCGAGCGCGTCATATATCTGCTGCGGGGTGGGGAGCGAGCCGTCCTTGCGCAGGCGCGGGCCAACCTCGACCTCGGCGTCCACGCGCCTGCCCACCTTGATGCCGGCACGTACCTTGCGCTTTTTGCCCTTCTCGATGGAGGAGGATGCGCTGTGCGGGACGGGCGCATCGGACATCAGGCCCTCGCCCCCGCCGGCCGCTGCCGAGAGCGGCATGGGGGTGGGATAGTCGTTCTTGGTGGTCGCGCCCGCAGCCCCTTGGCCCTGCAGCTTGTCGATGCGCGCGGATACCTCGGCAGCCTTCTCGGCACGCTCCCTGCCGCGGGCGGCTGCGGCGGACTTGACGGGCACGAGCTGGCCGTTCTCGTCAACGGTCATCTGGAAGCCCCGGTAGGAGGCCGCGTAGTCGCCGGTCACCGTGGGTGCCCAGCCCAGGGGCGGATCCTCGATGGTGCCGTCAAAACTCTGGAAGAACTTGCGCACGGCAAAGAAGCCTGCGACGATGATGCCGAGCGTGACGAGCGTGCCGATGAGATCGACCATGCTCGACTCGTGAGCGGCTGCGTCGACCACCTCGATAAAGACGCGTCCGCACAGCATGGCGCCCACCAGCGCGAGGATGGCCTTCATCTTCCAGGAAAGCACCTGCTTTTTTGCCTGCTGAGCCATACATTTCCTTCGTCCGTGGCAATAGCAACATTATGCCCAAACGGCTCCCGTGGCATGCGTTACGGTTATCCTATTGCTCGGACGCATATGCCTGTTTGGCAACGTATGGAGCGGAGGACGCTATGGCTCGCGGGGGCATCGACAAGAAGTCGTGGGTCTTGATCGGCATTGCTGTGGCAATAGGCGTCGCGAACATCGTGCTTGCGGCCATCATGCTGTTCCCCAAGCCGTACCGTACGTCTTGGGGAGAGGAGATCGACCGTCGTGATACCTACCTGCACATCGAGGGCCAGACCTTTACGCAGGACGATCTCGAGGCCATTGCCTCGATCAGGACGCTGAAGTCACTGACGCTCGAGGACTGCAACGTGGCCGAGTGCCGTCTGCCAGACCTCAAGTTTGCCTCCAGGGGCATATACGAGCTCGAGTTCATCAACGTCGCGGGGCTTTGGGATCTGAGCTTTCTGTCCAATGTGTCGGTCGACCGCCTCGTGCTTACGGATTGCGCAAAGGTGGACGACCTCTCGACGATCAATCTGGACAAGCTCACCGAGCTGGATATCTCGGGGACGGCGGTGACAGACCTTTCGCCGTTGGCGGGCTCGAGCATATGGCAGCTCTCGTTTGCGCGCACCAAGGTGAGCGACATCACCCCGTTAGCCAAGGTGCGAGACCTTCGACATATCGACGGCTCCGACACGCAGGTGTCCTCCCTCGACGCGATCTCGGAGTTTGTCATGCCGTCGAGCATCGATTTTTCCGGATGTCCCATCGAGGAGCTGCCGAAGGACCTCGACCTCTCCTACACCTACGAACTGGATTTGAGTCGCACGAAGATTCGCGACTTCAGCGTGCTCGGCAAATGCATGGGGCTCGTCCGGCTCGACCTCGCTGGTAATCCTCAGCTGGAGGACCTTTCGTGGCTGGATGACGAGTCTATCCGGTCTCTCGAGCGGCTTAATCTTGCCGGGACGGGCCTTGAGAAGGATGACCTCGCTTTTCTGCACAAGTGCACTGAGCTGGAGGAGCTGTATCTTGACGGCATAGCCCTCGGTGACCTGAACACGCTCGGTGAGCTGCGCAACCTAACCTATCTGAGCGCAGTGGGCTGCGATCTGGGAGACGTGTCTGGCATCAAGAGGCTGCCCGAGATCGAGACGCTGCTGGTCGGCTACAACCACATTGCCGATCTGTCGGGTCTGCCTGAGCCAAGCACCGAGTGGCAGGAGATGATCCTTGACCTGTCGCACAACGGGCTGACCTCGCTCAAGGGACTGCCTGCGGGAGCCTATCGGCTGCTGCTGTTGCAGGGCAACGACATCGACTACGCAACGACCCTGAGCCCAGGGGTCGACTCATACATGATCGTGACCTCGTGGAACGACAGCATCGAGAAGAGCGCCCTCAGCCAGTACAGCCGCTTCTCGAAGCTCTACGTGCTCGGCTACCCGGCGGAGAGGGGAGACGAGCCAGCCGACGGATTCAGCTCGTACCAGTTAGTGCCGACGAACCCAGATCAGGTGCTCTATGCGCTCAAGAACGATGGCTTTGACTACAGCTTGTACGTGGACTTCGAGTGGTATGTCATCTATGCCGAGTCGCAGGGCGATGGAAGTGCAGACAACGGAGAGGCATTCGAGCAGCCGTATTGATGCATTTATGACTATAAGCTAAGAAAATCTCATATAAACACACTTAGATATGTATACCTTCTGGCTGCGCGGGAACAATGAGAGGGAACACTGAAGAGGCCAAGCGGCCAGAAGGAGGTACCCATGAGATTTGACAAGTGGGCCGTTACGGCCCAAGAGGCCCTGCAGTCCTCCGTGACCATTGCTGCGGACGCCGAGGCCAGCCAGGTCATGCCCATTCATCTGCTCAAGGCGCTGCTCAGCTCCGGTGAGCGCAACCTGCGCGCCATCATCGAGCGCGTTGGGGCCGACCCGCTGCAGGTGGAGGCATCCGTCGACGACGCCATCGCTGCGGCACCGCACGTGAGTGGCGATCTCTCGCAGATGGGGCTGTCCAACGAGCTCACCCGCGTGGGCGATGCTGCCGAGAAGCTCGCCAGCAAGCTGGGTGATTCCTACGTTACGAGCGAACATCTTCTCTGCGCCCTCGCCGACGAGAAGGGCGGCGCTGGGCAGGTCCTGCGTAACAACGGGGTCACCGGCAAGCGCGTGCAGGAGGCCTTCGGTGCCCTGCGCGGCGACGAGCGCGTGACGAGCCAGGACGCAAAGACGCAGTTCGAGGCGCTGGAGCAGTACGGTCGCAACGTGACCGACCTTGCGCGCCAGGGCAAGCTCGATCCGGTCATCGGCCGCGTGGAGGAGATCCGCCGCACCATCCAGGTGCTCTCCCGCCGCACCAAGAACAACCCGGTGCTCATCGGCGAGCCGGGCGTGGGCAAGACCGCCATCGTGGAGGGCCTTGCCGAGCGCATCGTTGCCGGCGACGTGCCGTCGACGCTCAAGGACCGCGACATCGTCGAGCTCGACATGAGCGCGCTGGTGGCCGGTGCAAAGTACCGCGGCGAGTTCGAGGATCGTCTCAAGAGCGTGCTCAAGGAGGTCAAGAAGTCCGACGGGCGCATCATCCTGTTCATCGACGAGCTGCACACCATCGTGGGCGCCGGCGCCGCCGAGGGATCCATGGATGCGGGCAACATCCTGAAGCCCATGCTGGCGCGCGGCGAGCTCCATGCCATCGGCGCCACCACGCTCGACGAGTACCGCAAGTACATCGAGAAGGACCAGGCGCTGGCACGCCGCTTCCAGACGGTGCTGGTGAGCGAGCCCTCCGTGGAGGAGACCATCTCCATCCTGCGCGGTCTGACCGAGCGCTACGAGGCACACCATCGCGTGCGTATCGCTGACGCCGCGCTGGTGGCTGCCGCCGACCTCTCCAATCGCTACATCTCCGACCGCTTCCTGCCGGACAAGGCTATTGACCTGGTGGACGAGGCCGCAAGCCGCCTGCGCATGGAGCTCGACTCCATGCCGGCGGAGATTGATGCCGTCGACCGCCAGCTCACGCAGATGCAGATCGAGGAGCAGGCGCTGATGCGCGAGGAGGACGACGCCTCCAAGGAGCGCCTTGAGGCCCTGCGCAAGAACATCTCCGTGACGCGCGAGAAGCTCGACGGCATGAAGGCCGATTGGGAGAACGAGCGTGGCGCCATCGACCGCGTGCAGAACCTCAAGGCGCAGATCGAGGACGCCAAGGGGGAGGCCGACCGTGCGGTGCGCGACGGCAACCTCGGGCGTGCGGGCGAGCTGCGTTACGGCACGATCCCGACGCTGGAGAACCAGCTGGCCGAGGCTCAGGCTCATCTCGACGCAAAGCAGCAGGCAGGGGGCGTGCTCAAGGAGGAGGTCACGACCGAGGAGATCGCCGAGGTCGTCTCCGCATGGACCGGCGTGCCGGTGTCCAAGATGATGCAGGGCGAGATGGACAAGCTCAAGCATCTCGAGGACGAGCTGCACAAGCGTGTGGTAGGCCAGAACGAGGCCGTCTCCGCCGTGGCCGCAGCCGTGCGTCGCAGCCGCGCGGGCCTCTCCGACCCCGAGCGCCCCATCGGCAGCTTCTTCTTCCTCGGGCCGACTGGCGTGGGCAAGACCGAGTTGGCAAAGGCGCTGGCAGAGTGCCTGTTTGACGACGAGCGTGCCCTGGTGCGCATCGACATGAGCGAGTACATGGAGAAGTTCTCCGTGCAGCGCCTCATCGGTGCACCTCCCGGATACGTGGGCTACGACGAGGGCGGCCAGCTGACCGAGGCCGTGCGCCGCAAGCCCTACAGCGTCATCCTGCTCGATGAGATGGAGAAGGCTCACCCGGACGTGTTCAACGTGCTGCTGCAGGTGCTTGATGACGGTCGTCTGACCGACGGCCAGGGCCGTGTGGTCAGCTTCAAGAACACGATCATCATCATGACGAGCAACGTGGGAAGCCAGTTCATCGCGGCAGCCAACGCGACGAGCAGCCCAGATGAGGTGCAGAAGCAGGTCAACGATGCCCTGCGCGCCACCTTCAAGCCGGAGTTCCTCAACCGCATCGATGACGTGGTGGTGTTCCACGCGCTGGGGCTCGACGACATCGAGCGCATCGTGGACATCCAGCTGCGCGACGTCCGCGCACGCCTGGCGCGCGAGCGCATCACGCTCGAGCTCACCGAGGCGGCCGTGGGCCTGCTCGCACTGGACGGTCTGGATCCGGTCTACGGCGCGCGTCCGCTCAAGCGCCTCATCCAGCGCCAGGTCGTAGACAACATCGCCGGCCTGATCATCGACGGTCGCCTGCACGAGGGCGAGACGGTGCTCGTGGACGTGGCGCCCGACGGTGCGACGCTGGTGGCGGAGCCGGCCGTCGCCGAGGTGGCGCACGAGGAGGACGACCTGCCGATTGAGCCCGACGAGATGGAGTAGCCGAGCTCAGGTAGCTTGATGGGTCCATGAAACGATGCCCGCTTGGTGCGGTGACGCCAAGCGGGCATCTTTGTATTGGCATATACTTGCTCTGTCTGTAGCTAAAACGAAGGAGCAAGGCCATGGACGAGCTGCCCACTTCCCATACGCGCGACGGCCGAGACATCGACGCGGGGCGCAGGGAAGAAGAAGCCCTCAATGACGAAGTCACACGCCTTATCGACGAACTGCCCACAATGGTTGCGCGCCGCGAGCATGCGGCTGGCGCTGTGATGGACGAGGTTGTCGAGCCTGTCATGGCGGAGACCGCGCTCATGGACCTGGACGAGGTGGACGACGTGGCGGTCGAGCCTGTGGCTGACGTGCCTGCCGAGCCGGAGCCCGCGGCTCCCGCCGTCGAGGCGACGGTCCTGCGCCCGCTTCCCGAGGACATTGGCAGGCCGGTGCGCGACAGCAACATCGGTGTGCGTCGCACGCGCGACTACGACCATGACGCCCAGTCGACGAACCTCGCATCAAGCGCAGACAACTTTGACACGATTCGCGAGGAGCACAGCAAGCGTGCGAGCCGAAAGGACCCCTACGCACGTGGCGCGCGCAAGGGCGAGGCGCCCGGCGAGGGCAACAGTCGCAGCAAGCTGCGCCCTCTGCTCGCACTGTTCATCATCGCCTTGGTGCTGGGTGGTGGTGGCGCGGTCCTCACCTATGGCATGGAGCTCTGGGGAGGCAAGTCGGTGCCCCACGTGGTTGGCGAGTCCCAGGCAAACGCGGAGGCCAGGATCAGGGAGAAGGGCCTGGAAGTGGTCATCGAGGCCGAGCCGGCAGACGATGCCATCGGCAAGGTGCTGCGTCAGGAGCCCGAGTCGGGAGCGCGCATACCCGAAGGCGACCCCGTCACCCTGGTCATCGCGACCAACCGGACCATGCCCGAGGTGATCGGGCTATCCGAGGAGGAGGCGCGCGAGCTGCTGGCCGAGGCGGGTGCCGCAAACATCGAGACCAAGACCAAGCCTTCGAGCAAGGCAGAGGGGACCGTCATCGACGTGAGCCCCGCAGCAGGCGAGGCGTTTGTCTCGCGTGGCGTGGTCACGCTTACCGTGGCGGCGCCTTACCGCGTGCCCGACGTGATTGGTAAGAAGGAGTCCGACGCCGTCCAGGCCATAGAGGCCGAGGGCTTCAAGGCCAAGGTCAGCTACGTCAAGTCGGACAAGACGGTCCGCACGGTGGTAGAGACCTCGCCCGGCCCAGGCGAGACCATAGACGAGGGAGGCACCGTCAAGGTGAAGGTCTCGTCCCCCTATCCCGAAAGCGCCTTGCACCTGGCGGAGTACTTCGCCCACTCGTCTCAGGACGTGGATACCTACCTGCAGAAAGAGGGCTACGCCTTTGGAAAGGGCTATGTCGACACCAACGGCAACGCCGTGACGGCCTACGTCTCCGACAACGCAGGCAACATCACCTTCTCCTCCACGCCGTACTCCCACACCGTGAGCTTCCCCGGTAAGAGCGACACGAACGTGCTGTCCACGGGTACGCCCTTCGTCGGCGTCCGTCTCGACTTCCCCGCATGGCAGGTCCCCCATGGCTACGAGCAGTCTGCCATCGACGAGCTGGTGGAGCAGTGTGGCTTCAAGGGGCAGAACGACATCTGCAACAACGCGTCGATGATACTGCCCGCGGGAACCGCTGCGACCTCGGCGACCTTTGTCTGCGCCAGCGGCAGGATGGACAATCTGGTGTGGACGATCCTCATCGTGGGCAACAACGGCAGCGTGCGCGCCTCCGCCACCTGTGCGAAGGAGGGAATCTACTCCCTCGACGACCTCAATCAGTTTGGGGGCAGCGTGGCGCAGTTCGTGGCCTATCAGGAGGTCTACCTCTCGCCCGAGTATCAGGTGAAAGAAGAGAAGAAGGACGAGAAGGACAAGGATTCCAAGTCGGATGACAAGGACAACGAGAAGAAGGACGAGGCGAGCAATGGCTAGCGGTGAGCCCAGCAAGAAGGACGCAAAGACGACCAAGACCGCGCCTCGCGACACCACGCCCGCGGTGGACCGCACGTACCTGCGCGCTGCGAACGAGGATGATGACGGATACGACCCCTATTCGGATCGACCTGTGTCACCCGAGCCACTCTTCGAGCGCGACCCTTGGGCCTAAGCCAGAGCCGAAGCCAACTGAATAGCTATGGAAAGGGCGTGCTGGACGCTAGTTCAGCACGTTCTGCATCATGTTCCAGATGAGCATGGCAGCCAGCACAAGCAGGATGATGACGGCAAACAGCGCCAGCACGGAGTTGCGACGGCGCGCCCGCTCACGCGAGGCAAAGATGCTGCGACGACCCTTTGGGATCTCGAGGTACTGGCCATAGCGGCTGCCCTTGACGCGCGACATGTTGTTGCGCGCGCGGCGATACTCCATGCCGGAGAGCGGCGTGGCCCCACCGACGCTGATGTTGGAGTCGTGCGTGTAGGTGGCCGAGGACTCGCTGTCGTCGTTGAGGTCGTCGAGGGTGCCCTGGCTGCGGTGCGGCGTGCGTTTGCGCACGTAGCGTGGTGCGGAAGGGGCGGATGCCGTGCTGAAGGAGGGACTGTCGTTGCTGGTGGAGGGGATGCTAGGCATCGAACCCGTCGAGGACGCTGCGAGTGGGATGGATCCAGTGCCCTGGAGCAGGTTGTCGTTGCCGCTGAACGTTGCGTTGCCCTGCTCGGCAGACGGGAAGTCGCCGTTGTTCACAACGGGAATCGAGTGAGCAAGGTTTTGCTGGGCGGCGTTGCCTGCCTCATGCGATGGCACGCGGCGCGTGCTCTGGCGGTCGTCCATGGTTCCTCCGAAGTGCTACTGACGTTCGCCTTATTCTAGTGCAGCTCTTGCCGTGCGGGGAGAGATTTGTCATAACCGTAAGAAACAACAGGACTTTATATAGACACACTTAGATTTGATGCGTCTATGGAGCTTAGAAAATCTTGATTTGACAGTATAAAAGCCATGGGGTGGGGAACAAATACACATGACACCCGGGATGCCCCAGGAGGCATCCAACCAGGGAGGCGAGAGAGAATCGCCTCAACGAAAGGACTGGTAACCATGGCAAGCATGATTCCGTACAGCAACTACGAGCGCGCGCTGCGCAGGCAGTTCCCCTTCGACGTTTTCGATGACATCTTTGCCTCGCCGCTGACCGCCGTCAACTCCAACGACGCATTCAAGATGGACGTCGAGGACACCGGCGACGCATATGTGGTCAGCGCGTATCTCGCTGGCGTCAACCGCGATGAGATCGATGTCGAGCTCAACGAGGGGCGCCTGTCCATCTCCGTCGAGAAGACCGAGACCGAGGAGGAGAGCGGCAAGAACTACCTCCACAAGGAGACCCACTCCTGGAGCGCCTCGCGTGGCGTGTATCTCAAGGATGCCGCGACGGCTGGCCTGTCCGCCAAGCTCGACAACGGCGTGCTGACCATCAACGTCCCCAAGCAGGACGAGAAGGCCAACGTCACCAAGGTTTCGATCGACTAGCGTTTAGTACAAAGCAAGGGTAACGAGGTCCCGTCGGCCAGAAATGGTTGGCGGGACCTTTCTGTGTCGGGCTTGATCCTTCGACTGTCCGGAATCGCTACCAGATGGTGAGGGGCTCCGTCTGGCTGGCCACAAGCACCTCTGCCTGCGTGCCCACTGCCTCGCAAAGCGCGTCATGCGCGAGCTCGGGCAGGTTGTTCTTCTGCGAGATGTGCATGGCAACGACAGTCTGGGTCTCAGATGTGAGCAATTGCGGCAGGGCTTCTGCAGCTTGGGCGTTGGAGAGGTGGCCATGGTTTCCGCCAACGCGTTTCTGCAGGAAATAGGGGTAGGGACCCGTTGCCAGCATCTCGCGGTCGTGGTTTGCCTCGATGCCCAGGATGCGGCAACCGCGCAAGGCCTCGAGGGCCTGCTTGGTGAGGATGCCCGTGTCGGTTGCCCAGGCGAGGGCATCGACGAGATGGTTTTGCTCCCACCTCTCAAAACGGAAGCAGATGGGGTCGGCAACGTCATGCGAGAGGGGAAAGGCCTGGACGCGCATGCCGCCGAGTGAGAGGGTCACGTCGCGCGCAACGGTAGTGAAGGGCAGCGCCGCTAGGGTCGGGCGCGCATGGGCGGTGCCGAACGTGGCATAGACCGGCCCATCAAAGTGCTTGCACACCACGGGCAGACCGCTCGTGTGGTCGGTGTGCTCGTGAGTGACGAGAATCGCCTCCACGCGCGAGAGGTCGACCTCTGCCGCGTCTGCGCGACGGTGCAGCTCGCGGCGGGAGATGCCGCAATCCACGAGCACCGATCCGCTCGGACCCTCGACCACGGCAGCATTGCCCTTTGACCCGCTTGCCAGAATATGAAGATGGATGGATGCGTCCATGCGTACCTCTCACGATGTCAACCACGCAAGGGTAGCAGAAGCGACGGACACGACAAGGCGGCACACGAAAGCGCGAGCATGCGCCGCGCCCCCGATTGCGCGTGAAGGATGTACTATGGTCGAACGGTTTGATGAGAGGGGGACGTGTGCCAAGCGTCATGCGCAGATACGCCGGCGGCGAGGGCCGCTTTGACCGCCCGTCGGGGCAGGAGGATCCCGACCGCGGCGCACCGGTCGTGCTGATGGTATCCGGTGGCGCCGATTCCACGGCGCTTCTCGTGATGGCAGCAACCTCCAAGCTCGACATCGACGACGGCCGCGGCCCGGCGCGCATCGCGCGCGAGCGACTCCATGTGCTGCACGTCAACCACTGCCTGCGCGGCATGGACGCCGAGGAGGACGAGGAGTTTGTCCGCGAGCTGTCCGCGCGCTACGGCATCCCCTGCACGGTGCGACGCATCGACGTCGCAGCAAGAGCCGAGGAGGCCCGACAGCGCGGCAACGCGACCTCGGGCAATGTCGAAAACGCAGGTCGAGAGGCTCGTTACGCCGCTGCGACCGAGCTCGCCAACCGTCTGGCGAAGGAGCACGGCGTCCCGCGCTCGTCGGTGCGCATCCTGACTGCCCACACCGCAAACGACCGCGCCGAGACCTTCTTCATGAACGCGATCCGCGGCACCGGGCCCGCCGGGCTCTCGTCCATCCCGCGCCGGCGCAATCGCATCGTGCGGCCACTCATCGACCTGACGCACGACCAGCTCTGTGACATGCTGCGCATGCGCGGCATCGTCTGGCGCGAGGACGACACCAACCACGACACGCGCTATCTGCGCGCCTACGTGCGCCACGAGCTCATGCCCGTGGCCAAGCGCCGCAACGCCCGCGTCGCCGCGAGCCTGGCAACCACCTGCGACATCCTCTCCGACGAGGACGCCTACCTCAACCAGCTGGCATCGCGTGCATACCGTGACCTGCTGCGACGCGAGGACGAGGGCGTGGTGGCCCTCGATGCGGCCCGCTTGGCGGCCTCTGAGGTGGCGCTTGCGCGCCGCGTCGTGCGCAAGGCGCTCCTGGTGGCCTGTCCGGGCGCACGCCTGGAGGCGCGGCACGTAGCCTCGGTGCTGCAGCTGGTTGCAGCGGGCAAGGGCTCGTGCATGGTGCCGGTGGACGTGGACGTGCGTGTAGAGTTTGGCCTGCTCATCGTGCGTGCCGACCGAGGCGCGAGCGAGCATCTGGCTGCCTGGCTCGAGGTACCCGGCGAGCTCGACCTGCCGGATGGAGGCAAGATCCAGGCTCAGTTGACGCAGGTGCCGGCAGGCTCTCGTGCGGAGGACGTCGCGCGTGCCCATGGCGCGGAGTGGCAGGGCCGCTCGGTGCTGCTCGACGCAGCCGCAGCTGGCATCGACCACACTCAGGGCGGGCGACTCTGGGTGGACAGCCTGCAGCCAGGAGACGTGCTCTGCCCGCTCGGCATGCACGGTCAGTCCAAGAAGCTCTCCGACCTGCTCGCGGAGGCGCACGTCCCGGTGGCCGACCGCGCGTCGGTGCCCATCGTGCGCAGGTCGTGCACGGGCCACGTTTTGTGGGTCGCCGGCATCCGCGCAGACGAGCGCGTACGCGTTACACCTGACACAAAAACGCTGCTAGAACTGACGTTGCTGTGATGGGCGGGTGGGGCGAGCGCTAACCATAACAGCCTCTGGTAAGATTTAGCGGATATGCCTATATGACTTACTGGAGGCCTCATGGAAGATCAAGCTCAGCTGAATCCTGACATCGAGAGCGTCATTCTGAGCGAGCAGGACATTGCTTCTATCGTCAAGCGCCTGGGAGACGAGATCTCCCTCGACTACGCCGACAAGGACCCGCTGATCGTGGCGGTCCTGCGCGGCGCGTTCGTCTTCATGGGCGATCTCGTGCGTGCCATCAAGGTGCCTTGCACGGTGGACTTCATGGCCGTGTCCAGCTACGGCGCGGGCGTCAAGAGCTCCGGCGAGGTACGCATCGTCAAGGACCTCGACACCAAGCTCGAGGGACGCCACGTGATCATTGCCGAGGACATCCTCGACTCCGGTCTCACCCTGTCCTACCTCATGCGTCTGTTGGGCGAGCGCAAGCCTGCCTCCATCCGCATCTGCGCATTTGCAGTCAAGGACGTGCCGGGCAAGAAGCCCGCCGTCGCACCGACCTACGTGGGCACCCATGTGCCCAACTCCTTCATCGTGGGCTACGGCCTCGACTACGCAGAGCACTACCGCAACCTTCCGTATGTCGGCGTGCTCAAGCCTGAGGTGTACAGCTAACCCGCGTTTCCTGAGTATCTAAGCAAGCAAGGAGGCCATAGTGCCAGACAACCAAGACCGTGGGGACAAGGGAGGGTATCCCGGAGGCCCCTACGACCGTCGCCTGAACATCATATACATCATCATCGGGCTTGCCCTGGTGGCGTACATGGCGCGTGGCGTCGTCGGCGGCCTGAGGCCGGACGACTCCGTGACCACCCTCACGACCAACGACTTCGTGACCGCGGTCAAGGAGGATCGCGTGAGCGAGGTCACCTACAAGACCTCCGACGGCAAGCTGACGGGCGGATACTGGTCCGACAAGGAGCTCATAGGCAATAAGAAGGACAAGAAGAGCTTTGTCAGCTACTACGTTGGCGCCGATAGCCTGCAGGAGCTGATGGCCGACCATCCCAAGGTGGCGTTTACCATCAACACCGAGGACGGCGGCCTGCTCGAGATGCTGCTCACCACTGTCGTGCCCACGCTCATCATGATGGGCGTGATGGTGTACCTGTTTGGCCAGGTACAGGGGCAGAACAACCGGGCGATGGGCTTTGGGCACACCAAGGCACAGACCAGCGAGGAGACCAGGCCCAACGTGAAGTTCTCCGATGTCGCGGGCATCGATGAGGCGGTGGAGGAGTTGCAGGAGGTCCGCGACTTCCTGTCCGAGCCTGAGCGCTACCTCAGGATGGGTGCCAAGATTCCGCACGGCGTGCTTTTGGTCGGCCCTCCGGGATGCGGCAAGACGCTGCTAGCCAAGGCCATCGCTGGCGAGGCTGGCGTGCCGTTCTTCTCCATCAGCGGCTCCGACTTCGTGGAGATGTTCGTGGGCGTCGGCGCGAGCCGCGTGCGCGATCTCTTCAAGCAGGCCAAGGAGGCGGCCCCGGCCATCATCTTCATCGACGAGATCGACGCTGTCGGACGTCAGCGCGGAGCAGGCGTGGGCGGCAGCCACGACGAGCGCGAGCAGACCCTCAACCAGATGCTGGTCGAGATGGACGGCTTCGAGGACAACTCGTCCGTCATCCTGGTCGCCGCCACCAACCGTCCGGACATCCTCGACCCGGCGCTGCTGCGCCCGGGCCGCTTTGACCGCCAGGTTACCGTCGACCGTCCCGACGTCAAGGGCCGCGAGAAGATCCTGCGCGTCCATGCAGCTAACAAGCCCCTGCGCGGCGAGGTCGACTTTGCGCGCCTGGCCAAGATGACGCCTGGCTTCACTGGCGCCGACCTGGCCAACCTCATGAACGAGGCGGCTCTTCTCGCTGCACGCAGGCGCAAGCAGACCATCGGCCTGCCCGAGATCGAGGAGGCCATGGAGCGCGTCATCGCCGGTCCGGAGAAGAAGGGCCGCGTCATGACGGAGACCGAGCGTCGCACCATCGCCTACCACGAGAGTGGCCATGCGCTGGTGGGACACCTGCTCGACAACGCCGACCCGGTGCACAAGATCAGCATCATCGCGCGCGGCCGTGCGCTGGGCTACACGCTTTCGCTGCCGGAGGAGGACCACTTCCTCCAGACGCGTAGCGCCATGCTGGACGAGCTCGCTGTGTTCCTGGCTGGCCGTACGGCCGAGGAGCTTTTCTGCGACGACATTACGACCGGTGCTTCCAACGACCTCGAGCGTGCCACCAAGATGGCGCGCGAGATGGTCACTCGCTACGGCATGAGCGAGGCGCTGGGCACCCAGGTATACGGCGAGGCGCAGCGCGAGGTCTTCTTGGGCCGCGACTATGCCAACCACCAGGACCTCTCCGCCGAGACGACCAAGCGTATCGACGACGAGGTGGAGCGCATCATGCGCGAAGCCCACGAGCGGGCGCGCGCGATACTGACCGAGCACGCCGACCGCATGCACAATATGGCCGAGGTCCTGCTGGCGCAGGAGACCGTCGAAGGCGAGATGATGGAAGCCCTGCTCAACGGCACCTACGACGAGTGGGCAGCCGCGCATGCGGACGACGAGCCCGCCAGCGAGCCGCAGGCCGTCGAGCCGACGGAGGCTTCCGACACGCATGACGGTGGCAACGACGACGCGAATGACACGGACGGGCACGGCGGTCTTGGGGCCCAGCGTCCCATACCGGTGGAGGAGCCATCGCTCGTGCCCATGCCCTTGCCCGAGCGACCGGCGACGGGTGCGTCGGCGGAGTCGCAGAACAACGCATAAGAGGGGAGAGACCCATGTCCATCAACGAGGCCAGCTACGCCTATGGCGCGGCGAAGTCTTCCATCCGCGAGATCGCAGCCTACGGCGCCGCGAGAAAAGCGCAGGTAGGAGCCGAGAACGTCTACGACTTCAGCTTGGGTAACCCGTCCATTCCCGCGCCGGAAGCCGTGCGCACCTCCATCGAGCGCAGCCTGGCGCTGCCCCCGACGCAGCTGCATGGCTACACGCCGGCTGCCGGCCTGCCCTCCGCGCGCGAGGCTGTGGCCAAGTCGCTCAACCGCCGCTTCGGCACCTCCTATGGCCCCGGTGACCTCTACCTCACCTGTGGTGCGGCCGCATCGCTGTCCATCAGCTTCCATGCGCTGGTCGATCCTGGCGACGAGGTGATCGTCATCGCCCCGTACTTCCCCGAGTACCGCGTGTGGATCGAGACCGCTGGCGCCACCTGCGTCGAGGTCATGGCTGACGAGGCCACCTTCCAGATTGACACCGAGGCCGTCGGCGCCGCCATCAACGCGCGCACCAAGGCCGTGGTCATCAACTCGCCCAACAACCCGGTCGGCTCGGTCTACTCGGCCGCCAACCTGCAGGCCCTCTCCGACGTGCTCCATGCGCGCCAGGAGGAGCTGGGCACGAGCATCTACCTCATCGCCGACGAGCCCTATCGCGAGATCACCTACGGTGCCGAGGTGCCCTGGGTGCCCTCCATCTACGACCGCACGATCGTGTGCTACTCCTACTCCAAGAGCCTTTCGCTGCCGGGTGAGCGCATCGGCTGGGTGCTGGTGCCCGACACCAATCCCGACCACGACCGTCTGGTGCTGGCCGTTGCCGGCGCGGGCCGCAAGCTGGGCTTTGTCTGCGCTCCGGCCATCTTCCAGCGCGTGATCATGGACTGCGTGGACGAGCCGTCCGACGTGGAGGCCTACGCCCGCAACCGCGTGGCGCTGACTGAGGGCCTCTCCAAGCTGGGCTACGAGTACATCGAGCCGCAGGGCGCGTTCTACCTGTGGGTCAAGGCACTTGAGCCCGACGCTGGCGCCTTCTTCGAGAAGTGCAAGGCGCTCGACCTGCTGCCCGTGCCCTCCGACTCGTTCGGTTGCTCAGGCTGGATCCGCATCGGTTATTGCGTGAGCTACGAGACCATCGTCAACTCCATGGATGCCTGGGCGAAGCTCAAGGCCCAGTACGAGGCGTAACACCGAGACCTAGCAAACCGACCAAAGGAAACCCGTCCATTTGGTCGGACACATGGGACGGTTCCTTTTGGTCGGCGTCAAAAGCTGGACGAGGGAACCGTCTCTCTATAGCGAGGGGGAGAGTCCGCATGCTGCATATCGCCTGCGACATTCATACGCATACCATTTTCTCGCGCCACGCGTACTCGACGCTGGAGGAGAACGTGCGCGCGGCCGCGGAGCTGCGCTGTGAGCTGCTGGGCATCACGGACCACTTCTCGGCGATGATGCACCCCGAGTCGGCGGCGGGCGTCGACCTACGCGACTACCAGCACTTTCTCAACTTTGAGGTGTGGCCTGAGGTATGCCATGGCGTGCGGCTGATGCACGGCTGCGAGGCAGATATCGTGGACCTCGACGGCAACCTCTATGGTTGGGACATGCCGCTGGAGCGCGGACTTGGAGGCCCGGTGGCGGGCCCCACCGAGACGCTGCAGCAGGTGGTCTTCCGCGACTGCGACTACGTGATTGCCAGCGTGCACAGCCACCCCTGGGCCGAGGGCGCCTCGCGCGAGCAGCTGACGCGCATGTACCTCCGCGCGCTCGAGCATCCCAAGGTGCTGATCTTGGGCCACGTGGGCCGCACCGGGTTGGACTTCGACATCGACGCAGTGGCAAAACGGGCCCGCGAGCTGGGAAAACTCATCGAGATCAACGAGAGCAGCCTCTACGGGCGCCAGGACTCCACGTCGCGCTGCACCGAGATCGCGCGCCGATGCAAGGCTGCCGGGTGCATGCTGGCCACAGGCTCCGACGCGCACATCTCCTACGACGTCGCGCGGCTCGACCGCTCCCGCCAGATGCTGGAGGAGATCGGCTACCCCGCGCGCCTTGTGGCGACTCGCGATGCGGAGACCTTCCTGCGCGCTCTGGAGCGCGCCCTGCCTACAGCTCGATAGACAGGCCCACGGGGCAGTGGTCGCTGCCAAATACCTCGTTGTAAATGGATGCGCTGGTCACGCGGTCGGCGATGCGGTCGCTCACCAAGAAGTAGTCGATGCGCCAGCCAGTGTTGTTCTGACGGGCGCGGCCGCGATAGCTCCACCAGCTGTATGCGCCGGTCAGGTCGGGATGCAACAAGCGGAAGGTATCGGTAAAGCCGGCGTCGAGCAGCTTGCCAAAGCTCTCGCGCTCCTCGTCCGAGAAACCCGGGTTGCCGCGGTTGGGGCCGGGGTTCTTGAGGTCGATCTCCTTGTGGGCCACGTTGAAGTCTCCGCAGGTCACCACGGGTTTGTCGGCATCAAGCTCGCGCAGGAAGTCGCGGTAGCGCGCGTCCCAGGCCAGGCGCGTCTCGATGCGGCGTAGGCCGTCCTGCGCGTTGGGCGTGTACACGTCCACAAACCAGTAGGTCGGAAACTCGAGCGCGCAGATGCGCCCCTCGTCGTCGGCCACCTCGGAGCCAATCTGGCGGATGACCTGCAGTGGCTCCTCGCGGCTCCAGACCGCCGTGCCTGAGTACCCCTTGCGCTCGGCGTAGTTCCAGGTCTGGTGATAGCCCTCAAACTGGACGTCCTTGAGCTTCGCGCGCTGCTCGTCCTGCAGCTTTGTCTCCTGGACGGCGAAGACGTCTGCATTGAAGGTGGCAAAGATCTCCGCAAAGGAGGGGTCCTTCTTGAGGGTGGCGCGCAGGCCGTTGACGTTCCACGAGATGAGTCGCAGCTCGCGCGGGGCGGTGGTGGGCATGGGGTCTCCTTGGCTCGTTGTTTGACGTGCACAGTATATCCGAGGCCTCGCCGCGCGTGCTGGCTGCGCCGTGCCGTCATTAGCCCGCGATAAAGTCCAGCAGCCGTGGTAGCTCGCGCTGCAGCTGGGTGTGGCCTTGGCCATAGGCGTACTGCAGCTTGGTGGTGTCGAGCGTCCCGTTGCTCACGGGCATCTCGTCGGGGCGGATGACCAGCGCGCGACCTTCTCGCTCGATGCCTGCGATGCGGTCGAGCTCGGCGTTGTAGCGCTCGGGGCGCGTGAGCGTGGCCTCCAACACGTGGGGCTGGCTGCCGAGCAGGCGCGTGTACACCGCACGCTCAATGCCGGTGAGGGGCTTCTTACGATAGCCGGCGGGGCGCGTCGCAAACATGACAAAGCGCTCGTAGCCATCCTGCTCCGCGAGGTGCAACGGCAGGCCGGCACCGTGCCCGAGGCCACCATCGTAGTAGGTCTTGCCGTCGATGGGCAGCGGCTTCATGGCAATGGGGATGGTGGAGCTGGCGCGCACGCAGTTGATCATGTGCCACACATCGGGCATGTCGTCCTTGGTGAAGCTCACCGAGCGACCGGTTGCGGCTTCGAAGGCCTGTATGCGGATGCGTGCGGGGTTGGCGCAGAAGGTCTCCCACGCAAAGCCGCAGAAGCCGTCGCGGATGCAGCCTTCGTAGAGGTAGTCGGCGTTAAAGTAGCCATGCCCGCGCAAGAAGCTCGCAAAGCCACCGACAGGCTCCTTGCCGTCAATGGCGAGAAAGGCCATGTGCACGCGAGTCTGGTCGCGCGAGACGTAGTTGATGGTGTGGCTGGATCCGGCCGAGATTCCGCAGGCGTAGTCAAAGTGGATGCCCTGCTCGAGCAGCAGGTTGACCATGCCGGCCGTGTAGGCGCCGCGGTAGCCGCCGCCCTCAAAGACGAGCGCACAGTCGTGAACGTTGTTGGCGAGCGGCTCGTCTGCCCAAACGGGTGCGTCTGGTGTGCTGGACATGCGCGGGACCCTTTCTCGGTGCTAGCATCAACGTAGATGGTACCCCTTTAGACGTACACAAAAGGTTGGTGTACGTTACAGACATAGAGGATGGGAGAAGCCATGGCACGCACGATTACCGATCCGCAAGAGGCAGCGCTGGAGCTCAAGGAGCGTGTCGATCGCGCGCGGCGCGTGGTGTTCTTTGGCGGTGCGGGCGTCTCCACCGCAAGCGGCATCCCCGACTTCCGCAGCGAGGACGGTCTCTACCATCAGCACTTCAAGTATCCGCCCGAGATGATGCTCTCGCACAGCTTCTACGTGAGCCATACCAAGGAGTTCTACGACTTCTACCGCGAGCGGATGATCTGCCTCACGGCCAAGCCCAACCAGGCGCACTACAAGCTGGCCGAGCTCGAGCGCGACGGCAAGCTTCTGGCAGTGGTGACGCAGAACATCGACGGCCTGCATCAGGCGGCGGGCTCGCGTGCCGTGCTCGAGCTGCATGGGTCGGTGCACCGCAACATCTGCCAACGCTGCGGGCACGTGCATTCGGCCGAGTGGGTGCTGGGAACCAAAGGCGTGCCGCGTTGCGAGGAGTGCGGTGGGCCGGTCAAGCCCGATGTGGTGCTCTACGAGGAGAGCCTGGACGAGGACGTCATCACCACGAGCCTCAGGGCCATCGCCAGCTGCGACATGCTCATCGTTGGTGGCACGAGCTTGGTGGTCTATCCGGCGGCGGGCCTCATCCGCTACTTCCAGGGCGATCAGCTGGTCATCTGCAATCTGCAGCCCACGCCCCAGGATTCGGCCGCGGACCTCGTGTGCGCCTGCGACATCGCGAAGGCCTTCGACTGGTAAGGGGCACCCGATAGGCGCATGTGCCTTCGGCCGTGCGAGTGCATGGCCGGGGTTTCTCTTGCGTGGCGCAGGGTGGAGTTTTTCGCTTGGTGCACTCTGGGGTTGGGGACGCGGCGAAATTTCACTGCTGGTGCAGTGCATTGGAGGGGGCCTGACGGAAATCTGCGCGCGGTGCGCTGCGTTCGGTTGCGTTGGGCGGGAATTTACGCCTGGTGCACCGTGGCGCGGAATCGAGTGCACCAATCGAAAAAAACCGCCGCGACAATCGCACAGGGTGCACCAGGCGAGCATTTTAGCCGCGCCTCCGATTCCGCAGCGCACCAAGCGCAAACTTTTGCCCCACCCCAGACTCCGGACTGCACCAAGCGCAAATTTAGTCACACCTCGAACCCTGTGTGTAAGGCGTGACGATGCGGCCCAAAGTCTCGAGGTCCTTTGCATGTCGGCGCGAATAAAAGGCGAGCTACAAGAGTTGCAGCCCGTCCATGTGCGATCATGTGGCTACCGAGTGCCTACATTGCGCCAACATCGCTGTTCTACGCTTCTACCTATGGATATCGTGATTACGGGCAAGAGCGCCCTAACGCTCTACAGGCAAATGAGGGCAGGTAAACTGCAGCTTAAGGCGGAGCCCATCCCCATGGCTTTCGTCTCATGGGAGAAGCTTGATGGCAAACAAGTGCGGGAGCTAAGCATTCCCGCCCTCGAGACGTCGGGGCTCTTTACCATAGACAGGCCGCTGGATCTACGCGTGCGAGATACGCGGGATAGGGTGCGCCTCGGGACGGTCGTCTGCCACGCAACAACCAAACCGCTCCCAGGCGGTTCGATCGTCGAGCTTACGGCGCCTTGGCACAGTGCCGACTTGCTGCCATTGGAGCAGGGCTGCCGTATCCTTATGGACAGCGTGCCGCTGATGATTTTGGACATGGCCGGCCAGCTCTGCGAGTACGTGAACAATGGGAAGATGTCCCATGATGTCGGGATAATGAGGCTCACGGAGTTGATTTGTGAGTTCTGCGGTACATACGCGAGACACTATCTGAGCCCACGAAACGGCGAGATGACCTTTGAGATCGAGCCCGCAACTACGGTAAGCGAAGTCAGAGAATACCTGTCTCGCGTGCGTGGCATATCGGGGATCAAGCTTGCACGAGCGTCGGTTGCGTTGGCAGCCGATAGGCTGGCGTCGCCCATGGAGCTCGTGGTGTACGCGGCGATGGCGTTTCCGCCACGTCTGGGCGGTCTGCACATTCAAGATATGCGGATCAATGAGCCGCTCGACCTGTCGGTGGTGCCCAAGGGCACGCTTGCTCACCAGCAGTTGACTCCGGATCTTAGGGTTGGAGACCGACCAGTGGTTGTCGAGTACAACGGCAAGGAGCATCTCAAGAAGTATCGTGTGCGGCAGGACAAGGATCGCGCACAGGACTACGCGAAGCTCGGCATCTACCAGTATCCGCTGATGATCGAAGATGTCTGTTCGGTCGATGCGCTTGAGCGAACGTTGCGGGACTTTGTTGGCTTGCTGACACCGTACGAGGGTCTCAGCTTTCGCGCCAGAGCGCTGCGCATTCTCCGTGACCGCAAATACAGAGCTGCCCGGCAGCGCCTGCTCGACACGTATTTATAGCAAAAACGCGGTTCTCCTGAGACGAGGGGAGATAATCTCCTCTTGGTGCAGTCCACGGCCGGGGGCACAGCGGAATTTTGCGGCTGGTGTACTGCGCTGGACGGTAGTCGACGAAAACTTTCGCTTGGTGCGCTGTGCGCGATGGCGTTGGGAGGGATTTTTCGCGTGGTGCACCGCGGCGCGGAATCGAGTGCACCAATCGAAAAAAACCGCCGCGACAATCGCACGGGGTGCACCAGGCGAGCATTTTAGCCGCGCCTCCGATTCTGGAGTGCACTAAGCACAAACTTTTGCTCCACCCCAGACTCTGGACTGCACCAAGCGCAAATCTCTCCACGCAAAACTTTCGAGCGCTGCAACTAGCGGCGCCAGGCAAACGCGCTGGTGCGCGTACAATAAGACGCACGACTAATCATAAGTGAGGGTCCAACATGAACAGCTTCTTTGCTCGGCTCGACCGCCGTTATGTCAAGGTCTGCACCTACGCAGGGGCAACCGTGATTCTCACCGTGGCAGCACTCATGGTGCTGTATTCCGCGTCGCCCGTCATCGCGACGCTCTGGAATCTCATCTGCGCGGTGCTGGAGCCCCTCGTGTACGGCGCTGCCTTGAGCTACGTCCTCAACCCTCTGGTCAAGCGCGTGTCGCACAGGCTCAAGAAGCATCCCCGTTATGCCGACAACGGCACCAAGCGCCGCAACGCGGCTGTGGCGATCAGCCTCATCCTGGTGCTGGTCGTTCTTTTGGGCATCGTGACCGTGCTGCTGCTCATGATCACGCACAGCCTGGCCAGCCTCAAGTGGGCCAACATCCAGGCGATCTTCAGCGACGCAAGCGGCGACTTCCTTGAGTACATCTCCGCCGCTGAGGAGCGTCTCGAGCAGTGGGGCATCATATCCAAGGAAAGCGATACCAACCTGATCACCATATTCAACGGTGCCAAGAACGCAGCCTCGACGGCGCTGTTCGCCATCATCTTCGGCGTGTACCTGCTTATCGACGGTTCGCGCGTCTCAAACTACTTCGCGCGTGTGATGCACGCCGTGCTCGGCAAGCACGCCATCGATCCTTCGCGCATGATTGCCGACGCGGACCGCGTGTTCTCCGGCTACTTCCGCGGACAGGGCATCGACGCCCTTGTGGTGGGTACGCTTTCGGGCATCGTGCTTACAGCCATCGGCGTTCCTTACGGACCGGTTATCGGCCTGCTCACGGGACTGGGCAACCTCATCCCCTACATTGGAGGGCCGGTCGGTTTTGGCAGCATCGCGCTCATGTGCCTGGCGGAGGGCTCTTGGCTCACCATGGCGCTGGGCTTTGTCGCGATGGGCATCGTCATGTTTGTCGACGGCAACATCATCAACCCGCGCCTGCTCTCCGACAACGTCGAGGTGCATCCCATGCTGGTGATTGCCGCGTTGATCGCAGGCGGTGCTGTGGGCGGTATCGCGGGCATGCTGGTGGCGGTGCCCACGGCGGCCTTCCTCAAGATCCAGCTTGATCGCTGGCTGGAGAAGCGCGAGCACACGGCCGGGGTCGAGGTCGCGGCAGAAACTGAGGCAACGCCGGAGGAGTAGCGCGTGGGAGCCTTCAATGACAAGGTCTATGAGGTGGTTCGCCAGATTCCGTATGGCTGCGTGAGCACGTACGGCGACATCGCGCGGGCCATCGGCCAGCCGCGCAAGGCGCTCTTTGTGGGCTACGCCATGAAGAGCTCCCTCGAGGAGGGCGCGCTTCCCTGTCATCGCGTGGTCTATAAGGAGGGGCGCATCTACCCAACCGACGAGGAGGGCAACCCCACGATCCAGAGCATCATGCTGCATCGCGAGGGCGTGCCGTTCATAGACGAGGACCACGTCGATCTCGCGGCCTGCCATTGGATACCCGGGCGTCTGGATGCAGAGGGGCGACCCGCCGATATCGACTGGGCTGCCGAAATGGGAGACCTGTTTTAGGCATGCGGACGCATGCTCTCCCTGACGCCGTCCCTCGCGTACTCAATATATAGTGGTTGCTATATATAGTGGTAGCCGTCAGGGCGTACATATATATAGTATCCGGCGCTAGTCCCTCATCCCGAGTTTGTTGAAGTGCTCCTGCAATGCCAGGCGAACCTCGCGCAGGCGCTTCGCGGGGATGGGAATCACCGCGCCTGTGGTCAGGTAGAGGGAGTCCTGCTCAAAGCGACTGATGTAGGCGGGGTTGACGGCATAACTGCGGTGCACGCGCACGACCACCGAGCTCAGCTGATCTGCGATCGAGGCGATCGAGGCACGAAGGCGCAGGCGTCGGTCGGTGCAATAGATGTCGGTGTACTGGTGCGCCGCAGCAACATAGATGATGCTGTCAGGCTGGACCCAGTGGGTTACACCGTCGGTGCCGCGTGCCTGCAGGGCGGGCTGGCGCTCGCCTGGGTCGCCCGCATCTCGCAGGGTACCGATGGAAGGACTTGCTGCGCGAGGCTTGTCGAAGGCCCGCTCCAAACCTCGAGGAACACCAGAGAAGCCCCTCCAGCTCCAAAGTGCCAGCTTGCACTCGCCGCTCCTGTCCCTTGACCAAACGGTCGTGCATAGGAAGCGGTTGGGGGAGGCGGGACGGCGCTGCACGGAACCCTCCGAGCCAGACTCCTCAACGCAGTGGTGTGCGAGCACCATGCAGGCGTCCTTGCCGAGCGCAGTGACGTCGTACTGCTCGTCACGCATGATGAGGCGAGAGGCGTAACCGTCGCGCATGGTTTGCAGCACCCTGGTGATTTGCGCGGGACCCGAGCATTCAAAGGGGTCCTCAGCGGCTATGAGTCTGCTCGCACTGTCGACCATCTGGGCGCAGGCATCGACGGCATTGGCCCAGAAGAGCCAAAGGAGCTCGCGCGTCAGCGAGATGGCAGAAAGCTCAAAGTCAGTCAGATCCGCTCCATAGGAGCCATCGCCGGCAGCGAAGCTGTCGGGCAACAGAGAGATCATGGCGACACCCCCCTCAAAGGCGCAACCATTGCTACTGGCAATCTAAAGAACAAGCCCAAAAGTGATTATCGCTTTATGTCCCCCATTTGACTAAAGCGACAAGAAACTATTCCGCAAAGCAATGAAATCACATAGTGAGCGGTAAATGCTATCGATATACAGCATTATCTACGCAAGCGGAAGCCTTAGAATGGCGAATGATCAAACGACAACCATAAATGATATTTAATTGCAGCATATAAGTGCAACACAAATAGATGCTTACTATCAGCATATCAGTCATATGTTGCAGTATCTAAGTCCAATGAAACGTATATATGAAGGTAAATCACTATAGTGTCATGTTAGTTCTCTAAATAGGTGCTTTCTCTCTGGAGGCGCTAGGTCAGTAAAGGAAATGCGAGAGGTAGTCATGGGCAGAAACGAGACGAAAACGCAGCCCGTCCCAGTGACAACACGAAAACGCAAACGACTTGGTTTTGATGCCCGGGCGGGATCGCCTCCCTCGGGCTTTTGGCATGTAGGTGAGGCAAGGTCCGCGCAAGGTAATGGTTCGAAGGGGTTGGCAATGAGTAAGAGACTGAGACTGGGTGCATGGGTGGTGGCGTTAGTCGCCGCGCTTGCTGTTGTTGTGGGAGGCATCGGCGTCGCGTTTGCGGCTGCTGGCGGTGTGCCCGATCACTTCAAGAACTTGAAACCGAACGACGATGGCACGTATCAGCTTGAGCTTACGGTCAAGGGTGATGCTGATACCGAGACGGAGACCGCAGCTGACGTTAACGTGCTGATCGTATACGACGTGTCCAACAGTATGACCAGCAATGCCGGTTCAACTAGGAATACCCGCGCAGACCAGGCTGAGGACATCGTCCATGACTTCGTTGCCAACCTGCGTTCATACCAATCCTCAACGGATCCATCCAACATTGAGATGGCCTTGGTGACGTTCGCAAGAACTGGATCGATTCAGCAGACGGGTGGCCAGGACTGGACCAGCAACCTTACTGACGCGAACGGCATCAATCGCTTCTTTGACGACGGTGGCACCGACGGTCAAACTAAGCTGACATACACCGGAAACCCCTCGTATGGCACAAACTGGCAGAGTGCCTTGAGCAACGCTCAGACGCTGCTTGGCAGGGCTGATGACGATCCGACCTTTGTCATCTTTGTTACGGATGGTGCACCGACGGCGAGCGGTAATGGCAACAATGCTATCAGCCCCAATAGCAGTTTGAACCAGCTGCGTCCGTTCTATGAGGCGGGTCTCACGAGTGCTAGGGCAATTCAGACCCGCGAGAACACTACCCTGTATGGTATCTACGCGTATGGTACCGAGGCCGACTTGCTTGACGACCTGATGTACTACGCCAACACGGGTACCGAGCGTACTATCGGTGGGGGCACCCAACCGACCGACAACTACTTCACGGCAGCGGACTCGGCCGCACTGACCCAGGCAATCGAAAGCATCTTCCAGGAGATCGTCGAAACGCTTGGCGTTGGCGCAGTGTCCATCTCTGACGGGACGACAAGCGCAGTGGAAACGACCACTGGTGACATAGCTCATCTCCTTGAGGTTGACGACGGGTCGTTCGAATACTGGCTGTCCATTCCCGTTGCGAACAACCAGTTCACAAGGGTCAACCCGACGACGGGCGAGGAGACCACCTATACCGTGCAAGTAAATGGCGACACTTGCACCGTGACTGGTGGCGCTAGTCCCATTACAGTTACTGGCAGCATCTCTGGCGGTCAGTTCAAGTTCAAGTGGGAGGGCGCTACCGAGCTCTCTAACGACAAGACTCCGCCTGCCGCATCGTTCAACGGTACCTCTGTCGACTGGGATCTTTCCAGCGTTGGTACGCTGCTCGACGGTGTCACCTATTCCGTGACCTTCGACGTGTGGCCGAGTCAGTACACCTATGACACGATTGCGGAAATTCAGAACGGCGACAAGGATTACGACGACCTCGACGCGAACGAGAAGAAGTACCTTAACGAAGACGGTACTCTGAAAACCAATACCAAGGCCGAGCTTACCTACACCGATACCCGTACTGATGATGGTGAGAAGACGGCAGTCTACACCGATCCCGAACCTGTCGGTCTTGTGGCAGAACAGATGTCTGTGCACAAAGATTGGGAGAACGAGCTCGACGACCGCGAGACAGAGACAATCGGCCTGACCGTGCTCGCGGACGAGGAGGAATTCACCAATGTCACCCTGTCTGCCGATGACAATCCCGCATGGACCAAGGACCCGGTCTACATCTCCACTGGCCTTATGCGCGTCAACAAGGAAGATGGCAAGGCGCAGATTCTTGATCACGGTCATGACTTTACCTTTGCAGAGCTTGGTTCTGAGCAGTACAACTGGGAGCTCGTTACCCCAGTCATTCATCCCATGCTCATCAACGGCAAACTGTACACGCTCATCCTGAAAGAGGAGGGTAAATTCCCAAGCGTTGACTTTCCCGTCGTACATGTTGAAGGACTGGATGATGAGTACGTGATCGACGGCAAGACCTACTACATTGCCGGAGAGGGCAGAGTGTCTCTCAAGGCATACAACTACCGTCGCTCCAACCTCAACCTGACCAAGGTCGTCACCGGCGAGGATGCCGACCCCGACCAGACCTTCCCGTTCACGTTGACGGTCAATAACTCCAAAGCTTCCAGCGGATCTGCCTCTGACACGAACTCCGACTACTACGTGTGGTTCTCGATTTACGACACGAACGCCAGCGCCACGGTTACGGACGCCAACGTCTCCGGTTCGGGCGTTGTAGGACCTAATGACAAGGGCTACTACTATGCTCCCAGCGGCAACGAGATTACCGTCCAGATGAAGGCCGATTGGAACCTGCGTTTCACGAACCTGCCCACCGGCACCACCTACGCCTTCGCCGAGGGCGACCTGGCGGATGGCTTCGACTTCAACAAGTCTGAGCTCACGGGCCAATACGGCTCGCAGACCCCCCAGTCCGGCAAAGCAGCCGACAGCAGTTGGGAGACCGGCAAGACGTCCACCGGCACCATCCAGAGCACCAACACCACCTATCAGGTGACCTTCACCAACGACTACCGGCTCACCGACCTCGAGATTACCAAGCAGTGGGTTGATGCCAGCAACCAGGACGGCATTCGTCCGACGGACGCCGAGTTCGCCGAGCTGCTGACGCTGTCGCCCGCGGTCGATGGTGCCACGCCCACCGTGGTCGACAACGGCGACAACACCTACACCATCACCTACACCGGTCTGCCGCGCTTCATGAACGACGAAGAGGTCACCTATACCGTGACCGAGTCTGAAATCGACGGCTACACCACCGAGGGCAGCTCCGCCGGGGACCACGGCACCATCACCAACACGCATGAGCCCGAGGTCACCGAGGCCACCGTCAGGAAGGTCTGGGACGACGCGGACGACCAGGACGGCAAGCGCCCGGCCGAGCTGAAGGTCACCCTCTCCAACGGC
>CADAQM010000025.1 GCA_902790135.1 uncultured Coriobacteriaceae bacterium
AGGCTGTCGGTCTGGTTGCGGACCTCGATCTCGTCCTTCTTGGCCTTGTCCTCCTCGGCGTGAGCCTCGGCGTCCTTGACCATGCGATCGACTTCGTCGTCAGACAGGGCGGTGGAGCCGGAGATGGTGATCTGCTGCTGCTTGCCGGTGCCCTTGTCCTTGGCCGTGACCTTGACGATGCCGTTGGCGTCGATGTCGAAGGTGACCTCGATCTGCGGCACGCCGCGGCGGGCGGCAGGGATGCCGGTCAGGTTGAACTTGCCGAGCGACTTGTTGTCGCGCGCCATCTCGCGCTCGCCCTGCAGGACGTTGATCTCGACGGAGGTCTGGTTGTCGGCCGCCGTGGAATAGGTCTCAGTCTTGGACGTGGGGATGGTGGTGTTGCGGTCGATCATCTTGGTCATGATGCCGCCCATGGTCTCCACGCCGAGGGACAGCGGGGTCACGTCGAGCAGCAGGATGCCCTCGACGTCGCCGGTGAGGACGCCACCCTGGACAGCCGCACCGTCAGCCACGACCTCGTCGGGGTTCACGGACATATTGGGCTGCTTGCCGGTGATGGTCTTGACCAGCTCCTGGACGGCGGGCATACGGCTGGAGCCGCCGACGAGGATGACCTCGTCAACCTCGCTGATCTGCATGCCGGCGTCGCGCAGGGCGTTGGTGACAGGAGCCTTGCAACGGTCGAGCAGGTCGCGGGTGATGCGCTCGAACTCGGAGCGGGTCAGCGTGTAGTCGAGGTGCTTGGGGCCAGAGGCGTCCATGGTGATGAACGGGAGGTTGATGCTGGCCTGCTTGGCGCTGGAGAGCTCCTTCTTGGCGTTCTCGGCAGCCTCCTTGAGGCGCTGGAGGGCCATCGGGTCGTTGCGCAGGTCGATGCCGTTGTCAGCCTTGAACTTGTCAGCCAGCCAGTCGATGACCTTCTGGTCCCAGTCGTCGCCGCCGAGGTGGTTGTCGCCGTTGGTGGCGAGAACCTCGACCACGCCGTCAGCGAGATCAAGCAGGGAGACGTCGAAGGTGCCGCCGCCCAGGTCGAAGACGAGAACCTTCTGGTCGATGCCCTTCTTGTCGAGGCCATAGGCCAGAGCGGCCGCAGTCGGCTCGTTGACGATGCGCTGCACGTTGAGGCCGGCAATCTTGCCAGCGTCCTTGGTGGCCTGACGCTGAGCGTCGTTGAAGTAGGCCGGGACGGTGATGACGGCGTCGGTGACGGGCTCGCCAAGGTACTTCTCGGCGTCGGCCTTCATCTTGGAGAGGACCATGGCGCTGATCTGCTCGGGGGTGAAGTCCTCGCCGTCGATCTCGACGACGGCGCGGTTGCCGGTGCCGCTCTTGACCTTGTACGGGACGGTCTTGAGCTCGGAGGTAACCTCGTCGTACCTGCGGCCCATGAAGCGCTTGATGGAGAAGACGGTGTTGGTGGGGTTGGTGACTGCCTGGTTCTTGGCAGCCTTGCCCACAATGCGGTCGCCGTCAGCGCGGAAGCCGACGACGGACGGGGTGGTGCGGTCGCCCTCGGCGTTCACGATGATCGTGGGCTCGCCGCCCTCGAGAACCGCCATTGCGGAGTTGGTAGTGCCAAGGTCGATACCAAGGATCTTAGCCATTGTCGTTCCTTTCGTTAGAGACTCTGGGCGCTAGCCCCGGAGTTGGTTCCTTGTTTGTCAGAGGTATATGTTCCCAATGCGTTTGAATCGTATACATTATCTAAGTGCGTTTGCATGAGATTTTTTGCTTCTTCACATATAAGGCGTGTGCGGTCGCATCCGCAGGCCTAGCGTACCCACTTTGCGGGAAGCGTCATACTCCTATATATAAGATGCACGCAACGAAGGGAGTCACCCATGAAGCTGCTCATCGCATCGGACATCCATGGCGCCGCCGCCTGGTGCGCGCGCCTGATGGAGGCCATCGACAAACACCAGCCCGATCGCGTGGTGCTGCTGGGAGACCAGCTCTACCATGGCCCCCGCAACGACTTGCCGGAGGACTATGCCCCCAAGCAGGTCATTTCCATGCTCAATGGCATCGCGGACAAGGTGCTGGCCGTGCGCGGCAACTGCGAGGCCGAGGTCGACCAGATGGTGCTCGACTTCCCCTGCATGGCCGACTACGCCCTCATGGCCGATCCTGCCACCGGTCGCGACCTCTTCTTCACGCACGGGCACGTCTATGGGGCGGGCAAGCACAACAGCGTCGACCGTCTGCCTGCACTGCGCGCCGGCGATGCGCTGGTGTACGGACACACGCACATCAAGGTCAACGAGGAAGGACCGCAGGGCATCTGGCTCTTCAATCCGGGCAGCGTGGGCATCCCCAAGGACGGGACGCACAGCTTTGGCCTGTATGAGGACGGCACCTTCACGCACGTCCTGCTCGAAGGCTAGCGGGTGGATCCATGACAACGCTTTGGGAGGCCATCGACGAGGGTGAGGGCGAGATCTGCGAGCAGTCCTTCTTTGGGGAGGACCTCTCCGCCGTCAGCCTGGGGCACGTTGAGTTCGAGGACTGCAGCTTCGAGGATTGCTCGTTTGCGGAGCTTCAGGCAGCGCGCATCAGCTTTGACCGTTGCACCTTTGCGAGCTGCGACTTCTCCAACGCGCGCATGGCCACCAGCTACTGGCGCGACTGCCAGTTTGACGGCTCGCGCCTGGTGGGCTGCGACCTTCACCACAGCTACTTTGTGCGCGACACCCTGCGCGACTGCGCCTGCGCCTACCTCAACCTGACCGAAAGCAAGCTCGAGCAGGTGCGCTTTAGCGGCTGCGACCTTCACGAGGCCTCCCTCGCCCAACTCAAGCTCAAGCGGGTGACGCTCGAGGGGTGCGACTTCACACGCGCAGAGGTCTATGGCACGCGGCTGCGCGGCATAGACCTCTCTACCTGCAATGTTCAGGCGCTGCGCGTGTCTGACACCTTCTTTGAGCTGCGCGACGCGCGTATCGGCATCGACCAGGCGCCTGACCTGGTGGGTCTGCTCGGCGTCAAGCTGGTATAGAAAGAGGGGCCGCAACCCATGCTGCGGCCCCTCCCGTCGCGGACATGTCTCGCACTGGCTCTACTCGATGTAGTCCACATCCACGTAGTAGCCGAGGACCTCGCCCACGTCGGTCACGGTGCCACACACGACCAGCGTGTCACCAATCGACGACGAGGCGACCTTGTCGAGCGTGGCATCGTCGAGGATGCTGCAGTACACACTGTCAAAGGAGTACTGGTCTCCGTTGTTGACATTGAAGTAGTTGCCGGACGAGTCGATGTTGTTGAGCACGCCTGTCAGCCTGATGTGAGCGTCCTGATAGGTCTGCTTCGCCTTGAGCGGGTTGCTGTCAAGAGCTGCGGTCAGCTCGTCGACGGTCACGTCCACGTACTCAATCGGCTCCTCTTCCTCGGGCTCCGGCTCGGGTTCCTCGGCTTCGGACTCGGCCTCGCTAGCGGCCTCCTCCTCGGTCTCCTCCTGAGCCTGCTGCTCCACGGCCGCCTCGCTCTCAGAAGAGCTGGAGCTTGACGATTCCTTGCCGCCGCGACCGAAGATCGCGCCAATCAGCACAAGCGCCACCAGGGCGAGTGCGAGCTTCTTGATCAAATCGATGATCTTCTTCATGCGTTCCTCCTAGATGAGCCAGTTTCCACAGCTAGTGAACAGTGGCTCGATGCTAGAAGAGGAACGCGAGAGCTTCCTCAGCTGTCAGTTGAGTTTTTGCGAGTGGCTTTGCCTAGAGACGACGCTCGCTGGCCACGCCAGTAAAGGTCTCCTCGCCGAGGTTCCACAGCAGGTCATCGCATGCGGAGATCTCCATGCCGTGGTTGAGGCAGAAGGCGACGATGACGTCACGGCGATTGTGCGGAAGGAGTGCGGCCGAGCCACCTCGCTCCAGCAGCTCGCAGGCCTCAGTCTCGTTGAGGCGCATACCAAAGGCAAGCTGGATGAGCTTGTCGCGAGAAGGATGGCGCATGCCCGCCATGATCTGGTAGGCAAAGGTCTGGTTGAGGCGCGACCGACGCACAACGATGTTCTTCTTCATGCCGCGGCGAGCCAGCTCGTCGGTGATCCACTCGGAAAACGAGCGATCGTCGAGCTCTGCCGAAGCAAGCACGTCTTGCAGGGTGTCGCCAGCCCTCTGTACTATCTGCCATCTATCGCTCAATGCAACCTCCTTGGATAGGAGTGATGATGGAGTGTTGACCACGGAGAATCATTAGCTGTGTGCTAAATAACTGATATTCATATCCAATACATAAGTATGTGAGTCAGAAAGTTACAGATGTATCCCAATTGATTTAACCATGCTTACGACCTTGGCGTTTTCTGTCGTTTAGCCTTCGCGGAGATACGATACGAATATTCCTAAGGCCATCATTACCAAGAATATTATTAGACAATATATACAAATTCTTGCAATGAAGAGTCTCAGCGGGTGGGGCTCGGTCGCATAGGCCCCGCGCAGGCACACCGCCTTGTAGATCTCGAAGCACAGGTATGCGATGCCGGCATCCACAACAACGGCCATGGTGTATTGCTCTGCATGCCAGATCGGGTCATTTGTCAGCCAGTAGGTCACAGAGGCGGCAAGCACGATCAAGAAGCCCACCACGAGCGCAATCCATGCCAGAGCCGCAAGAGCTCGCAGGTACAAGGGTGCTTCCATAAAGGAACGCGATGCCCTTCTGATCGGGGCTTGCGGATGCGCGGGCTGTGGCGCCGCCTCTGGCGCAGGCGCAGCAACGGGCTCGGGCAGCGGTACTCCCGTCAGCGCCTCCTGCACCGCCCGCGCAAGCTCGCCCGCGGTCTGATAGCGCGCGCTTGGCTCGAAAGCGGTTGCCTTCTGCACCACATCATAGAGCGCCTCTGGCACGATGCTCCGATCGGAGAGTGCCGTCTCGTACGCCTCCGTGTCGGGCTTCTCCCCCGTCAGCGCATACCCCAGCAGGCGTCCAAGCGCATACACGTCGGACCGAGCATCGGTCTGCATGAACCCGTACTGCTCTGGCGCAGCAAAACCCCAGGTACCGAGCGTGGTGGTGTCGCGTCGTTGGCCCTGGCGCTTCTGGCGGGCAATCCCCAGGTCAACCAGGTGCGCCCCGTCCGAGGCCAGGATGACGTTACTCGGCGTGATGTCGCGGTGCACCACGTCGCGCTCATGCAGGGCGGACACGGCGCGGCACACATCGACGAGCATTCCCACCGCACGCGACACCTCAAGCCTGCCCTCCTGCTCCACGACCTCGTTGACGGCTTCTCCCTCGACGTAGTCGTAGACCACGACCAGCTCGTCGGGCATGCGGTAGAGCTCCTCGATGCGTGGCAGCAGGGGCTCGTCGACCTCCATGGCTACGGCCCATGCGGCCGCATTGGCCAAAGCCGCAGGAATGTGCTTGCGCACGAGCAGCCCGTCGCCATTGAAGGTCACCAGCTCCGTGCGACCAGAAGCACCATCGCCCAGCATGCGCACGACGCGATAGGCGTCGTCACGCACCATGGAGCGCAGTGTCTGGTCGTCGTCCATGCCTAGCCTTCCTTCGGCACGAGGGTGTCCTCACCCAGGCGATAGAGCTCGTCGTCACATTCGGGGAGCGTATAGCCCTGCTCGATGCAGAAGATGATGATGGCGTCGCGGCGATTCTTGCACCACAGCTCGGACACTCCGGCATGTCGCAGGAGTCGCTGGGTCTCGCGCAGGGTGCAACCGATGCCCAGCGCGAGCTTGATGGCGTTGTCGCGCCCCACGTGACGCTCGCCGTTAAACACCTGGTAGACAAAGGTGGAGTTCACCGCGGAGGCACGCACCACATCCGCGCGCGTCATGTTGCGCGCGTCGATGAGGTCGAGCAGGTAGTCGGCGAGGGAGCGGTCGTCCGTTGTCGTCTGCGCGAGATAGGCCTCGGGCGTTGCGCTCGCCAGCAGGCGCTGCAACAGCTCCTCTGTCAACTCCTCGTGCTGTGCCTGCTGCGTCATGCGCTTCTCCTTAGGCTCGGGTCAAACAACGTAAAGATTATCGCAAACGCCGGACAACTTGTTCGCAACAAGCTGTCCGGCGACACGATTCGGGTCTATGTGTGCGGTACCTAGGCGCTGACAGCCTCGCGGCCGCGGGCGAAGGCCTTGAGGTTGGCCTCGACGGTCTTGGGCGGAACGCGACGGCGAATGGCATCCTCCCACTCCGACACCTCGAAGGGCAGGGCCGTGGAGAGGGCGCCGACCAGCACCACGTTGGTGGAGCGGGGGCTGCCCACCTCGCGCGCGATGCCGCCAGCGTCAATCACGCGTGCGCCGATCTTCTCGAGCTGCTCGTGAACGCCCTCGGGCATCTTGAAGGCACCGATGTTGACCGGCACCGGCGTGATCTGCTCGTCGTTGACAAAGAGGCTGCCGCCCTCGCGCACAAACTGCTGCGCACGCAGCGCCTCGATGGCCTCGAAAGCCACCACGATGTCGGCGCAGCCGGAGTCGGCGATCATGGACTGCACCTGCTCGCCCACGCGCACGATGGTGGAGACCGAGCCGCCACGCTGGCTCATGCCGTGGATCTCGGAGACCTTGACGTCCAGACCCGCGTCGGCAGCCACCATGGCAAGCAGCTGACCTGCAAGAATGGTGCCCTGGCCACCAACGCCCACCAGAAGGATGGTCTTGGTGCCGTCGAGGGTCACGCGCGCGCCGCCCTCGGCGACGCCATAGTTGGTAGAGGTGTCATGCGGCATGGCTAGTCCTCCTGAATGCAGCCGAAGGGGCAGGACTGTGCGCACTGGCCGCAGCCGATGCACTGGTTGGGGTCGATCACGGCGTGGCCGGTCTCGTCGCGGCCGAGAGCCGGGCAGCCGATCTGGATGCAACGGCCGCAGCGACGGCAGTCGCGGATGGTCGGCATGGGCTTGCGGCTGCGGTCGATCAGGCGGCACGGTGCCTTGAAGATGATGACCGAGAGCATGTCGGTGTGGCTGGTGGCCTCCTTGAGGGCACGGCGGATCTCGGCGGCGTTCTGCGCGTCGACGACCTCGATCTCGTCCACGCCGATGGCCTCGCAGAGCTTGACCAGGTCAAGCTGCTTGCCAGCGGGCACGTCGAGCGGGTTGACGCGGTTTGCCTGATCGGTGAGGGTCACGCCGTTGACGGGGTTGCCCTGGGTGCCGGTCATGGCCGTGGTGCGGTTGTCCAGAATGCAGAGCGTGCCCTTGCCGCCGTTGTAGACGGTGCCCAGCAGGCTCGTGATGCCGGAATGCGCGAAGGTGGAGTCGCCGATAACGCCGACAACGGGGCGGCCAGTGCGCTCGGGGGCGCCAGCGAGCTCCATGCCGTGAGCCATCGAGAGCGAGGCACCCATGTCGATGACGGAGTCGACGGAGCGGAAGGGCGCCACAGCACCAAGGGTGTAGCAGCCGATGTCGCCGGTCACGATGGCCTTGATGCGGCGCAGCTCCACGTACACCAGGCGGTGCGGGCAGCCAGCGCAGAACGCGGGCGGACGCGGGGGCAGACCCTCGGCGGCAGCGAGGTGCGCGGGCTCAGCCACGCCAAAGGCGGCGCGGATGTGGGCCGGAGTGATCTCGCCGGAGCGTGGCAGGCGACCTGCGGGCGGCTCGGCGACATCGATGCCCATGGCGCGGACGCGCGTCTCCAGGTAGGGGTTGGCCTCCTCGACCACGTAGACCTTGTCGCACAGCGAGGCAAACGCCGCGAGCTTCTTGGGCGGCAGCGGCCAGGTGACGCCCAGCTTGAACACGGAGGCATCGGGCATGGCCTCGCGCACGTGCACGTAGAGAGCGCCAGCGCAGATGATGCCCACCTTGGTGTCGTGCATCTCCACGCGGTTGAGCGGGGTCTCCTCTGCCCAGGCCACCAGCTCGTCCTCGCGGTCGTTGCAGACCAGCGTGCGACGTACGGCGTTGGCGGGCATCATGACGAACTTCTCGGGACGACTCTCGTAGGGGCGCGGGTCGATGGCAGTGCGGTCGCCGACCACGTTGACCAGCGTCTTTGTGTGAGCGATGCGCATGGTCTCGTGCAGCATGACCACGGTGTCAAACTGCTCGGAGATGTCGAAGGCCTGCTGGGTCATCTCGTAGGCCTCTTGGCTGTCGGACGGATCCAGGCAGGGAATGCGCCCGAAGGCGGCGTAGTGGCGGCTGTCCTGCTCGTTCTGCGAGCTGTAGCAGCTGGGATCGTCCGCGGCGAGCAGCACCAGGCCGGCGTTGACACCGGTATTGGCAGCGCTCATAAAGGGGTCGGCGGCCACGTTGACGCCCACGTGCTTCATGGTGACGAGCGTGCGCACGCCACCCATGGCGGCGCCCAGGCCCACCTCGAAGGCGACCTTCTCGTTGGGAGCCCACTCGCAGTACACGTCGGGCTTGCGCACGAGGTTCTCGAGCGTCTCGGTTGACGGAGTGCCCGGATAGGCAGCTCCCACGGCAACGCCAGCCTCCCACGCCCCCTGCGCGATGGCCTCGTTGCCCGATAGCAGTTGTTTGCTCATAGGGTAGTCCTCTCCAACAGCGAAACTCGAACCAGTATAGTCGCGCCATGCGACAAGTGTGTTTCGCAGACTCAAGAAGCAGCTACTCTGAACTTTGTCGAAGCCCACCTGCTCACAGGTACAGTCTTATGTCCGCTATCAGCTAGATTCAGAAAACAGCCGTGAAAACAATCACGGAAACCTTTGCTTCTTGATCGCGCGCTCGGGGTCAATGGTAAGACTCATCTTCTGAGCCTTCCAATTCCCCAGTTGGTACAATCACCGCCACCGACGACGACCGCGCAACCGTTGTCTTCTGAGCCTTCCAATTCCCCAGTTGGTACAATGGAGCGCGCGGTCATGGCCAAGTTCCAGAAGTCTTCTGAGCCTTCCAATTCCCCAGTTGGTACAATCTCGTGATGACGAAGGCCATGGACTACGTCGTCTTCTGAGCCTTCCAATTCCCCAGTTGGTACAATACGTATGAGATCATCGGCACGCCTGAGAAGACTTCTGAGCCTTCCAATTCCCCAGTTGGTACAATCTATGACGAGTTGCGCCGACGTGCCACAGGGTCTTCTGAGCCTTCCAATTCCCCAGTTGGTACAATCACCGTGCAGGGCATCTTCAACCGCGTGAAGTCTTCTGAGCCTTCCAATTCCCCAGTTGGTACAATACGACGGAACTCGTTGGAGAACAGCTCGATGTCTTCTGAGCCTTCCAATTCCCCAGTTGGTACAATTTGGAGTCTGTGCTTGCAGGTTCCCACATGGTCTTCTGAGCCTTCCAATTCCCCAGTTGGTACAATTGCCAAGATCGTGAGCTGCAACATGGTTATGTCTTCTGAGCCTTCCAATTCCCCAGTTGGTACAATATCACCGAGGGCCTTTCCGCTGACGTTCCGGTCTTCTGAGCCTTCCAATTCCCCAGTTGGTACAATCCTCGACCAAGGCTGGCACCGTGACCATCCCCGTCTTCTGAGCCTTCCAATTCCCCAGTTGGTACAATTGAGGCCGCGCTGCCGGTTGAGTACGAGAAGTCTTCTGAGCCTTCCAATTCCCCAGTTGGTACAATGCCGAACGCGTCGGCGAACTGCGAGACGTAGTCTTCTGAGCCTTCCAATTCCCCAGTTGGTACAATGTTGCGGCGTCGCTTGCGTGCTACCTGTTAGTCTTCTGAGCCTTCCAATTCCCCAGTTGGTACAATGTGGGACGCGGCCCACACCAACAGGCTCGTGTCTTCTGAGCCTTCCAATTCCCCAGTTGGCACAATGCGGCTGCGCGAGCGCGCCGACGAGGACTAGTCTTCTGAGCCTTCCAATTCCCCAGTTGGTACAATGACACGTGGGAGTGCGTCTGCGACCAAGCTGTCTTCTGAGCCTTCCAATTCCCCAGTTGGTACAATCTCGCGGGGGACGGCCCCTACGTCCAGCACGTCTTCTGAGCCTTCCAATTCCCCAGTTGGTACAATTGTGCTCGTGCGTACCGCTTTGCAGGGTTGGTCTTCTGAGCCTTCCAATTCCCCAGTTGGTACAATTTGCGGCCGAGGGCATCTCCGCTCGCGTGGGTCTTCTGAGCCTTCCAATTCCCCAGTTGGTACAATCGGAACTAAGTCCAGCCGATAACCGCATATGTCTTCTGAGCCTTCCAATTCCCCAGTTGGTACAATTGCCATGACGGTGGTTTCCGTCACGTTGGTGTCTTCTGAGCCTTCCAATTCCCCAGTTGGTACAATGCCTCGCCCGATAAACCTCCCTTGAACAGGGGTTTATCGGGCGAGGCATTGTAGAAAAAAGCGTAGGATCATACTGAGCCACGTCAAAGAGGGTGTTTTGGCGAAAAAAGGTTCACCCACCGACAGCACTCTGTCGGTGGGCTGACCTTGCGGGTAACCACAAAGTGGTCCCCTTGTCTACTGCAGTCTTCCAACTCCCCAGTTGGTACAAAGGTTGCCTTAGACATCTACACTATACTCGATGTATACGATTGCGGTATTCAAAATGTAGCAGGTAAAAGATGGCTAAACGGACTATTTGCATACAAAGTCCCTCAAAGATTACCGTCAAGCAGTCACAGCTTCTGGTGTCGAGCTCGTCAGCTGATTTCTCAATCCCTCTTGATGACGTATGGGTCGTAATTCTAGAGACACACCAAGCACAGGTGTCAACATCCGCCCTCTCAGAGATTGTCAACGCTGGAATCGGCGTTATGATCTGCGGCGATAATCACATGCCGAACGGCCTGCTATTGCCCCTCGGAGCTCACTCACGACACGCAGCAATCGTTGAGGACCAGCTATCTATTTCGAAGCCGTTGGCCAAGCGTCTTTGGCGCCGTATCGTCATCGCTAAGATCAGGAATCAGGCAGCAGTCCTTGAGCAGCTCGATATTCCGTGCGTAGATGTAAAGAGCAGGGCTTCCAGAGTGCTATCAGGCGATACGACCAACCAGGAGTCAGCTGCAGCTTCGGCGTACTTCAAGCTTCTTATTACGGAAGGAAGCCGTCGAGACGGACCGTATGAAGCGCCTCTAGATTACGGCTATGCAGTACTTCGCGCAGGCATTGCTCGAGAGGCCGTCTCGGGCGGATGGCTCGTGTCGAGAGGCATTCACCATCACAATAACCTAAATGCCTTTAATCTTGTTGACGATCTAATCGAACCGTTTAGGCCAGTTGTCGACCTTCTTGTCATTTCCAGCGGGATAAAAGCGCCATTAGAGCCGCAAGACAAGGCCTTGCTCGCAAGAGTTTTCGAAGTCAAAGTTTACATGTCACAAAAGAGCGTCAGCATACAGCATGCCATACATCTCGTTTTATGTGGACTGCGCGATGCCGTACTCGCTTCCGATGATTCGCTTCTCGTTTTGCCCGAAATACATCCTCTTGAATTCGCCAGCTATGAGTAGGAAGCAATGAGAATCATGAGAATGCTCGTGTTGTTTGACCTCCCCACGGGCAACAAGACAGAAAGAAGATCTTACGCCCAATTCAGAAAATTTCTAGTCGAAGACGGCTACCACATGGAGCAGTTCAGCGTCTACTCGAGAATCACACTCTCCCGCGAAAGCATTGAAACCCATTTGGTGAGGCTGAGGGCACACCTTCCACCAGCCGGCGCCGTCACAGTCATCACTTTAACAGAGAAGCAGTACGAAAGCCGTAGGGTCCTTATTGACACAAGACCAATTGGAGGGCCATCAGATCCTGGCGCACAAATGACTCTGGTCATCTAGGCTGTAGGTTTGTTATAGCCGAACTCTTGATAGCAGTGTCCAAGACAGTCTTCCTGAAACACCCTGACTCTCGTGTTGTTGTTCCACTTTCCAAGTGTCGGTATGGCCATTTGCATTGCAGCCTTACCTATTGGCTCGTACTCGATTCGCACACCATCAACATGGAATCCCGTATAACGCACCATTTGGCCGTCCACTTCCAGAACGTCATTCCTAAAAACGACAATCGGTGCTGTGGTCCGCGCTGATTCTGGCAGCTCAATCCAGCCAAGTGTTCTGCCAACATGGGCTTTTGGAGCGACATGTGGAACATAATCTCCGTTCATGATGTGTGGTATGTCGGCATAGTAGACAGGCTCTGCATACCACTTACCTGCACCTGCATTTCCTTCCACATCAAGCCAAAGACGAAGAAATGCCATGCCGTCAACGATTCGCGCATTACCGTCGGCCCCTATGTGAAAATTGCCCTTCTTAATCTCTTTGCCTTTTGCATAGAGGACGCCTCTGCGATTCGCATCATTAGATTCTCCAACATACCTATATGCCGTGTCCTCAAACGCCCTGCCAGTTAGCCCATGATCAACCATGCGCGTCGGGATGATGAACTCTGCCCGCGCCAGAACCTCGCTAGCAAATGTCGTCCACGGCTGCGTGTCGGAAAGGCGGCTTTCTTGCATGCGCCTGAACGTTTTCGCGCCAAGAGACCTTGCCTTCGCAACCTTCATAAGCGTGCCCTGGGAGCATGCCGCAATGACCGCGGCGTCGATAGCGTGATGGCGATTGTCCGATCGGTCCTTTTTATTGTTTGGAGCGGTGTTAAGCCCCCAGACATGACGCAAACTCGCCGTTGCACCGCCAGCAACCGCGACAACTCTCCCGCCCTCAGGAAGTGCGAGCGATTTCTCAAGCCAGTTCTTAACGGCACGCGACATGTACCTCGTGTCGTTGAGGTTTCGCTGGAGGAACTTAGCCTCTTCATCCGTACCAAGCGACTGGTTAAGCAGATAGTTCCTCTTTCGCAAGAGAGCCTTGCAATTTAGTACCCTTTTCTGAAAATCATCCCACGATGGTGCGTTTACCTCTCCGCTTGTCATCCACTCGTAGGGAGTTCTTTCTTGCTTATCCTGATTGCTCTTGGAAAGCACGAGCACTTTATTCCTTCTGCTGTCGTCACAAGTCCGCGAATAGGGCAAGATGTGATCGATCTCGCAGTAGCGATCGTCGTCTATCAGACGCTGAAGCTCGAGCGCATCGCCCGTATAGGGATCTATCTCACCCTGCTCTTCTCTCATGATGCATTTTCTGATCAGCTTGTTCGACACCTCGTCCGGACTAATGCCCATGATCTCAGCAAGAGTACCCGCCCAACGCCTCCTATCGCGTTCGTTGGCGGCGTTGTTCTTCTGAATGGCCGCCTTCTCCTTGTTCGACTGCTTTAGCTCGCGACCAAGCTCCACGTGTATCTCGTTTGGCACACCATGTATGCGAATGATTGCATTTACGATAAGGCGCATTCTGCTAAGCGCGCGCAGCACGACCGGGTTGTTGCAAGTGGGATCAAACACATCATATGTGGGTAGTTGGGTCGTCCGCGCCTCGCTCTTCGCGAGCCTCAAGCTGAGCAGCCCCGAAGCTCTCTCTGCATCAGTGAGTGTTTGAATCCCTTCCTCCTCAAAGGCATCTAGCAACAAGTTGAGCGCCTTGAGGCTGCGGCTTCCGTACCCTTTATAGACCTTGCTGTTGAAAGGGAGCGCAGCTATTGATTCATATTCTTCATCGGTCAAATCCAGACTTTCCAAGCGCATTCGAAGGCTTTCCTCCGTACTTGCAAAGGTCAACGCCTCGCCAATCTCATCAGCAAAGTCTCTATTGGTAAGCATTCGTTCTAGAAGGGCGCTAGGTATGCCATGTGATCGCATATTGCGCCAAGCGCGCGGCGCGTAAGGTTCACACTTCTTTTCGTCATCTGGATCTACGCCTTTGAAGAAGCATTTCGCGCTAAGGTCAAGCATCTTTCGAATGTAGGCATACGTGACCTTACACTCTTTGTTGCCTTTGATTGCCTTTGCCGCAAACAGTATGGACAGCAGCTCTTCCCTCTCGTAGTTGCTCAGTACCCTCTCACTGCCGTCTGGATTGACTATCACGAGATGCCCAAGCCTCTCGTAAGCACGGCAGCGCTCAGAGGACAACGTTGCATTTGCCGCGCGACGCTCTTCTGGGAAGTAAGAGCAGCTTCCAACAAGGTTGTATACCCTTTCGTCATGCCCCAGCGAAGGCTTCTCCCAAGTGAGCACCTCAAGATAGCGTTCCTCAAGTTCTGAGGAGGCGTGAGCGTTGCCAAATTCCCGTTGAGCGCGCATCACCTGGTGAACTTCGTCAACTATTTGCGAATTGAGGACGCAGAGATCATATGCACCCCCCTTATTTCGCGAGCGCTTCTGAGCGCTCAGCATCTCGCCGATCGTTCGCCATCCGCCTTCGTTTAGCTCCTTGGTATTTGCGCTAATGGCTCGAAGCGCTTTTCCAGTCTCTGCATCCACGTCCCCTTTGCCTGTCAGCGACCCCTCGCCATGAGGTATGTAGCCTCGATGCGCTGACAGCGAGTACAGTATCTGCGCGAGCTCGCGATCAGTTATCAACTTGTCAAGCGCCTTAGCTCGCAGACTAAGAATCGGAGCGTCGCCTTTCCGCGATTGAAACCATTTCTTTGTCGCGTCTTGCGGCACGAGCCCGAACTCGGCAAGCAGCTTGAGGCAGTGCTTCTGCCGGTCCGAACGCCTCTTTATGTTCCTACGGGCACTTCTCGCATTTCTTCTTGTAGTGGCGAGGCTAACGCCAGTCTTATCTTCCTGTGGCGCATCAAAAAGGTGGGCACCCATTTCGAGAATTCTGCCGTTCGCAGTATCAAGTAGGCAAAAGCCACAGCTGGCGATTCCCGGATCAATACCAAGTACCAAATAGGGATTCTGCATGAAAGCTCCTCCTAGTTTGACTTCTCCACGAATCGCCGAGGTCATCAATAGCCGAACCTGAGCGCAGGCTTGCTTATATGCTCAGTCACAAAACTGACATGGATTGAGATTAACAGAAGTCGTACGCCCACATAGCTGATCTGCAACGCGACTTTAATAGCTTAATGCAATATTGGAACCAGCCACTATAACCGTAATTAGCAATGTCGCTTTCTAGGACGCACCTTCCGTATCCGCCTTGTCAGACTGATGTCGAACAGCCTGAAACACGACACTCAGAGCAGAACTCGCTTCAGTCTTGAGGTTCAAGGGTGTAAAGTGCCAGGCGAAGCTCGTCAGTCGCGTCACGGAATCGTCAAGTAGCAAAACCCTAGGTATAATGCAGTTTTCAGCCAAATCTGGCAGACGCTAACACCAGGCGTGAGGATGCGGGAGTCCTTATAGAAGGGCTCCCGCATCCCGTTTAGCTTCGATGTTGGTAGGGCGTCGCCGTGCTTAGCCCTGGTTCTCGCGGTCGACCAGGTTCTCGGCGCCGTACATCTGCCGCAGGCGCGGCTTCTCAATCTTGCCGGTGGCGTTGCGCGGCACGTCGGCAAAGATGATCTTGCGCGGACGCTTGTAGCGCGGCAGATCGAGGCAGAACTCGTTGATGTCGTCCTCGGTGGCCTCCACGCCAGGCTTGAGCTGCACGATTGCGGCGGCAATCTCGCCCAACCGTGTGTCGGGCAGACCGATGACAGCCACGTCCTGGATGAGCGGGCAGGCACTCATGAAGTCCTCGATCTGCACCGGGTAGAGGTTCTCGCCACCAGTGATGATGACGTCCTTCTTGCGGTCAACCAACCAGATGAAGCCGTCCTCATCCTCGCGCGCCATGTCGCCCGTGTGCAACCAGCCATTGATGAGGGTCTCCTGCGTGGCCTCGGGATCGTTGTAGTAGCAGGTCATGAGGCCCGGGCCCTTGACGCACAGCTCACCGACCTGGCCACGCTCGACACGATGGCCATCTTCGCCCACGATCTTTGCGCGCCAACGATAGCCGGGGATGCCAATGGCGCCGACCTTCTCGATGTTCTCGACGCCCAGGTGTACGCAGCCGGGGCCCGTGGACTCGGACAGGCCGTAGTTGGTGTCGTAATCGTGGTTCGGGAAGATCTGCTTCCAGCGCTTGATGAGGCTCTTGGGTACGGGCTGGGCACCCACGTGCATGAGGCGCCACTGGTCAAGCTCGTAGTCCTCAAGCTTGAGCGTGCCCTGCTCGATGGCGGTGAGGATGTCCTGTACCCAAGGCACGAGCAGCCACACGAGGGTGCAGTGCTCGCGGCTCACGGTATCGAAGATGTACTGGGGGCTCACGCCACGCAGCAGCACCGCGCGAGCGCCGCAGGTCAGGCAGCCCATCCAGTGGAACTTGGCGCCGGTGTGGTACAGCGGCGGAATGCACAGGAAGCAGTCGTCGTGCGTGATGGAGTGGTGCACAGCCTCCATCTCGGCGGCCTGCGTCAAGCTCTCATGGTTGTGCAGAATGGCCTTGGGGAAGCCCGTGGTGCCCGAGCTGAAGTAAATGGCCGCGTCGTCAATCTCATAAAGCGCGATCTGCGGGTCACGGCTAGAGCTCAGTGCCTCAAGCTCGCGGAAGCTCTCGGCCCACGTGGGGCAGTCATCACCGACGTAAAAGAGCAGGCGGCCCTTCTGGAGCTTGTTGACGATGGACTCCATGCGGCCAATGAACTCGGGTCCAAAGAGAATGACGTCAGAATCGGACTTCTCCACGCAGTAGAGAATCTCGTCCGAGGCGTAGCGGAAGTTCAGCGGCACAGCCACGGCGCCAGTCTTCAGGATGCCGAAGTAGATGGGCAGCCACTCGATGCAGTTGTACAGCAGGATGGCAACCCTGTCGCCCTTGCCGACACCGCGCGAGATGAGCAGATTTGCAAAGCGATTTGCCTTCTCGTCGAAGACCGACCACGTGATCTCGCGGCGGTAGGGCTCGTCGTCAGTCGTCTCGACCAGGTCGTACTCGCGCCAGGTGATGTGACGGTCCTCCGGCATGGCCGGGTTGATCTCCACCAGGGCAATCTCGTCAGGATATTTGGCGGCATTGAGCCTGAGCATATCGGGAACGATCACAGGTGTTCCTCCTCGTTACGGTCACGGTCGCGTACTCAAGACGCGCGCCCCACGATTATGCTTCATCCCCAGCCGTCTGGCGCCCAAAATAGCCCAAACGCGCTCCCTTGGAACAAAGCGGAAAAGATTCTGGTCTCGTGGTCTAGCGCTGGAACTTGTTGGCGAGAGCCCAGGCGTCGGCGCGCAGTGCCGCGACAGCCTGCGGGATCTCGTCGAGCTCGTAGGGGGTCATCTGGTACACCCAGTTGAGCCAGTTGCGATACAGCAGGTTGGCATGGCTGCGCCACGTGAAGATCGGCTGGTTCTCGGGGTTGTTGTCGGGGAAGTAGTTCTCCGGCAGGCGAATGGGCAGCCCCTTGTGGAAGTCACGCCAGTACTCGTCGGCCAGCGTGTCGCGGCCGTACTCGAAGTGACCCGTCACATAGATCTCGTGGAAGTCGTGCGTAGCAATGAGCGCCGGACCGCTGCTGAAGCCCTCCGAGAGCACCTTGAGCTCGGGGTGCTGGGCCAGCTCGGCGGCGTCGAGCATCGCGTGACGCGAGTGCGGCATGTTGTGCATCTCGTCGAAGCCGTTGGTGAGGAAGCTGTACTCGTCGCACAGGCGCTGCGGAAACACGCCAAAGAGCTTTGCCGGCAGCAGCTTCTTGTGGATCCCGTAAAAGTGGTAGAGGCCGGCCATGGCGCCCCAGCACAAGAACATGGTCGAGAACACGTGCTCCTGGCTCCAGTCGAAGATCTCGCAGAGCTCGTCCCAGTAGTCCACGTCGTCAAAGGGCAGGTGCTCCACCGGCGCACCTGTAACGATAAGACCGTCGTAGTTCTCGTCGCGGTAAGCGTCGAAGGTGTCGTAGAACTTGACCAGATGATCCGCCGAGGTGTTCTTTGACTCGTGGCTGCTCACGCGCATGAAGTCGCAGCTCACCTGCAGCGGCGACTTGGAGATGAGGCGCAGGATCTGCGTCTCGGTCTCGACCTTGGTGGGCATGAGGTTGAGGATGGCGACACGCAGCGGGCGAATACGCTGGTGGCTGGCCACGTCTTCCTCGAGGGCAAAGATGCGCTCCTGCTGCAGGATAGTCTTGGCCGGCAGGCCGTCGGGGATGTTGATGGGCATGGCAGAACTCCTTGTGAGACAAAAGGTGCAGGTAGATGGGCAAGTGCGGCTATCCGCACTTGTGCATTCGACCCGATAGCGTCTCTGGGGTTCTCGTCACTTGATGCCTCCAACGGTGCTAAAACATAACTTTTCTAGCATAGCAGCTTATGGCGGCAAAGTGGCCGGACATGCACATGCTGGACATCTTCGCAGCTCATAGACGTAGCACGGGCGTTTCTGGCGCTTATGTGCCACTCTTGTCAGTGTCCTGATTGTTTGGTGAGGGGCACCCAAAGGTATCTTGCATGCCCCATACTTACACCCATGACTACTTCATTTGCCGAGCTCGGGCTAAACGAGCAGATACTCGCCGGGGTTGAATCCCTCGGCTTCACCCAACCGACCCCCGTGCAAGAGCAGGCCATTCCCCTGGTGCTTGAGGGGCGCGACATCGTTGCGTCGGCTCAGACGGGCACCGGCAAGACTGCCGCGTTCGCCCTGCCCACGCTGCAGCTCATCATGGGGCTTTCTGCCGACGTGGCTGACGAGGCGCAAGCCGTGGCTGCGGACACACCCGCACCTGCAGAGGAGGCCTCTCCCGCCGAGGAGGCTCCCAAACCCCGTCGCCGTAGGCGTCGGCGTCGCGGCAAGGGCAACGCCAGCTCGTCCGCTCCCGTTGCAACTGGTGGGCCCGCACGCCCACTCGCGCTGGTCGTCACGCCCACGCGCGAGCTTGCCCAGCAGATCGAGCGCGTGGTGACCACGGTGTGCGAGCACACGGGCCAGCGCTCCGTCATCGTCATGGGTGGCGCCAAGTTTGACCGGCAGCTCAAGGCCCTCGCGCGCGGATGCGACCTGCTCGTGGCCACGCCCGGTCGCCTGATCGACCTCATGAAGCACAGGCACGTGGACCTCTCGCAGGTACGTGTGCTGGTGCTCGACGAGGCAGACCGCATGCTTGACATGGGCTTTTGGCCCAGCGTACGTCGGATCGTGGCAGCGCTGCCCAGCAAGCGCCAGAACCTGCTGTTCTCCGCGACCATTCCGCCCAGCATCAAGGGCACCATCGACGCCATGCTCACCGACCCCGCGACCGTGGAGATCGCCCGCGTGGGCGAGACGGCCGATACCGTGGAGGAGCACCTCTGCCCTGTCACCCAGGGCCAGAAGACGCAGCTGCTGCAGGCCATCGTCAGCTCTGGCGGCGCCGAGCCCGACGCGCAGCTCGAACGCGTGCTAGTGTTCTGCCGCACCAAGCATCGCGTGGACGACGTCTCCAAGACGCTCAAGTCCGCGGGCCTCAAGGTGGAGGTCATGCATGCCGACCGTCCACAGAAGGCGCGCGACAGGGCGCTCGAGCGCTTCCGCGCCGGAGAGGTGCAGCTGCTTGTGGCCACCGACGTCATGAGCCGCGGCATCGACGTGAGCGGCATCGACGCTGTCGTCAACTTCGACGTGCCGATGGATCCCGAGGACTACGTGCACCGCATTGGCCGCACGGGCCGCGCCGGTGCAACCGGCCACGCGTATACCTTTGTCGCTCCCGACGAGATCACCCCGCTGCGCGAGATTGAGTACTTTACCAAGAAGCTCGTGCCCGTCTGGGACCTCCCGGGCTTTGCGTACGACAGTGGCCGCATCGTGCCCAACCCGAGCCGCGCCACCACGCGCACCACGCGCACGATGTTCAGCGGAAGCAAGAGCCGCAGGGGCTTTGGCGGTCCCAGCAGCGGACGCTTCGGCCGGCACTACTAGACCGCCCGACAGAGAGCTTGGTGACGTCTTGAAGCAGATACGCCCATATCCGCAGGTAACGGTCACGCGCAAGGCGGCCCGATCGCTTGCCGGAGGCCACCCGTGGGTCTTCGAGGGCGAGGTCGTGCGCGTAGACCCCGCGCCTTCCGACGGCACCCCCGTCACCAACGGTTGCCTCGTGGACGTGGTCGAGGAGAACGGCACCTGGCAGGGAACCGGCCTCATCTCCCAGCAGAGCAAGATTCGCGTGCGCATCCTTTCGCGCAACGCCAACGACCGCTTTGACGACGCGTTTTGGAGGCGCCGCATCTCGTGGGCCTGGCAACACCGCGTGTCCACCATGGGGAGCCGCGCGCTGCCTGGCACGGCGCCCGACATCGATGCCTGCCGCGTGATCTTCTCGGAGGCTGACGGCTTGCCGGGTCTCACCGTCGACCGTTACGGCCAGGTGCTGGTTGCGCAGATCGGCACCGTGGGCATGGAGCTTCTGCGCGACCGGCTCTATCCCCTGCTGCTCGAGGTTCTGCAGCAGGACGGCCAGGACGTGCGCGCCATCTACGAGCGCTGCGACTCGCCCGTGCGCGAGCGCGAGGGCCTGCCTCTCCGAAAGGGCTGGTGGGACGGTGCGTCCACCCTCGACACGCGCATCGTCGTGCAGGAGAACGGCCTCTCCTTCGGACTCGACCTGGAGAACAGCCAGAAGACGGGTTTCTTCCTTGACCAGAAGTACAACCGCCGCGCCGTGCGCGAGATTGCCGCAGGCAGGCGTGTGCTGGACTGCTTCTGTCATGTGGGCCCCTTTGGCCTCAACGCCGCTGCGGGCGGTGCCGAACTAGTGCGCTGCGTGGACGTGAGCAAGACCGCGATCGAGCTGGCCGCACAGAACGCAAAGCTCAACAACCTCGACGAGCGCATGTCGTTTACCTGCGCAAACGTGCTCGAGTATCTCCCCGCGCTTCGCTCTGACCGCAACTATCTGCGCCAGGAGGGCGGACCCTTCGACCTTATCGTGCTCGATCCGCCTGCGTTTACCAAGAGCAGCTCAACGGTACGCAACGCCGCACGCGGCTATAAGGAGATCAACTTCGAGGCGCTGCGGCTGCTTCCGCGCGGAGGCTACCTTGCGACGTGCAGCTGCTCCCAGCACATGACGCGCGACCTTCTCGCGCGCGCCGTCGCCGAGGCCGCACACGATGCAAACGTCCAGCTCAAGCAGGTAGAAGAGCGTCAGCAGGCACCGGACCACCCCATCCTGTGGGGCTTTCCGCCGAGCCATTACCTCGACTTCTTTGTCTTCCAGGTTGTGTAGGGGCGCCGCTAGTCAACCTCGTGCTCGCCGGGCTCGTTGAGCACCCTGGCCAGCATGCGCCCGTCCACGTTGCCTCCGGTGATGATGAGCGCCACGTTGTTGCCGCCGACCAGCTCGGGATACTCGCGCACAGCCGCAACCACCATGGCGCTGCCGCCCTCGATGACGGTCTGCTCGCGCTCGACCATAAAGCGAAGCGCGCTGCGAATCTCGCCCTCCTCGACGATTACCCACTGGTCGACTAGGTTAGGCAGCATCTCGTAGGCTATGCGTCCGGCACCGCCCACCACGGCGTCGCAGATGGTCTCGCCAGAGACGGGATAGGTGGTATAGCAGACGCGGTCCTTGAGTGACTGGTACATCGAGGGGCAGGCCGCCGTCTGCACGCCAACGATGCGCATCTCGGGCTTGATGGCCCGCGCACCCACGGCGACACCCGTGATGAGGCCGCCGCTGCCCACGGGCACCACAATGGTGTCCACCCTAGGATGCTGGAGGGCAATCTCGTAGCCAATAGTGCCTTGACCTGCATAAACACGAGGGTCATACTGGCCCGGATCGACGTAGAACAGCTCGTTGCGGTCGATGTAGTTGAGGCCGAGGGTCAGCGCCTCGTCGTAGTTGCTGCCCATCGTCATGATGCGGGCGCCATAGTAGCGGATGCGGTCAAGCTTGCTGCGGGCGATGCCGTACGGCACGATTACCACGCAGTTCTCGATACCGAGCTCCTTTGCAGCATAAGCCACCGCCACCGCATGGTTGCCCGTGGACACCGTGCCAACGCCGCGGGATACCTGCGCCGGCGTGAGCTGCGACATGGTGTTGAGCGCACCACGAATCTTGAAGCTCTTGCCGAGCTGCTGGCTCTCGAACTTGAAGCGGTATTTATGGTCGTCGTCACCTAGGTAGATTGAGTCCTCAAGGGGCGTGCGTCTCACACGCGTGTGGATTCGCTCGTAGGCCGCGCGTACATCTTCGCCGGTGAAATGACGTGCCATCCGATCTCCCCTTCAGATGCTCTCCAGTTACCTTACAATAGCGCATTTTCGTCGGGGTTTGATACTGTTGGCACGCTTGAAATGTGACAGTTGTTACAGAGCTGCCTAGTCCGCTTGTGCCTTCCGCGCACGCCGGCGCTCGCGGAAGAAGCTACGGAGCAAATCAGCGCATTCATCTGCGCAAACGCCTGCTGTGACCTCGAACTCGTGGTTGAGCCGCGGGTCGTGGCTCACGTCGTAGAGCGTGCCCAGCGCGCCACCCTTGGGATCGGGCGCCCCATACACGCAGCGATCGATGCGTCCGTTGACCATGAGCCCCGCGCACATGAGGCACGGCTCGAGCGTCACGTACACCGTGCAACCGGTGAGGCGCCAGCGGTCAAGCACGCGCGATGCCTCGACCATCGCGGCAAACTCGGCATGCGCAGAGGGGTCGTGGTCCAGCTCGCGCCGGTTATGAGCCCGCGCGACCACCTGGCCGTCGCACACCACGACCGCTCCGATGGGTACCTCGCCCTCGGCAGCGGCCAGTCGCGCCTCCTCGATTGCTAGCTGCATGTATGTCTGGTCCGTGTCCATGTGATACATGGTAGCAGTGAGCTCCTCCCGCGACGCGCGCCCTTTGGCACCTTCTGTTGCAACTGACTGAATCATCGAGCCCAGAGTGGGGTATCATAGCTGCATATCTGTGGAGGGGTGGCAGAGTGGTTGAATGCAGCGGTCTTGAAAACCGCCGGGCCGAAAGGTCTCGAGGGTTCGAATCCCTCCTCCTCCGCCATAATTGAATAGCAGGTCAGTGTACGTCACTGGCCAAAAGGAGTCCCTGGAGGCTACGGAGGGATTCGAACCGAAAGGTCGCAGCGCGATAAGCGCTGCGGGCCGAGCGCAGCGAGGCCTATGAGCGTTGCCGCAAGGCAACGCGGGAATCCCTCCTCCTCCGCCTAAATTGAAACACCAGTCGGTGCCCGTCACTGGCCGTTTGGTTTGCAAGCTCGGAAAGGAGCCCGTCATGACCGCCGTTATCATCATCCTCATTGCCGTTCTCGCCGCAGGCATCGCTGCGTGGATCAGCATCCACAACGGCATCGTCGTCAAGGACAACCGTTGCGACAACGCCTGGCAGACCATCGACGCCCAGCTGCAGCGCCGTAACGACCTCATCCCCAACCTGGTTGCCACGGTCCAGGGCTACATGACCCACGAGCGTGAGACCCTCGAGGCCGTCACCAACGCGCGTGCCGCCGTCGCCAGCGCCAGCACCCCCGAGGCCGCCATGGCAGCTTCCGGCGAGCTCACCCAGGCCCTTGGCCATCTCTTCGCCGTCGCCGAGGCCTATCCCGACCTCAAGGCCAACAGCAACTTTGCCCAGCTCCAGGCCGACCTCACCGACACCGAGAACAAGATCAGCTACGCTCGCATGAGCTTCAACGACTGCGTGCTCGAGTACAACAACGCAATCACCACCTTCCCGGGCAACATCGTGGCTGGCTCCAAGTTCCAGAAGCGCCAGGGCTTCACCGTCGAGGACGATGCCGTCCGTCAGGCTCCCACGGTCCAGTTCTAAGGCTCCACAACACGCACTTGCAGGCAGGGGCGCTTTCGCGGCGCCCCTGCTTTTTGTTGAACGACGTTCTTGGCTGCTAAAGCACTTTATTTCCATTTGATTAACTCGCAGGAACCTAGCTATATATTCTGTATTTCCGATTTGTTTCATATCGCATATTGCGCTACGGGCAGTCTAGAATCATGCCAAACAAGGTCCATCGCCTATGCAACATCAGAAGGGAGTCAGCCATGACCACCTATGCTCAGGACCTCTACCTCTATCAGCGCAAGGACGCCTACATCCCCCGCATCGCTGCGGTTCACGACCTGTGTGGCTACGGCAAGTGCTCACTCGGCGTGGCGATTCCCGTTCTCTCCGCAGCGGGTTGCGACGTTTGCCCCGTCCCCACCTCGCTCTTCTCGGCGCACACGCGCTTCCCCATCTTCCACATGCATGACACCACCGACATGCTTGCGCCGTACCTGGATGCCTGGGTGGCCGAGGGCATCGAGCTCGACGCAATCTATTCTGGTTTTCTCGGTGCCGCCGAGCAGGTAGGTGCCATCAAGCGCCTGTACGAGGAGCATCCCAAGGCGCTGCGCATCGTCGACCCCGTCATGGGCGACGGTGGCCAGAAGTACCAGACCTACACTGACGAGCTCTGCGAGGCCATGGGCGAGCTGGTCAACGGTGCCGATGTTCTGACTCCCAACCTCACCGAAGCCTCCATTCTCACGGGTATCGCCTACGAGGGTCAGGACGTGGACGAGGCCTATGTGCGCCGTATCACCGACGCGCTGCTCGAACAAGGCGCAAAGACCGTCGTGCTCAAGGGCGTGGTACACGCGGGCGAGAAGCTCATCCGCAACTACCTCGTTGGCACCGACCTCGCGTTTGAGGAGCAGGTCAGCGAGCTTCTGCCCTACATGCTCCATGGCACGGGCGACCTGTATGCCAGCTCGCTTCTCGCCGCCATCATGGCCGGTCGCTCGATGCACGACGCCGTCGAGTTTGCCGGCTCCTTCGTGCGCGATGCCATGCGCATCACCCGACTCCAACCCGACTTTGAGGTTCGCGGCGTGAGCTTCGAGTCCGAGCTGGGAAAGGTTGCCGCGCTTCTGGCATAGAGCCGTGGGGCACCCCCTGTCTCACGTTTGCGGAGCCGGAAGGGCGAAATCGTTCAAGAAACCGCACTACTGTGTCACCTCAGTGGGCATGCACCTCAGTCGTGGCACATTCGGCCTGAACTGTCCTGCGCTTTTGTCTCCTTGCTCTCCGCCCCAAGCGAAAGTGTCCGCGCAACGCTACACAGTAGTGCGGTTTCTTGAACGAATCGCAGCCCGCTGCCACGCAAACCATGGGAACGCGCCCTTACTCGTGCTGTAGCCCTAAAAGAATCCGCCCCGAGCATCGTCGGATGCCTGGGGCGGACCTATTTCTGTCGTTCTATGCCTAGTTGCCAGCTTCCGTGGAGTCGGTCTCGGTCGAAGCATCGCTCTTCTCGGCCGCTGCCTCTTCCGCAGCCTTCTCAGCCTCAGCAGCCGCCTTCTCAGCCTCGGCGGCCTCCTGCTCGGCCCGCTTGCGATCTGCCTCGTCAGTCAGCTGCTGGACGGTGTCGGGTACCGCCTCTGTATCCTGCGCAGCCGACAGCACATTCTTTGCCACCTTCTCGCCGTTATCGCCGATAACGTAGTTGATGATGGTAGCCGGCGTGGACTTTGAGGTGATCGCATCGTGCAGACGCGTCTGCGTCTTGGTATCCATGCCTGTAATTGCGCAGTCAAAGCGCACGCCTTCCTCGGTATCCGTCTTCGTCCACACGTAGGTGATGAAGGGCGTTGGGGCACCAGTGGGCCTAAAGAACCCGAAGAAGCGCGTCTTCTGGTAGTGCCCTTCCTCGTCGCAGCGCACGCGCACGTGATAGATCACGGTATCGATATTGGGGTTGAGCAGCGCGTTTACCGAAAGTGCCGACGCCTGCACCTGCGCGGTGGCAAACGCCTCGAGCTCACTGGACGATGAGGTGTCGGTGACCGTCACCTCGATGCGATGCGTGTTCTCGTCTGCCTCCTGCACCGTGAACTCCGAGGGGAACTGCGTGAAGCCGCCACCCCACTCGACGCCCATGGTAAGTGCGGAGACCACCGAACGCATGCCTGCGTCCTCGGCCAGCGTCGATGTGGTGACGCGGCGCACGTAGCCCCAACCAACCTGCAAGAAAACGACCGCCAGCAGCGATACCGTGACGAAGATGGCCGCGGTGCGCGTGATGACGCGGTCTGTGTCGGCACCTGAGGGATCCTCACCCGCGAGGGGGTCGACCTCGACGCTCGTGCCAACCTCGCGACGGCGCAGGTGCTGCTTCCTGGCTCGCTCCTCGTTCGTGTGGCCAGTTTCGTCAACCGCGGTAAAGAGCTCCTCGGCCTCGTCGCCCGAAAGCGCGCCACGTGTGGTGCGAGTGACCTCTGTAGTTCTGGCCATGCGCTCTCTTCCTCCGTCAACCGTTAGGTGCCATAGGCGTTCGTTGCAAAACGCATAGGTGTAAGTATAGGAGCGCACGCTCTAGCTGCGCGCCAAGAGCAGCATTCCTAACCAGTTTCGCGCGATTTAGTCGCAATTCGACAAGGGACGGCGCCGCTCCTACGTGTAGGCGACCACCCGACCCCATGGCACGAATCGGATGGCCGCCCCTCTGGTGTTCGACTACTCCTCGACCTGCAGGCGATGCGCCACCGCATCGCAGATAAGCGCTCCGGTCACGGTCTTGCAGTCCTCGATGCGACCGTCCAGGACCGCATCGATCAGCTCGTCCAGAGGTACCAGGTCGACGTTGATGAACTCGTCAGCATCGGGATCGGACGCTGCAAAGCTGAGCCCCGTTGCCATGTACATGTGGATGAGCTCGTCGCAGAAGCCGACGCCCGTCGCGATTGTGGTGAGAAACGCCATGCGCTCGGCACGCATGCCCGTCTCCTCGAGGAGCTCGCGGTTGGCGCACTCGAGCGGGTCTTCGCCCGGATCGAGCTTGCCCGCGGGTATCTCCACCGTCACGCGTCCAAGCGCTGTACGGTACTGACGCACTAGGCAGATACGGCCATCGTCAGTGAGCGCCACGATGGCCACCGCACCAGGATGGCGCACCACGTCACGCTGGGCCATGCGTCCATCGGGCAGCTCGACGTTCAGACGATTGACGTCGAAGATCCGACCTTGCCACATAGTGTCCTCGGTGCGAGGGATCTCGTGCAGGTCGATGTCGCGCGGGTCCTCCTCGCCCAACACCAGTCCGCGCCGAAGCGGCTCGCCAGACTCGTGATGACCCCCCGCATCACTGCGGTCGCCATCAAAGGTGTAGGCCTGAACGGCCTCGCTCATGTCACCGATGGCCCCATCGAGCTCCTCGCCCACGTCAATGGACTCGGCCTCGATGCGCGCATCATCAATCTCGCTCATGTGCTGCGCTCCCTAGAGGTTCTCGCGACCGAGAATCGCCTTCAGGCCGATGTCGGTGCGGAACTGCTTGCCTTCGAAGTCGATAAGGTCGCAGGCTGCGTATGCGTTGGCACGGGCCTGCTCGAAGGTCTGGGCGACTGCCGTCACGTCGAGCACGCGGCCGCCGGAGGTCACGATCTTGCCGTACTCATCAAGCGCGGTACCGGCGTGGTAGACGGTAACGCCCTCACAGGCATCAGCCTCATCGATGCCGTGGATGACCTTGCCCTTCTCGTAGCTGCCCGGATAGCCGGCGCTGGCCAGAACGACCGAGACCGCCCAATCGTCGCCCCAGCTGACCATGTCCTCGCTGAGCGTACCGTTGTCGCAGGCCAGGAAGGCCTCCACCAGATCGGCCTTCATACGGGGCAGGACCACCTGGGTCTCCGGGTCGCCAAAGCGCGCGTTGAACTCGAGCACCTTGGGGCCATCCTTGGTGAGCATGAAGCCGCCGTAGAGGCAGCCGCTGTAGGTGATGCCGTCGGCGCGCAGCTGGTCGACGACCTTCTGCTCGATCTCGATCATGCGCTCGAGCTCGCCGTCGAGCAGGATGGGCACGGGGCTGTAGACGCCCATGCCGCCAGTGTTGGGGCCCTTGTCGCCGTCATAGGCGCGCTTGTGGTCCTGCGAGGTGGCCAGCGGCACCACGGTAGTGCCATCGGTCAGGGCGAGCAGGCTGCACTCGGGGCCCTCGAGCATCTCCTCGACGATCACGGTGTTGCCTGCGTCGCCAAAGGCCGTGAAGCACTCATGCACACCCGCGAGGGCCTCGTCGGTGGTCTGAGCCACGATCACGCCCTTGCCGGCAGCCAGGCCGTCAGCCTTGATGACGATGGGGCCGCCCAGCTCGCGCACGTAGTCTGCGCAGGCGTCCTCCTCGGTAAAGCTGCGATAGGCGGCCGTCGGAACGCCAGCGCGGTCCATGACCTGCTTGGCGAACTCCTTGGAGCCCTCCATCTGGGCGGCCTGAGCGTTGGGCCCGAAGCAGGCGATGCCGCCAGCGCGCACGGCGTCAGCGACGCCCTCCACCAGCGGGGCCTCCGGCCCGATTACCACCAGGCCGATGCCATTGTCCTTGGCCCAAGCTGCGACCTCGGCGGGATCGTCCTGGTTGACGGGGGCAGCGTCGGCAATCTGCAGCATTCCGCCATTGCCTGGCGCCACATACAGCTTGCCCGCGCGCTCGGACTCGGCCAGCTTCATGAGCAGAGCGTGCTCGCGGCCACCAGCGCCAAGCAGCAGGATGTCAATCATATTTGCCATGATGGGTCTCCTCAACATGCAGTTGGATAACGAACCAGCAGGGAAAGTATAAGTCTGCTGCTTATGCCCTTTGCGCTCAGCACACGTTGTTTCATCAGGTTGGTATATAGGAAGGCAGCCCCTCCCGTCATGCGACGAGAGGGGCTGCCGTTGGTTGCTTTGCTCTGTGACTAGTGCCAGTAGCGATCGATGGTCTGCTCGCGGTCGGGACCGACGGTGATGATGCTCACGCGCACGCCAGCAAGCTGCTCGAGGAAGTCGATGTAGTCCTTGGCCTCACGCGGCAGCTGGTAGAAGTTGCGCACGCCCTGGATGTCGCACTTCCAGCCAGGCAGCGTCTCGTAGACGGGCTTGGCATGATAGAAGACGCTCTGGTGCTCGGGAACGGTCTTGTAGATCTTACCGTCGCACTCGTAGGCGACACAGACCTTGATCTCATCGAGGCAACCAAGCACGTCGAGCTTGGTGATCGCAAGGTCGGTCAGGCCGTTGACGCGAGCCGCATAGTTGACGACCACGGCGTCGTACCAGCCGCAACGACGCTTGCGCCCGGTGGTCACGCCATACTCGTGACCAACCTCACCGAGAAGGTCGCCCGTCTCGTCAAAGAGCTCTGTGGGGAAGGGACCGGAGCCAACACGCGTGAGGTAGGCCTTGGCGATGCCCAGAACGCGCTTGATGTGCACGGGGCCCACGCCGGAGCCGGTAACGGCGCCACCGGCAGTGCAGTTGGAGCTGGTCACAAACGGGTAGGTGCCGTGGTCGATGTCGAGCATCGTTGCCTGGGCACCCTCGAACAGGATGTTCCTGCCCTGCTCGATCTGCTCGTTGAGGAACAGCGAGCTCTCCACGATGTAGGGGCGAATGCGTGCCGCCATCGGCAGGTAGGTCTCGCAGATCTGCTCCACGGTGTAGGTGGGCATCTCGTAGACCTTCTCCAGGATGGGGTTGGTGTACTCGAGGGCCGCCTCGAGCTTCTTGCGGAAGATCTTCTCCTCCAGCATGTCCTGGATGCGCAGGCCGGTGCGGTTCATCTTGTCCATGTAGGTGGGACCGACGCCACGCTTGGTGGTGCCGATGAGGTTCTTGCCGAGCTTCTTCTCGTGCGCGCCGTCGAGGTCCTTGTGATAGGGCATGACGATGTGCGCGTTGCCCGAGATGCGCAGGCGGTCGCAGCTGATGCCCTGCTCCTCGAGCATGTCGATCTCGGACAGGAGGATCTCGGGGTCGACGATGCAGCCATTGCCGATGACGGGATAGGTGCCCTCGTACATGACGCCGGACGGAACCTGGTGCAGGGCCAGCTTCTTGTCGCCAGCGATGACCGTATGACCGGCATTTGCGCCGCCAGCGTAGCGGCAGACCACGTCAAAGTCGCCAGAGATGAGGTCGGTGACCTTACCCTTACCCTCGTCACCCCACTGTGTTCCAACAAGCACTGAAGCAGGCATTGCGTCTCCTTGTCTTGGTGAGTCTCTTCGGCCGCACGCTGCGGCCCACAAAAGTATACCTGCTACGCGTGTCCATCGCGGCACGGCACATCAAGTGCAAAGACTCATTACGGTTTCTGTAGTTGCGTTACTCCTCGTGGCGTGTGTCCACCTCGACGAACTTGGTGGACCCTGGCAGGAACATGAGCTTGACGACACCCAGCGGACCGGAACGGTTCTTGGCGATGATGAACTCCGTCACGCCCAGGTCCGGACGCTCCTCGCGCTCGGCCTCCTCCTCGTTCATCGAGCGGTCGAGCAGGATGACGATGTCGGCGTCCTGCTCGATGGAGCCAGATTCGCGCAGGTCCGACAGCTGCGGACGCTTACCGTACTTGCCGGCACGCGTCTCGAGGCCTCGGTTGAGCTGCGACAGCGCGATGACGGGCACGCCGAGGTCCTTGGCCATGATCTTGATGCCACGGCTCATCTCGGAGACCTCGGTGGCGCGGCTGTCCGAGCGGCGCTGCCCCGGAGGCGGCGAGAGAAGCTGCAGGTAGTCGATCACGACCAGGCCGTTTGGCTTGTCGCGCAGCATGCGGCGCGCCTTGGCGCGGATCTCCGTCACCGTCGTGCCCGGCGTATCGTCCACCATGATGTCCAGCTGCGACAGGTCGCGTGTCGCCTCCATAATGGTCGGCCACTGGTTGTCCTGAATCCTCGCACTACGGATGGAGGTCAGCGGAATCTTTGCCTGAGCCGAAAGCAGGCGCTGCGCGATCTCGACCTTGCTCATCTCGAGGGAGAACAGCGCGACCGAGGCACCGTTGGCCGCCGCGTTGGTGGCCAGGTTGAGGGCGAAGGAGGTCTTTCCGACACCCGGGCGGGCGCCGATGACCACCATCTGTCCCGACCTCAGGCCCTGCAGGTAGTTGTCGATGCCCGGATAGCCCGTACGAACGCCCACTACACCATCGGGATTGGCGCTCATTTCGCCGAGCTCCGTATACAGGTCTCCCATGATCTGCTCGAGCGACTGGAAGCTGTTGTCAATGTCGCGCGTGGTCACCTCAAGCAGCATGGACTCGGCGCGGTCCACGACCTCCTTGGTGTCCTCCGGAGCATCAAACGCAAGGGAGGTGATACGCGCCGATGCTGCGATGATCTGACGCAGAGTGGCGTGGCGACGCATGATGTCCAGATGGTGCCGCCAGCTGGCAAGCGCAAAGGAGTTGCCATTGAGCTCGAGCAGGTACTCCATGCCACCCACACGCTCCAGCGTACCATCGCTCTTGAGGTGGTCAGCCAGCGAAATGGGGTCGACCGGCATGCCGCGGTCGAACATCGTGCACATCGCTTGGTAGATGGTGCGATGCGAGTAGAGGTAGAAGTCATCCCCCTTTACCGCCGAGATGCACTCGTTGAGCACGTCCTGCGAGAGGAGCATGGCAGCCAGCACCGAGCGCTCGGCTTCGAGGTCATGCGGCATGACCGCATCGCCCGGAACGGCAGCAAGGGGCCCTCCTTCGCCACGCGAAGAAGCGGTGTCGTTGCGACGCTGATAGTCCTGGGGCATTGGTCCTCAATCCTTTGAATGTCGGTGTGCGCATACTACCCCAACAGGTGAAAAAAAGGGAGTACCCGCCGTGAGAGACAGCCCCTATCAACAGGCGATTGTTGATACTGATTCCATCTGAGCGGGGGAAACGTCGCTTTTCGACGTTTTCAACAAATTTGGTAACTTTTTCTGTGAACGGTTATCAACATCACGGTATGACCAAATATCAAATAGACAGCACTCTCCCAAACAGCCGCCTGACCTGCGACGTTGCACTAAAACCGCAGGTAGATTGCCTTGTTGGCATAATAAGAGGGGAGATTTCCCCTCAGGCGAACGCCTGTCCGTAGGAAATCTCCCCTTCAGTCACAGTAAGCAGCGATTGATTTTTACCAATGCTGACCTGCGCCTTTTGTTAAAAACCCCTGCTAATTAGGGGGTGTGCAACGCCTGCTGACGCAGTGACGTTACTCCTCAGCCTCAGCGGCCTCCTCGGTCTCCTCGACCTCGGCAACCTCCTCGACCTCGGGCTCGGGCTCGGGCTCAGCCTCAACGGGCTTGCCAACCAGGACGGAAACCGTGGCACCAATCTCGCGGTAGATGTTGACCTCCACCTGATGGATACCGGCGGTCTTGATGGCCTGGCCCTTGCCAACGCGCTTGCGGTCGATCTCGACGCCGAGCTGCTGCTCGATGGCGTCGGCGATCATGGAGGTGGTGACGGAGCCAAAGAGCTGGCCCTCCTCGCCGATCTTGGCGTCGACCACGACCTGCTTGCCGTCGATCTTATCCTTCAGAGCCTCGGCATCGGCAATGCGCTTCTCCTCGCGCTTGGCGATGTTGTGACGACGCTCCTCCAGCTGCTTGATGTTGCCCGGGGTAGCGGGCTGGGCGATGCCGTTGGGGAACAGGAAGTTCTCCGCAAAGCCCTGGGCGACCTCTACGATGTCGCCCTCGCCGCCCTTGCCCCTGAGCTCACCCAGAAGGATGACTTTCATTGGGACACTCCTCACTTCGGTCGGCCTCAGCCGACTGCTAACGTTCTCTTGCGGACCAAAGCGCAATCTGCGGCCTCCGTCTTGGGATGCGACGGAAGTTGAAGATCACGTCAAGGATGCCCGCGATACTCGTCAGAGCGAATGACATTTCGAGCCACAGTGCCATGAGCAGTAGAAACACCCTCGTGAACACTGGTACTCGATGCTCGCGCATCCACCACTGCAACACGGACAATCCCTGTTGCAAGAGGACAAGACGACAGCACATGACCACGTTTGCCCCCACGGTGGCTACCTCTTTCTGCCAGCTAGGCAGAACAGGTCCGAGCAGTTGTGCAGCAACACCCAGAGCAAAGAGCTCGGCTACCCACAGCGGCACGTCGAAGCGGACGATCATGTCCGACTCGACCTGCCTCCCCGCTCGCCGGGCACCACTCCTGGCACCGAGCAGCGAGCAGATTGCCATGCCTGCAGCCACGACAAAGTAGATGGTGGGCCACATGGAGACCACCGACTCCTTTGCCTCGAGCACCGCTGCGACCTCGTCGAGGTCGAGCGAACCGATGCTCTCCTCCACAACTTGGTCAACCACACTCGTGATGACCTCGTTGATGGAGGTGCCCTGCAGCGATGTCGACACGGTGTCCATGCCGATCATCACAAGGGTGAGCGCCGCGACCCCACCCACGAGGCCTCCGGTGTGCAGCCGTCCCGACACCACAGCCCAGGCCATCACGAACGCGCAAATGACCGAGAGCTCCGTGTTGGGTACCTCGTGCACCCCAAAGAGCAGGAATGAGCCCAAAAAGCCAGCCACAAGACCGGCTACGAGCACGATTGCCTGCTCGCGACGGCCCCCTACGCCTATGACCACCGCCGCACCAAACGCCACAAGGGCGCAGGCGACCACGGGTGCCATGGGCACAAGGGCACTGCCAACCGAACACCATACGAGCCCATAGATGAGACCGCGTGTGGTGTTCTTGCCCGATTGGGGTGTCTCCTCGCGCACGGCCAGCTGGGTTGTGTTCGAGTCGAGTCCCTCGGGCACCACTGGGCGTCTGTCGCTCATGTCATCGCCCAACGGTAGGACACTTCCCTTGTGTCCGTCTTAGCCGCGGCTGCGGCCGCCGCGGCTGGAAACCACGGTGACGGTGTAGGGGACGAGTGCCATCTCACGAGCCCGCTTGATTGCGAGCGCGATGTCGTGCTGATGCTGCGTGCAAGCGCCAGTGACGCGACGGGGCTTGATCTTGCCACGATCGGTCATGTACTTGCGAAGGAGCTGCGTGTCCTTGTAGTCGATGAACTCGACGTTCTCCTTGCAGAACTGGCAGTACTTGCGACGCGGCTGGCGCTGTTCAACTTGCCTCTGCTGTCTAGCCATGCGGTCTTAGAACGGGATGTCCTCGTCGTAGATGTCCGCGGAAGGCGGAGTCTGCTGAACCGAGGGCTGTGGGGCATAGGTTTGGGGCTGGGGCGCAGAGTAGGTCGGCGCGGACATCTGCGGCTGGTACTGGGGCTGCATCTGGCTTCCGCCCTGGGGCTGGTAGCCGCCGCCCTGCTGCCTGGACGAGAGGAACTCGACCTCGTCCACGATGACCTCGATCTTGCTGCGCTTCTGGCCGTCGCGCTCCCACTGGCTCCAGCGGAGCTTGCCCTCCACGGCGACCTTGGTGCCCTTGCTGAGGAAGGATAGTCTTCCCACTCACCCGTCTGGGGATTACGACGACGATCGTTGACGGCAACGCTGAAGGTCAGGATCTGAGTTCCAGCCTGCGTCGCGCGCATTTCAGGATCACGCGTAAGGTTTCCGGAGATGTTTACCCTGTTGATGCTCATAGTGCACACTACCTCTCATCCGCAGGACTGACCTGCGGTTCCATGCTTACTCCTTGACGGGACGACGGACGATCATGTGACGCTTCACGGCGTCGTTGATGCGCAGAACTCGATCGAGCTCGGCGATGTCGTTGGGGTCTGCCTGGAAGTTGATGAGGGTGTAGTCGCCCTCGTTGAGCTTGTCGACCTCAAATGCAAGCTTGCGCTTGCCCCAATCCTCGACGGAATCAATCGTGCCACCGTTAGCGGTGATAGCGACCTCAATGCGCTTCATAGCGCCGGCGCGCATCTCCTCGGTTGCTGCGGGATCGACAAAATACAGCAGTTCATAGGCCTTCATGTAGTCACCTCCTCTGGGCTAAACGGCTCCGGTCGGTGAGTATGTGCCGGAGCAGGAAAGAACGGCCTAGTATCGTAACACATCTGCCAGCGGTTTTAAGGCTTCAGATTTGATTTGCAGCGCCCTCCCATACAGTACCCACACACAAAGCTAGACCATGGAGGTTGGCGCAAGGTAGGTCGCCAGTTGCCCCATGCTCGCTAGAAGCTCGCCATGAGCATGGTGGGGGCAGGTCAGCACCCGTATAAAATCCGCCAACACGCAAAAACGGATGCCCAACACGCGATATTGCGCATCAGAATCCACACGTATCCTTCATTTATCCAATATGCGAAAGGCGCGGGGCCGCTCTGCACAGCCACCGCGCCTTCTTAGGTCACTATGAGTGAAGCGCCTACTCTGTCTGTCCCGCGTCTGCTCCCCCAAGCGGGATGACCTTGGTAATCACATCATCAGACGTAGGCCGATCCTCATCTTCGGCCTCGTCCTCGTCCTCACTCACGTATTCCGGCTCGTCCTCGACCGCAGCCTCGGTCTCAACGGCAGCTTCCTCGTCTGCCATATCCAATGCCGCATCATCCAACGAGAAGGTGTGTGGCGCCTCAGATGCTGCAGGCTCCTCGTCGGGGAGAGTCATATCGGATTTGCGGATGGCAGCTTCGGCCTGTTCGAGCACCTCATCTGTCGTGAGTTCGCGCTCTGGTTCGACCGTAGTCTCTGGCTCTGGCTCAGGCGCGGACTCGTCCACCGTCTCCAGACTGAAGACCTCAGGATCATTTGCGACGGACTCAGGCTCTACGATAGGCTCGGGCTCTGCCACCGGATGCAGGAACACCGGCTCGCCCCCAGCGGCATCCTCAAGGGAGAAGGTACGCGTTGGCGCGACACTGCTCTCGCTTTCTACCCGCAAAGCAGATTCGCTCGTGGAGGACACCACGTTAGACGAGGTTGAAGTCGGTACTGGTATCGGCATGGGCTGGTAGTCAGAGGCGGTCTGCTGTTCGCTTGCCGGCGTCACTGGCTCCTGATACGCAGCGACATCAGCCGCAGGAGCTCCGTATTCACCGGAAGAGGTGGAAGCAGCCTGCTGATACCCCACCGTACCTGCAGAATAACCGGAATCGTCACCAGGCAGCGGGTCGGACGACTGACCCCAATTGCGCACGTCAAACTGACGCAGCCACAGGCCAACAGCGGTCGTGGTGACGAGGTTCGTAAACGAGGTGGCAATCATCATCAGGTAGGACAGGACCATCACCGACGGCAGCGACCTTGCAAGTGAAGACAAGAACAGACTGGCCACGTAATACTCGTCAACGTAGTCGTACATCTCGTACTCGATGATCGCACCGATAAAGTCTGCAAAGTTAGCCGCGAGCACTATTCCAAAGAGCACCGCGGCGACCAGGCCGACAATCAGGCCGAGTATCAGGTTCAAGCCAATGATGTGGAGCACGCCGTTTGAGTCACGCTTTGCCATATCCCAGATGCGGTTGAACTGATAACCAGCGCCAATGGTCTGGTAGATCGTGGCACGCAGCTTGGCGATAGTGACGAACACGCCGCAAACCGCACCGAAAAGCATGTTGAAGATGCCGCCCAGCGCCACGCCAAAGATGGTACGGAACACAAGACCCACCAGAGCGATGACCAGTCCGTAGCCAAGAGCGACCACGAATGCCCGCGCACCGCTTCCGATGCATGCACCGATGTCAACGTTCTTCTGCTTGGGCGAGGAGTCCACGCCCCACGACGTGAGACGGGCCCACTCGAGTGCATAGCCGTCGGCACCAAAGGGGCCGACGATTGGCACCATGCGCGCTGCTGCTAGGACAAGAAGTGGCTTGAACCAGCCCTGATCCCTTGTGAGCAGCCCATAGGACTTTGACCAATAGCCTTCGTTGTTGGATGACATGAGCTATCCCTTCTATATAAGTCCGCGAGGACGTCGTTCACATAGCAGAAGGATACCTTTTTATGGGATAGGAGTCGCGCAAACGACGACAAAGGGGGTTGTGACAAGGGGACATGAAAACGCCCCGTTGCCGGGGCGTTGTCCTCTCTTGGTGGGCCGTTAGGGTTTCGCCGCGCCGCCGGTGGCGTCGCTCATGGGGTTCGCTCCGCTCACCCCGCGACATGCCGCAGGCATGTCGCGCCCTCCCGGGTTCGAAACCACGGGGTGCCCCCGGACATGAAAACGCCGTGCCCCCGGACATGAAAACGCCCCGTTGCCGGGGCGTTGACTTCTCTTGGTGGGCCGTTAGGGTTTCGAACCCTAGACCTTGGGATTAAAAGTCCCCTGCTCTGCCAGCTGAGCTAACGGCCCTCGGGGGCCATTCTACCACGTGTGACCGCTGAACTCGTCCTCCCAAGCCCATTGACCATCCACAAAAATAGGCACTTCGGTGCCATCCTCGCGGATGCCAGTCACGTCCAGGTCGTCCGAACCGATCATGAAGTCGACATGGGTGTGGCTGCGATTGACGCCATGCTCGACGAGCTCCTCAAAGCTCATGTCGTAACCACCCTTGACGCACTCAGGGAAGCCCATACCCAGAGCGAGGTGGCAGCTCGCGTTCTCGTCATAGAGTGTGTTGTAGAAGAGCAGGCCCGTCTCGCGAATCGGCGTGTTCTTGGAGATGAGCGCGCACTCGCCCAGGCGACATGCGTTGTCATCGGTCTCGATGATGTGGCGAAGCACCTCACGCCCCTGCCTAGCATCGTAGTCCACGACGCAACCATCCTCGAAACGCATCCAGAAGTCACGCACAACCTGACCCTGATGCACGAGCGGAAGTGCCGAGTACACGATACCGTCTGCACGCATGCGGTCAGGGGTCGTGAATATCTCCTCAGTAGGAATGTTGGGGAAGTAGACCGTTCCGCTCACCGTCTTGGCCGATCCGCCATCCCAAATGTGGTCCGGGTTGAGGCCAATCGTGAGATCGGTGCCGTTGGACGAGCGATAGTGCAACGCATCGAACTGTCCCTCGTTGAGAAGACGCTTGTTCTTCTCGAAGGTGGCGTTGTGGGTCTCCCAGGCAACCTGAGGATCAGGACCGTCAGCGCGTGCCACCTGCAGAATCGCAATCCAGAGACGATAGAGGGCTTCGCGGCGCGGGGTGTCGGGGAAGACCTTGACGGCCCACGACTCTACCGGCACGCCTGCGATGCACCAAACGTTGCGACCAAAGTCCATGCCATCGCGGAAGGCACGGCACTCCAGATTGCGCGCACGGGAGGCAGCCGCAGGCTTGGCCGGATCGATGCCCTGCAGCGCAGCAGGATCAGAGCCGTCCAAGAAGAGGAAGCTCGCGCCCTTCTCGGCAAGGCTGTTGAGCTGCTCGATCTTCCAAGAGGGCGTGTGCTCGAAGTAAGGAAGGGCCACGTTCTCGTACTCGAGACGGGTCATGACGTCATCGCTCCAGATGACCGTGACATGGCCAGCGCGCGCCTCGTAGGCCTTGCGCACGACCCTACGGGCGAAGTCCGCACATTCGACCGGTGCCTGAACAACGAGCTCCTGACCTGGACGCAGTGCAGCACCCTTTTTTACCAGCAGTTCTGCATACAGGTCGATCTGGGGCGAGAGGGCGCTGATAGAGGCGTCAGCCTCGGCAGGGCTCATACGCAGGCTCATGTAACGGTCCTTTCTTAAGTATTGTTGCCCGAAAAGAAAGGGCCCCGGAGGGCCCGAAGGTTCTTGGAGCGGGCAACGGGATTCGAACCCGCGGATACCAGCTTGGGAAGCTGGGGCCTTACCACTTGGCGATGCCCGCGTAGGATTGGATTCTATCACAGGGCTCGGGCATAAGGCGGCACGCCATCATACTCACACGCAGAAATGCGTTGGATGGTCATTGTGGTACGCGACCACCTTCTGGCTGAACATGCTTAGCTACCCTGGGGATGCTTGCTGCAATCCCCGGGGTAGCTAATCTCAGTTGATTCGTCGGTTTGTTACGAACGCCTGATCAGCTCGGCAACGATGTCCGCAACGCTGGCAATCTGCTTGTCGTTGAGGTACTCGGGCTCGTCGTCAGACGTGTGGGAATGTGCCGCGACGCCGTCCTCAGACATGCCCATCAACGTGCTCACGCGTACCGAACGCTGCATGGCAGGCGTTGCATCCGTCTCATCCCAGCTGTAGTCGGCGCGACCAAGGTCGATATGCAGGGCGTCTGCGATATTGGTAAGCATACGCCCCAAACGGCGGTCGGAGCGACGCTTGGCTCCCGTGCCCTCGCTGGTGAGCAAGGTCAGGTCGCCTGCGCCGACACTGTCAAGGTTGATGAGAAACGCTCCGCGGATGTCCCTACGGTGCTCGTCGAGGAACGCCTTGACACCCGCATGGTCGCGCGCCGATGCGCCAACGCCCACGAACCAGATGTCGTGCGCGATGATGTCGTCATCACCGAAATGCAGCACGTCGTCGCCCAGCTCCTCCTCGTAGGTCTCGACCTCCTGCTTCTCAATCGGCTGCTCTGGGATGTCCTGCCCCTCGTCCGGCATGAGATCGAGAGAGTCGAAATTGGGCAAAGCGGTTGTTACCTGATCGGACTCGTATTCGTCGTTGTCACGTAGACCGGCTCGCAAGGTTGCACCGCCCTTCCACTTGCCGTTGTTGTCATCAAAGTTGTCCCAGCTGCCAATCTGGCGCCCGTCCTTCTTGGCATCGTAGTCGTCACTCAGACCGAGCCACTCGCCCATCGACTCAACCTGATCGTTCTCTGCCTGCTTCTTACGGCCAAAACGCATCTTGCGCTTGGAGTTCTTCTTGGGTGTACGGCTGCCGATGTTGCTCTTGTTGTACTTTGGCAGCTGTTCCTCAGGCTGCTCCTCCGGGGTCGCGTTCCTACGTGGAGCGCTCTCCCGAGTTTGCGCAGGCCTTGTCTGAGTCATAGGATCATCGAGCGGCGAGGGTACCCTGCGCAGCACTTCGAATCGACTCGCAGTGCTCTGGTCAATCTTGAGAGGCGCTGTTCCGTCTTCGCGAGATGGAGCCAGAGGATCGACTGCCATAACAGCGGGATCGGGGAGGTCGAGCAGCATGGCTCGACGACCGGCTGACATGACTGACGGCTTGAAGTTGCTCTTGCCCCAATCGGGATCATCGACAGCACGCGGCTTGGGAATACGCTCCCTCACGGGCGGCAACGCGTCCTCGGCATCCGCCTCAGCCTCGATCGGAATAGCGGTCAGACCAGTGACGTCCTTATCCGCGAGTTCGTCCTCGCTGATATCGGTCTCACTTGAGAAGACGATGCCTTCCATGAGCTTGACGGGCTCGGGTTCGGGCTCCGGCTCCAGTTCGGGCTCGACAACGGCTTCCGGTTCCGGCTCGGATTCGGGCTCCGACTCGATCTCGGGCTCGGGCTCGGGTTCGGGCTCCGTCTCCGGCTCCGGTTCGGGCTCTGGCTCCGGCTCGATCTCGGGCTCGGGTTCGATCTCCGTCTCCGGCTCGGGTTCCGGCTCGATCTCGGGCTCTGGCTTCGGCTCGATTGCCGGTTCCGGCTCAGGTTCGATAACTGGCTCTGGCTCCGGCTCCGGCTCGATCTCGGGCTCGGGTTCGATCTCCGTCTCCGGCTCGGGTTCCGGCTCGATTGCGGGTTCCGGCTCATGTTCGATAACTGGTTCGGGCTCAGGTTCCACAACCGGTTCGGGTTCCAGTTCTGGCTCGGGCTCGGGCACCGGTTCAGGATCGACAATGGGTTCTGGCTCGGGCTCGGGCTCAGGTTCCGGTGCTGGTTCGACCTCGAACTCGGGTTCTGGTTCAGATTCGATAGCTGGTTCGATCTCCGGCTCGGGCTCGGGTTCTGGTTCGGGCTCGTACTCCACAACCGACTCCGGCTCAACCTCAATCTCGGACTCGGGCTCCACGACTGGCTCGAGCTCTTCAACGGGCTCGGACTCCGCAACCTGCTCGAGCTCCGGCTCAACCTCGGGTTCGGGCTCCAGCTCGACCTCCAGTTCCGGCTCAGGCACGGGCATCGGCATCGGTTCAATGGTGGGGAGCGTGGCGAACATCTGATGCAAGATGTCAGTAGCGGGCCTCACCGCAACGGGCTCCTGCTCGGGTGCCGTCGCGAACATCTGATGGAGCACCGAGGCTGCCTCGGCGGCCTTGCTCTCCGTCTCGATGCGTGCAGCCTCGACCTCTTCTTTACTCAGCGCCTTGAAGGTTGCGGTCTCGTCAGCCTCGAGCTCTGCATCGTACTCGTCCTCAGGCTCTGCTGCGAAGTCGAGACTCTCGTCGATAGCAACCGCTTCTGCCACCACATCGGTGTCAGCAACTGCATCCACGATAGGCTCGGCCTCGTACGCAGGCTCGGCCTCCTCCACCGTGGCAGCAATGTCGATCGTCGGTTCCTCTTCATCAGCCTCGACAGCAGCAGGCTCCTCAAACGCATCCCACTCAGGCTCACTGACAGGCTCGGGCGCGAAGACTTTGAGCGCCTCATCATCGACGCCCAGGGAAGCCACATCGACAACTTCAACAGGCACCCCAGCAAAAGACGGCTCGTCCTCCTCGATGACTTCGTACTCGGCATCCAGCACGTCAGCAAACGGATGCCTCAAGCTCTTAAAAAAACCCTCGCCCTCGTCGTAGTCCTCTTCGTCCGCCACCTCATCATCGGCGAACGTCTCTACATCCGCCTCGGACCGAAAGGAGCGCTCCTCAATGGGCACGTCCTCTAAAGACTCTGTCAGGGGCTCCTCAATGAACGAATCTTCGATAACCTCAATCGGTTCGGGCTGGTACTCAGGCACCTCACCCGATTCCGACTCAGGCTCGGGCTCGGCTTCCGGCTCAACGACCAACTCAGGCTCTTGCTCCGTCACTTCTGCAGACGCGGTCTCGACTTCGAGCACGGGCTCGGGCTCCTCAACCTGCTCGACCTCAGCCTCGGCAGCCAGCTCAGCCTCAATGGCGGCACCCTCGGCAGCTGCACGCACCTCGTCAAGGGAGATCTCACTGGTAGGCTGCTCGGCCTCAATGAGTTCCTCGTCACTGAACTCGTCCTCGGCAGGCGGAGTCCAAAGTGACACGGGTGCTTGCTCGTCCACAGAGTCATCCTGAAGCTGCTCGGGCTCCGCGACCACACCGTCAAGAGGCGTTTCGACAATGGGCTCTTCAATGACAACGGAAGTGTCCTCGAGAGGAGCAACTTCGTCTGCAACTGCCTCGACGACGGGCTCGACGGTCGCAGGCGCAACGAACGCATCACTTACCTCGACATCAAAGCTAGCGATTGGCTCGCTCACATCAGTCGCTTCGCTCTCGTCGGCAAAGTCAACAGCCTCGAAGCCCGTTGCAGGCACGAACGGCTCAGCCACCTGGGTTACCGGCTGGTCAGGCACAAACTCAGCCGTCTCATCCGCTTCACCTGTCGCTTCCTCGTACTCGTCGTACTCCTCGTCGAGATACTCCTCGTCGTCGTACTCTTCGTCGTCAAAGTACTCATCGTCCGCATACTCAGACTCGGCATCATCCCCATCAGCGGTCGCTGCCGCAGAACGGGTGACGCTAGGGATGTTAGACTCGCCGCGCTCGATCTCGGGAACCTCCCTCTCGCGCGCGAAGCGGTCTCCCAGGGAGGCGAAGAAGTCGCGAATCACTGCGAAGATCTTTGCGAAAAACTCCCGAGCCTTGCTCAGACCGCCACCGACGTTCTCGCTGAGTCCACCCGCCACGTCACGCAGACGCTCCATGCCGGACGGGCCAGCCGCTGCGGCGTTGGCCGCTTCGATACGCTCGATGGCCTCTTCGCGCGGAATGAGGCCCTCATATACAATCTCGCAGTTCTCGGGCAGCACCTGCATGCTTGCAAGAAGGTCAGCACCACGACGCACGGTAGACGGAGAGCGCAGACCATACTCATCGGTAAGCTCGGCAGCATCCTCGTACCCGTACTCGTCGTCGGAGTCCTCGTACTCATCCTCCGGTGCGTAGTCGCCCTCCGCCTCGAAGGTGTCCTCGGGCACATAGTCCTCGTCGACAGGCTCGGTGCCCGCAACAACACCAGCAGACCGCTCGAGGTCGTCCTCGTCATCGTAGTCATCATCCGAGTACTCGTCATCGTAGTCATCATCCGAGTACTCGTCATCGAGATACTCTTCATATATATCTTGTTCGTCTTCGTCGACCTTGAGCTCGCGACGCACGCCCTTGGGATGGCTCGCCGCCCAAGCCTTCGCGTCGTCAGGTCCCGGGCGGACCATGTCGAGCACGCCAAGCATTGCTGCGACAGATGCCTTGTTGTCGTTCGCGCCAGTCGTGCACGCCGCAAAGCGCTCATATATAGATGCGGCTCCCAGAAGCAGCAGAGGAAGGGCAGTCAACACGCCAAGCACCCAGAACGCGTGACGGACGATCACCGGAATGAACGGAATCAGCTGGAACAGCGTAAGTACGAGAACCGCAATGGAGAACGGCCAACTCAGTCGCTTGATGAGCGGCTGCCACTTGGCAAGCTCACGTCTGTTGAGGAAGTTCTCACGCGGGGTGTCATAGTGAGCCACGATGACGATGGGACGAGCGCCCTTGATCACATTGGGACCCTCGGCGCGATGAACGCCAATGACGTTCTGGCTGCGGGCCTGCGGGCCGATGGCGGCGAGCACGTCGTTGCCGTTGTGGGCAAGCGCAAGAAGCACAAACGCGACGACGACCATCACGACACCAACAATCGAGACAGGGGTGCCAATGAAGCCGGCGAGCAGAATGCCAATGAACAGCAGAATCAGATAGATGCGCGAGCTGAGGCCGGCTAGCGACGGCGAATCGAACTCCTGCACCTGCGTCTCCAGGCCATGCTGGACAAACAGGCTCTCGATGAGCTCGGCTGCCTGCAACTCCTCTTGACTGTTGACCGGTGCGATGTCTACCTGGTCGTTGAGATAGTCTGTATATTCGCGCGTAGTCGCCATGTTGCGTACCTCGCCTAGCGGTTGCGTGTGTTTGAACATTCGTCCCTTAAGTATACGCCGACAGAGGCCCGATACTACCAAGTACCACACGACAATCCTTGTCAGGTTTCGTTTTTGGCTCCGTGTCCTGAGAACAAATCATTATCTGCCTTGCTCGTATTTGGCTTGCTTTGCATTCCGTATTATTCTTTTGAGAAACTGGAACATGCGTACCATGGAGGACCCGTGGCAAGAAGTGACCCACATCTCAAGGTAACGGCGGACGACCTGCGAGCCACCCGTGTTCTCACGCTTGCCGTTAAGTTCTTTGGCGCGCGTCGACCCGTTGCCTCATCGACCATCAGGGCGGACCTCTACCCCGAGCTCGACATCGAGTCGTTCAATCGTCAGTACCTGCGCGATCGCGAGCTTTTGGCCACCTTCGGCATTCAGGTGCGGGATGCGGGCCAGATTGACGGAGATACGCTCTGGAAGGTGGACGAGCTCACCTCCTACGTGCAAGGTGAGGGCTTGAAGCAAGACGATGCGCGCATGCTGTATGTGCTTTGTCACGATATGGCCTTTGACCAGTCCTTTGCCTATCGAGACGAGCTGCGCATGGCGCTCGCCAAGATCTCTCAGATGTATCGTGGCACCACGCTGCCCCATATCGACACCACCACGCCTACCGAGCACAAGATCCTGTCCACGCTCGTGGGATGCATGAGCTCGCGGCACGCTGCTGCGGTCTCGTACACCGATGCGCATGGACACGACAGTCAGCGTACCTTGGCCATCATGGGTACCTTTGGTCTGCGTGACAGGACTTACTTTGTCGCAAGCCGTATCGAGAAGGACGGAACGCTGGTTCCCGACTCACTGCGCACTTATCGGCTTGACCGCTTTTCGAAGGCACGTGAGGTTGCGTCCATCTCCTATCAGATTCCACTTGACTTCTCGGTAGCCGACTTCGAGCGGTTGCCCTTCCAGATTGGCGACCCGGTTGGCCTTGCCCACTTTAGGGTGACAGGCGAGGAGGGCCGAGAGGCGACGCGTGCAATAGCCACCCATGGCGAGCTTATCAACATGGACTCGCAGACTGTATGGGAGGTTCCCTACAGCGCTCTGCAGGCTGTGGCAGCATGGTCGGTCGGGGTGGGCCTCACGCCAGTCTGCGACGACGAGCTTGCTCGCGCATGGGCGGATGTCGTCCATGCAAGCGCACAATCCGATTCCTACGATGCCAGCCTTCCCCTGCCAGCCGAGACTACTGTTCCACGTTTGCGCAGGTCAAGGGCTGGTCGTACGGGCAGCGTAGCGGTAGCGAGGCAGCTTGTGGCCCTAGCCAGCAGCCTCACGCGTGAGGGAGACGTGATCACTGCCGAGCATATTGCCCAGACGCTCGGAGTGGATTTCGACTATGCACGGCACCTGATCATGCTCGTGTCCATGGGTAGCGGGGAGTCGATTGACTACCTCCCCGTGATTCTCAGTGACGATGACGACGAGGTTGCCCTCATGGAAGGTGCCGGGGCGAGCGCACGTCGCGTGCGCCTTACGCGCTCGGAAACCATAGCCCTCTCCGCCGCGCTCAGCGAGCTGGGCGTTCCCGACACAGATCCCCTTGCCCAGACGCTCGCACGTTCGTACGCGTCACCATCCTTCTCCGCCGATGACATCGCCCGCACGCTCGAGGAACCAAGCGCCGCCGAGGACAATTCCACCCTCGTCACCTGCTCGAAGGCCATCGTCGAGGGCAGAGGCCTGACCTTTTCATATCGCCCAGTCAGTGGCGGCACGATGAGTCATCGACAGGTAGTGCCACAACTGGTACGCCGAAGCGATGACAGCTGGTACTTGGATGCCTTTGACCTGATACGCAGCGACAACAGGGTATTTCGCATCGATCGGATGCAGGACGTGTCTCTCATCGATGCGCCGCTCATCACGCTGCCAAAGCAGCCTGAGGAGAATCGCAAGCTAGTCACGGTTTGCTTCGAAGATCGCAGCTACCTTGATCTCTTCCATTGGGAAGGGCTTGAGATCGTAAGCTCTGACGACACAAGCATCGTCGCACGCATGCCACAGTTTGCAGGTACCTGGTTGGCGCGCCACCTTGCCGCGTGCGCCGGCACCGTGCGTATCGGAGACAGACAACTTGCCGATCAGGTTCGTGCAGTAGCCGAGGAGCTGGCATAACACGGCCCTGGTACATGTTGTAAAACACCATGTACCAGGGCCTTTGTCATACAGACTATGTCGCGAGCCTAGCGCTTGCGCGATGAGCGCCACATGTCGATGTAACGGCCCACGTTCTGGCAGTCGAGTTGCATGCACGAAGTGCTCGGCATGGAGCGCACGAACTGCTGTCCGTAGCGCTTGGTAGCCACGCGCGAGTCGGCAAAGACCACGATGCCAGCATCGGTACCCGTACGGATGAGGCGTCCTGCTGCCTGCTTGACCGACAACACTGCCTCTGGCAACGAGTAACGCCACCACGAGCGATCTTCGCGCAGGTCACGCTCTCGCACCAAAGGATCATTGGGGTTGGCAAAGGGAAGCTTGGGGATGATTACGCAGCGTAGCGTGTCACCTGCCGCGTCAAAGCCCTCCCAGAACGACTTGAGCGCCATCAACGACCGGCTCTCGTCCGCCATGAACTTCTCGCGCAGGCGGCGTGGCGACGATCCGCGCTCCTGACAGTCAACCTCGAGCCCGATGGCCGAGAGCCGTGGCGCCAGCTCGCTATGAACCTGCTCCATCTCGCGACGGTTGGTAAAGAGCGTGAGCACCGAGCCACCCATGGCACGATGCACGTCAAAGAGCAGGTCCACGAGTGCCGGCAGGTAGCTGCGTGTGCCTGGCGCAGGCATGTCACGACACACCAGCACACTCATATTGCGATCGAAGTCAAAGCTCGAAGCGAGTTTTAGGCTGCCTCGATTGCTCTTATCAATCTGGTCAAGGCCCACGGCATGGTCAAAGTGCTCGAACGACTCTCCTACGGCGATGGTGGCAGAGGTGAAGATCACGCTCATCATCTCGGGCAGCCAGCGCTGGGCCAAATCCGTGCCCACGTCCACCTTCTCGGCGAGCAGGGCTTCCGTCGCCATGTCGCGCCGACGCCTCGAGAGACGCGCCGAGTACACGTAGGTGTGATCCTCTCCCGCTTCGATCAGTGAGAGCGCGTCACGAAGTTCGACTAGGAATCCAGTAGCTTCCTTGAGATCGCCTCCGAACTGTGGTGAGAGGTCCGCAAGGGCTTCGACGGTCTCGTGGGCATCCTTTGCAGCCTCGTCGAGACGCTCGATGGCTCGCAGCATGGCCTCAGAAAGCCCTGCCCACTCACGTGACTGACGAACGCCCTCATCAATCCAAAGCGTCTGAGTCTCATAACCGCCGCTGGGCCCGGACACATGTGTGAGCTCGTGCAGGGCCTCAAAGACGTCAGCCGTTGAGACCGTCGCACGCGAGGCAGAGGCAGCGAGCTTGGTGAGCAGGCTAGCAGGCAGCGTGGAGCCTTCCTTCTGCGTTATCTGCCCAAAGAGCGTGTGAATCGTGCCTGTCTTGGTGCCTCCCAGCTTCTCAAATGACTGTCGCACCTCTTCGCCCGTAACCTCGACCGCCCACTGACGGCGGGCCTCGGACTCAAAGCCATGGGCCTCGTCCACGATCCAGTGCCTGATGGGGGGCAGGATACGACCATCTGCTGTTACGTTGCGCAGCAGGAGGGAGTGATTGGTAACCACCACGTCCGAGCACCCTGCGCGACGGCGTGCGCCGTGCACCATGCACTCGTTGGGGTAGAACGGGCAACGCGTGCGCTGGCACTCCGACGGAGACGTGGTGAGCATGCCGCGGGGCACAAATCGCCAACGTATGCCAAGCGTGTCAAGGTCACCTTCGGCTGCCTGGCACACTGATGCATAGGTGACCGCGATTGCCGTGAGCATGTCAGACTCCACCGACTCGATGGAGCGATAGCTGTTGCCCTGCATAGCGGGCAGCTCGTTGACCGCGGCGCGTTGGAGCCGGTTGAGACACGGGTAGTGCTCGTAGCCCTTGAGACTGGTGAAGGTAAGACCGCCAGGAAGAGCACGCTTGAGAGCAGGAAGCTCGTGGGCAACAAGCTGGTCGGTAAGGGCGTTGGTCTTTGTGGCCACGCCTACGGTAATGCCGTTACGCTGGGCAAACTCTATGGCAGGCACGAGGTAGGCCATGGATTTGCCAACACCTGTACCCGCTTCGATTGCTCGATGCGTCGAGCTCGCAAGCGCCTCTCGCACCTCAAGTGCCATGGCCTCCTGCTCTGGACGGCGCTCATAGACGTCATACATGCGCGAGACCAGGCCGTCATTGGCAAACGCCGCCCGTATCTGCTCGATAGAAGGTGAGCTGAGCGAAGCCACCTCATTTGCATCAACGCGCGCGTGCCAGTCCGTACCAGCAATCAGATCGTGGCGTACGCTCTTGAGCGAGAAGCTGCCGCCACCGTCCGTCGTCGAAAGGTACGAGAGAATGACCCTGAAGGGCCATTCGACTTCTGGGTGCATGCCCGCGAGCAGCCCGAGCAGTCCATCAGGAAGATCGAGCAGACCCTGCAGCATGACAGGCCACATACCGCACAGTGCATCGACATCGTCCATCGCTCGGTGGGTCACGCTGTCGCAGCCAAATGCAGCGGCCATGTCCGACAATCGGTGCGACGACAGCAGGGGCAGGGCCATGCGCGAGAGCGAGAGCGTGTCAATCCACACGTCGCTCACCTCATACCCACCGGGGACCTTCTCTATAAACGTACGGTCAAACGTCGCATTGTGTGCCAGGACGGGTGAACCACCGACAAACTCCGCAAGGCCCGTCACTGCCTCCTCAGCAAAGGGCGCGTCTGCCACATCAATCGCACGAATCCCCGTCAATTCCTGTATTTCCGCAGGTATCGGCTTTGTAGGCTGCACGAAGGTACGATAGCGGTCAACGATCTGCTTGCCGCTGATACGTGCCGCGGCAATCTCGATGAGCTCGCACTCCCTGAAGGAAAGACCCGTGGTCTCGGTGTCCAGCACGACCATGTCCTCCTCGAGAGGGCCAAAGTCGGCCTTTTGGGCACGTTCCGCAAGGGTGAGATACCGAGCGCGCACATCTTTTGGCGTTGTGGGAAGCAGGAGCCGCCCAAGCAGCTCCTGCGCATTGCTTTGAACCATGTACCTGCAGTTTCCTTGTCGTATACCAGACTTCCCAGCAAAGGTCGTTCGGTGTTACTTGAGTGCCAACTCCACTATGCGACGGCAAAGCTCGGGGAACTCGATTCCAGCGTGGCGCGCGCTGTCGGGCAGCAGGCTGGTCTCGGTCATACCAGGAATCGTGTTGGTCTCCAGGATGTAGGGGACGCCTTCCTCGGTGACGATGAAATCGCTGCGCGACACCCCGCGACAGCCAAGCACCTTGTGAGCGCGCACGGCGAGTTCCTGGGCACGTGCATAGACGTCGGCATCGAGTCGCGCGGGAATCACGTGATGCAGCTCGCCCGGCTCGTACTTGACCTTGAGGTCGTAGAACTCCGCACCCGTCACGATTTCGACGATCGGCAGTGCCTCCGGTTCCTCGTTTCCCAACACGGGCACGGTGATCTCGGTACCTGTGATGCACTGCTCCACGAGAACCGTGTCGCCCTTGGCACCAGCGGTACGGATAGCCTCCTCGAGCTGTTCAGCGGCAGTCACACGCGTGATGCCATAGCTCGACCCGTTTCCCGCCGGCTTCACAAACAGAGGCAGCCCAAGACGCTCGACTATCTGCGCAAGTTCGTCTTCACCAGGCACATAACCAGGAGCAAGCGTCACTCCTTCGGGCGTCGGAATGCCCACGGTCCTGTACATGGTGATGGCGACATCCTTCTCAGTGCCCATTGCCGAAGCCAGGACGCCTGAGAACGTGTAGGGCACATGGAGAATCTCCAGCAGGCCCTGGATGCATCCGTCCTCGCCATAGCGGCCGTGCATGGCGGGAAATGCCACGTCATAAGAGCCTTCGATCAGCTTCGCGACAAAGACCGGAGACGCGACATCAAGGAGGTCTACCTGTACAAAACCAGCCTCTAGCAGGGCCTTTTTGCATGCACGACCCGAGCTGAGCGAGATCTCCCGCTCATCTGACCAACCTCCTGCAAGAACCGCAACCTTGCAACCTGTCAGCTCGTTAACCTCCATGAGGCAAACTCCTTTGCAACCTTGCTTGCGCTAGACTCACCTGTTGAGCACGCATTTACCAGATTGATGGTACCCCACGTGGATTTTCAGACGTAGAAGAGGTTCGAAATCATGCAAGAAGCCAGAAACACAGCATCTCGGAGCACGGGTCTCACCGATCTGCGCACCCTGACGCATGGTCAGCTACTCGAAACGCTCAAGGAGCTCGGCCAGCCGGCGTTTCGCGTGAAACAAATCGAAGAGTGGATCTGGGAGAAGGGTGCCTCCTCGTTTGATGACATGACGAACCTCCCTAAGGCGCTGCGTTCGGCACTTTCGGACCAGTTCACGCTTGGTGGCGTTTCGCAGGTCGCTCGTCAGGTGTCAGAAGATGGCAGTCGAAAGTACCTGCTTCGCTATGCTGACAACACAACCGTCGAGTGCGTGGGCATGCCTTCTGGCAACAAGCTTGCCGTCTGTGTCTCATCACAGGCTGGTTGTGGCATGGGCTGCGCCTTCTGCGCCACTGGCGCTGCTGGCCTGACGCGCTCGCTTACCGCTGGCGAGATCTACGACCAGGTTATCCATGTGCGCGACGACTTTGACTCTCGCGTCTCGAGCGTCGTCCTTATGGGTCAGGGCGAGCCCTTTGTCAACTACGACGCAACGCTCGCTGCGATGCGCAAGATCAACTCTCCTGACGGCCTGGGTATTGGCGCACGTCATATTACGGTATCTACCTGCGGAATCATTCCTGCCATCAAACGTTTTGCCAATGAGCCAGAGCAGTTCACGCTCGCCGTCTCCCTGCACTCGGCTGTTCAGCGTACACGCAATGCTCTCATGCCTGGCGTTCGCAAGTTCTCGCTTATGCACCTCTACGAGGTGATGGGCGAGTACGTGGACAAGACTGGGCGCCGACCGACGTATGAGTATGCGCTGATTCGTGGAGTAAACGACACCGAAGACGAGTTGGGCGCTCTCTGCGACTTCTGTCGCGACAATCTTGCCCACGTCAACATCATCAAGCTCAACGAGGTCAAGGGCTCGCGCTTCCAGCCGAGCTCTGATGCACGTGCTGGCGAGTTTGTCAGGCGTCTCGCTAATGTCGGCGTCGAGGCTACCATCAGGCAGTCCCGTGGTCAGGACATCGATGCGGCATGCGGTCAGCTTAAGCAGCGTCTGGGCAAGTAAGTAACGCAAGAGGGGACTCGATTGTGCTCGAGTCCCCTTCCTTATTCCTCTATAACAGAACAACTGTTCTACTATTTAGAACCCCAAATCTTCCCATGCCTTACGTACCTGCTCACGGTTCTGGCGGACAGTCTCCTCGTCCATGATCGTACCGATATGGTCGTTGACGAGCGTATGCAGCTTAACGTAAGAATCGATAATCGTCCGATTCATCGATGAGATACCCTGCTTAGCCACATCGTCGAGAAGCACCTGATACGCAACAACTCCGAGCACGGACAATGCAGTGACAGCAATGAGTCCGTTTCGAATCTGCTTGAGAATCCTCATGCTACTCACCACCCTCCATCGTAACCTTGCTCAGCTGTTCGACCAGCTTTGCGAGCTGCTCCTCATCTGCAAACTCGATCTCAATCTTGTTCTTGTTCCTCAGACGCTTTACCTTGACGTTGGTATCCAGAGCAAGTCGTAGCTGGCGGGCAGCCCTCTTGTAAGACTGAGGAGTTGCCACACGGACCGGTGGCTGCCTATCTGTGACAGAAAACAGTGGTGCAAGATTTTCTGTCTGACGTACGCTCAAACCGTCATCGACAACCTTCTGCGCAAGCTTGATACGAGCATCGTCATCAGCAACCGAAAGAATTGCCCTGGCATGTCCTGCCGTAATCTTCCGCTCGACCATCATCTGCTGAACTTCCTCTGGTAGATCGAGCAGACGCAAGGAGTTGGCAATTGCAGAGCGGGACTTTGAGACAGACTGTCCCAGCTCAGCCTGAGTCATACCTGTCTTCGTCAGAAGTGCCTTGAAGCCCTGGGCTTCTTCGATTGCATCGAGGTCAGAGCGCTGGAGGTTCTCAATTAGAGCCAGCTTGAAGACATCCTCGTCCGAGATATCCTTGATGATGACGGGTATCTCAGTGAGACCAGCACGCTTTGATGCCTGATAACGACGCTCTCCGGCAACGATCTCGTACTTCTGTCCCTTTTTCCTAACAAGAATCGGCTGCAGCACACCATTCTGCCTGATTGAATCAGTGAGTTCTTCGAGTGCATCCTCGTCAAAGTTCTTACGAGGCTGGTCCTTGTTTGGGCGAATCTCACTCAATGGAAGTATGGAGTCGGGAGTTACCGCCGCTGCAACCTCTGCATCGGCACCACCCATGAGGGAATTTAAGCCTTTTCCCAAGCCAGAACGCTTAGCCACGACGGATCACTTCCTTTGACAACTTGATATATGCCTGTGCACCCTTGCTCATTCTTGCGTACTGCGTAACCGGTAATCCATGACTCGGAGCTTCTGAGAGTTTCACATTGCGAGGAATGATTGTCTTAAAGACCTTCTTACCAAAGTATGCGGTAACTTCTTCTGCAACCTGCTTGGATAGGGTAGTTCTAGCGTCATACATCGTCAGAAGGACGCCAAAGATCTCAAGTTCGGGATTCAGACGATTCTTGACCATGCGCATGGATTCGAGAAGCTTTGTCACACCCTCCAAAGCGTAGAACTCACACTGAATCGGAATCAGCAATTCATCGGCTGCAACGAGCGCGTTTATCGTCAAGAGACCCAGAGATGGTGGGCAATCGATAAGAACATAGTCAAAATGTTCGTTGATAGGAGAGAGCAAAGACTTGAGAAGATGTTCACGACCATCGACCGTCACCATATCAACTTCTGCACCTGCAAGTTGGATGGTTGCTGGAATTGCAAACACATTCTTCTCGCAAGTATCAATGATGAGGTCTTCAACCGGATAATCGTCAAGAAGTGCATCGTAGATGTCGTGCTCGAGCTCTTCCTTTTCGATACCATAGCCACTCGAAGTGTTTCCCTGTGGATCCAGGTCGACTACAAGTACTTTCTTTTTGGCCTCTCCAAGTGCCGCAGACAGATTTACAACCGTTGTAGACTTACCAACGCCGCCCTTTTGGTTGATAACTGCGATTACCTTAGTCTTTTTGAGCGGATTTCCCCGTTTTGTATCAAGGTATCCCACTTTGCCTCCAACTGCTCCGTTATAGCTCCGTATGTTTGGTTTATTAGATAATAGTGCATCGTTTCACGTGAAACGTCGTAAATCGCAAATGACTCTAGCAATTCGTGCAACCGTACTTTTCACGTGAAACAAACTAGTGAATGGAGCAATTGACTAGTCAAAACTAACCTAATTGCCGCAACAAACTATTTATCTGTTTCGTTAGCTTATCTTCAGAGTTCTTTCGTTCCTATGTTTCACGTGAAACGTGTCTCTCAATTTGAAACGTTTCTTATGTCACTCTATTCTTTGCATCTACTGATTGTCTTCTAATACTTGATTTGACCTCAATCAAGGCAGTGCTATTTAATCAAACTCTGTTTCACGTGAAACTCTGCGAATTAATCCTGGCTTCATTAGTGAGTTCAAATTCCATGAACAGTCTCTTCCGATGACACATTTCTCTTCATTGCGGAAAGACCAGTTCTAGATCTGCGCCTGTATTCAAAGTACATGAATGTGTTCCACGTGAAACCTGTGCAGCTATCATCGTTCAGAGTTGTCTTCTTGACGCTCCAGAAGCATTGGCTGTTTTGCATACAGACGTTAGATTACGACCAACGTACATATTCCTCATCTTGTTTCACGTGAAACAGCGAGTCCGTCGTCTAGAACTTAACTTCAGCTCTAGCTCTTAGGATCGAAACAACCATTCATCTTCTAGTATCGAGTAGTGCCATCAATCGCTTCGTACGCAAACCTGTTTCACGTGAAACAACTACGCAAGAGGATGATGCTTTGCCATCCCGGTATTCCTCGGCAACTTTATCTTGCTCTTAGTGTCATGAACATACGTCAGTATCTCCCTGTGGCCGGAGTCATCAGGAAGCTCATAGGTTTCACGTGAAACAAGGTGAAGCCCGACAATGTCACCAACCTTTGTACCTTGATCTATCTCATCCTCTGAAATGCGAGCTTTCGAGACAACCAAGTGACCTCCCTTCTTAAGCAAGGGAGACGCATACTCAATCAATACGCCGAGCTCTGCAACAGCACGTGCAGTAACCACATCAAAATTATGTGCTGATGTTCTAGCCAAGTCCTCTGCTCTCACTGCCTGACCCTGTACAAGATGATCGATTCCCAAGGCCTCACAGAACTCATTGACAGCAGTTGCCTTCTTACCTACTGAATCGATGAGCAGCCCGTTGTAGCCAGTCATGATTGCCAGAGGGATGCCAGGGAATCCTGCACCAGTCCCGATGTCGATATAGCGAGCACCCTCATTGAGTTCTAAGGCTTCGAGCGAAGGCAACAGCAGAAGCGAGTCAACGACATGCCGGAGGATAGCATCAAGGGGGTCGACGATGCGCGTAAGGTTGACCACCTTGTTCTTCTCAACAACTAAGTCGAGATGCTGGAGGAGCGTCTTCAGCTGTCGGTCGTCAGCCTGGATCCCATAGGCTCTCAGGCAAGTGTCAAGGTATGCTCTATTGTCCGGAGTATCAATCATCGATTGCTGCCAAACCCTTCCGCGTCACAGTGTTCTGTCAGAAACTGTAACAGATACCTCATACAAAGGTATCTCTTGCTCTATCTGGTTAGATTCGTTACATACAAGAAGGGGAGAACCTTAGTGGCTCTCCCCTGTGCCTGGCTTAGTTATATGAGTGCGTACTACTTAGGACCTCACATACGTGATAACCACTCGGCGCTCGGGATCGACGCCCTCGGAGTGCGTGGTCACCTCAACGTCATCGAGAAGAGCGAGGTGAACAATGCGTCGCTCGTAGGCGTTCATTGGTGCGAGCGAAATACGGCCATGCTGGCGCTTCGCACGAGCCGCTGCACTATGAGCAAGGTTGACCAGCTTCTCCTTGCGGCGACTCTTGTATCCCTCAATGTCAATGACAATCGGATAGTGGAACTTGAGGCGATTGCTCATAAAAGATGAAACTATCATCTGGAGCGAGTCAAGGGTACGACCGTGACGCCCAATAAGCACGGCAAGATCCCCGCCAGAGACATCAAGCAGGAGCTCGCCCTCGTCGCCCTCATACTCGTCGATCGATACCTTCTTCTCCCCAAAGAAACCAAGGAGCTCGCGGACATACGTGATGGCCGTATCGGCAACGAGGTCAATCTCATCGTCGGTCAGGGCGACACCACTCTCATAGTGCTCGCGAATCAAGGCAAACTCATCCGCGGGGGCATCCGCGGCCTCAACATCGATATCAGGAGTGAGCATCGGCTCGTCCTCCATGGTGTACCTCCTTAAGGCAAGTTAGCCTAGATTAACTCTTCTTCTTCGGACGCGGCTTCCTCTCGCGACGCGTCACGTTGATCTCGACGGGCTGCTCCTTCAGCTTGGCCTCAGTCTCAGCCTTGACCTGCTCGGTCACGCGCTTGGTGACCAGCTGCTGCTGAACGACCTGCCAGATGGCAGAAGTCACGTAGTAGAGCAGCACTGCTGCCGGCACGGACCAACCGAACCACACCATCATGACGCCCATCATGACGCCCATCATGATGTTCTGCTGACGCTGGTCCTCGGGAACGTTCTTCACGTTCACAAGCATCTGGGCAAGTGTCATCAGGCCAAAGCCCGCGTCAAAGAGCACGTAAGACAGCGCGCCGGGGAATCCCAGCGAAGCCACCGCCTCGCTCACCGACATGGAAATCGACGGCATGATGTTGAGGAAGCTCGCTCCCTCGGGAACGTTACGTGCCACCGTGAAGAGTGCAAAGAAGACCGGCATCTGGATGAACATGGGAAGGCAACCGCCAAGCGGGTTGAAGTTGTTCTCCGCCTGGAACTTGCGCATCTCAGCCATCTGACGCTCGGGGTCATCGGCGTAGCGCTCCTGGATCTCCGCCAGCTTTGGCTGCAGGACCTGCATGCGTGCGGTCGAAGCAGTGGACTTGGTCATCAAAGGCATGATGAGCAGGCGGATGATGAAGGTAAGGATGATGACTGCGATACCCCAGTCACCGACCATGCCCTGCAGCGTGGCAAGAACCGTGGTCAGAAACGATATAAACCAATCCCACATGCTTCCTCCGTGGACATTTCTGTCAAAGCTCAGGGAACGGGATCGTACCCGCCCTCATGGAAGGGGTGGCACCGGGCGATACGACGGATCGCAAGCCAGGTGCCCTTGAGTGCTCCGTATCGTTGGATGGCTTCGAGGGCATAGGCCGAGCAGGTAGGCGTATAGATGCAATGCGGCCCCAGGAGTGGTGAGAGGTATCGCTGATACCACCTGATCATAGCCATGAGCAAGCGCTTCATGGTTTGCCTCACCGTCTGTCCCGCTTTTCGAACCTGCCAATCAGCGAACTCATTGCCTTTGCGACCTCATGGGGATGCGCGTCATGAGACTCCTTTGTAGCAAAGAAAATGACTTCGTATCCCTCTTTGGGAAAGCCTGCCTCGTGGGCGGCCTCCCTTAGTACGCGCTTGCAACGGTTCCTGAAAACCGCATTTCCCAGCCTCTTAGGCGCAACGAAGGCGACTCTTCCCGGGCCGCCTTCGCTAAGTCTCAAAACTGTCATGCGGACGAGCCTGTGGTTGGCCCGCTTGCCACCAGAGAAGACCCGACCAAAATCCTTTTTGGACTTGATGGTCTCCATACGAAGCCTAGACGGTCAGCCTCTTGCGGCCCTTGGCACGACGACGAGAGATAACGGCGCGGCCGCCCTTGGTGGCCATGCGAGCACGGAAGCCGTGGGTCTTTGCGCGCTTGCGCTTGTTGGGCTGGTACGTACGCTTCATAATGTCAACCTCCTGAGAGATAGTAACGTCAATCTAGTCAAGCCTATCGATTGTAAGTTTGTTGACAACCGCCTGTCAAACACACTTTTGAAACCAACCCGAGTCACAAAAAATGCGCAGAATTCAAAGATCTCGCTGATGAGGTGCCTAGAGCTGGCAGCTCTGCAAGTTTGTTTGCATATAGTGGTGCAACGACTGCAAACGGTGGTATGTTTATAAGGCTAGTTGCTTGCTGATAAGGGTTATCAACAGGTATTCTTCCATCGTTGAAAACTTTCATTTCTTGCATGCAAGTTTTGAAAGTTTTCATCACTGGGTGAAATGATGTTGAAAGGTTGGGCGTTGTCGGATTCGTTCTACCCGTTTGTCGAGAACGGGGCACAGAACAACTCAGACGAGGCATCCTCACTCGAGGTTCGCTACCCCGCACGCATTGCCGTGTTCGACGATGCTGCGGCAGCACCGCGCGTGGTGGTTGTCGAGCCCGCCGACATCCGCACCTACCTTGAGGAAATCACTGCAACAGTCACGAGACTGGCATCCGAGCAGGGTGGCAAGATTCCTTTTACCGTCATTCGCGAGGTAGTCGAAAACCTCATCCACGCCTACTTTATCGAGCCGACCATCTCCATCCTTGACGGTGGCAACACCATCAGATTCTCCGACCAGGGACCGGGTATCAAGGACAAGGGCCTCGCGCTGAAATATGGCACCACCTCGGCGACGGCCGAGATGAAGCGCTATATCAGGGGAGTCGGATCGGGGCTTCCCTACGCACAGCAATGGCTGCAGGACAAGGGCGGCTCGCTCACCGTGGAGGACAACATACACAACGGAACGGTGGTAACCGTCTCGCTGGTGCATGGACAAGACCCTTCTCCCCAGATGCCAAACAGTGCCTTCTACCAGCAGCAATACCAACCTCAGTACCAAGGCCAGTACCCGGGTCAGTACCAGGCTCCCCAACAGTATTGGCAGCCCCAGCAGCCTCAGCAGCAGCCATGGCAGCAGTCCCAGCCCTATGGTGCGCCCAACCCCTGGAACCAGCAGATGCCCGCCCAGGCTTGGGGTCAGCAGATGGCTCCGCAGCCTTGGCAGCAGGGTGTGCCAATGCAGACTCCCCCGCAAGCAAGCTTTTCGCAGCAGATGCCGACGCAGTTTGCTGCGAGCAATCCCGAGGCAGCACCCGTAGCTGCACCAAAGCTTGACCTGAACGACCGAGAGCTTCTCGTCATCGAGTATCTGCGTACGCACGAGTCCGTGGGTCCGCGTGACCTGGTTCTTGCGTACCAACTATCAGAGTCAACCTGGTCTCGCGTGCTCTCGCAGCTCGAGACGAGGGGACTGCTCAGCAAGCAGGGTGGACAGAAGCGCTTCCTGACCCCTCAGGGCAAACAGCTGCTAGGTCTCTGACACCATTCCCCATAGGGGATAGCGCACCTACGCTGCCCTTTGAGCACGTCACTCACCCGAGATTCCGACATTTTCCCTTGGCATCCTGAGTTTTCAACATATAATGGTAGACCCAGTTTTCAACATTCGACTCAACGTGGGTGCACTATGGTACAGAATCAAGACTCAGATGCGGCGGTCCTTTGGGACGACGTCATGGCGCTCCTCGGTGCGCGCGACGACCTCAACCGCTCGACCTTGGCGATGATCGAAAGCTGTACTCCCGTCTCTATGGACGACGAGTCCTTTCATGTGTCCACGACGCTTGGTTTTGCCCAGCGCAAGATTACTCAACAGGCAAGCATCATCGAAGAGTGCCTCGAGCAGGCCTCGTTCCAGCACCTTTCCCTTGTCGTAGACCTCGTCAAGGACACGCGGACCATACGCGTCTCCAACGAGGCATCTCCCGAGGAGATGCGCGTCCTCGGTGCCTCGTCTGCGCCTATCGTACCTGTTCAGGAGATAGCGCCAGAGCCAGAGCAAGCGGAGAGCAAGAGGCTCGCCTACGTCGAGCAGCTTGCCGATGAGATCACCCAGACCGACTCGAAGCTGACCTTCGAGCGCTTCGTTCCGGGCGAAGAGAATCGTTATGCGCTCGAGGCGGCCAAACAGGTGGCAAACGGCGACTACAAGAGCTACAACCCGCTGTTCATCTATGGCAAGAGCGGCTTGGGCAAGACTCACCTCCTGCGCGCCATCCAGAACTACATCGCCAAGAACGACCCATCCAGGCGTTGTATCTACAAGGCCGCGGCTGACTTTGTCGACGAATACGTGATTGCCGCTACCGACCGCACGTCCACTTCTGCGTCGAGCGCCCTTTCCGCGCGCTACCAGAACGTCGATGTGCTCATCATCGACGACATCCAGAACATGATGACCGCCGGCGGCACCATCCGTTTCTTCTTCAAGACATTCAACACGCTCGTCGAGCACAACAAGCAGATCGTACTCGCCGCAGACCGCTCTCCGTCGCAGTTGGGCATGGGTGAGAGCAAGTTCGACGAGCGCGATACCTCACGCATGGACTCGGGCCTCTCCGTCTCCATCCAGGTGCCCGACTACGAGCTCAAACTCAACCTCATCAATACCTTCTACGAGCGCATGCGTCAAGATGCCCTCGACGAGCACATCGATGGCGTCGTGGGGACGATTCCCGAGGAGATGCGCCGACTGATGGCGGAGCGCGCGGGCACCAACATTCGCGTCATCGAGGGCTTCGTCCAGTCGTGCCTGATGCAGGCCAACCGCCGCGAGCGCACGGGTCAGAGCATCACCCGCACCGACATCATCGACGTCGCAAACCAGAAGTGGCCTACCGGACAACGCATCGTCACGATTGACCACATCCAGCGCTCCGTCGAGAAGTATTACGACGTCGCGCACGCCGATCTCATCGGATCGAAGCGAAACAAGGAGCTCATGGAGGCACGTCACGTGGGCATTTGGCTCACTCGAGCACTAACCGACAACACCCTCGCCGAGATCGGCAAGAAGTTCGGTGGACGAACCCATGCGACGGTAAAGCACAGCATCGCCTGGGTCGACAGCTACAAGAAGCGCGACCGTAACTTCCACGATCGCGTCGAGACACTAAGGGATTCGATCGTGGATGCGACCTAGTGTTTACAACCTTGTCGAAGACTCTTCGAAACGCGACGAAAAGTATCCGCGTAGTGTTGAGAAGGTTTTCGACAGGTTTTCGATGTTGAGCCATGGTGAGTTAATCCATGGTTTCGTAGCGTCGAGCTCACGGTATCTACCAGCGGATTCAAGAGTCTTTGAACATATCAACAGCACTTAATACCATTATTAGTCTTTATATCTATATAAGAGAGAAAAGAGAGGCTCATGAAGTTCACCGTCAGCCAGTCGTCGCTTGCCAAGGCGCTCCTCGTGGTTGCCAAGGGCATGGCTACTAATTCCACGCTGCCATATCTCTCGGGTATCTATATCAAGGCCGAGGACGGCACCCTCGAGTTCCAGACGGCCAACCTCACGATCTCCATCCGACACAAGATCGCTGCCAACGTGGAGGAGGAAGGTGCGACGGTCGTCTCGGGCAAGGTGCTGACGAGCATCGTCAAGACACTCCCCGATGCCGCGGTGAGCTTCACCATGACTCCCAAGACCCACGTGCTCGAGCTCTCTTGTGGCAAGTCCCACTTCCGCCTCAACACGCTTGATGCGGCTGACTTCCCTGAGTTCCCAGCCTTTGCCCTCGAGCGCTCGATTGAGCTGCCCAGCGCCCTTCTCGACGAGATGGTCGACAAGGTGTACAAGGTCACCTCGCGTGACACCTCGCGCCCCATCCTGCAGGGTGTTCTTCTCTCTGTGGAGAAGAACACGATTCGTCTGGTGGCTACCGACTCGTATCGTCTGGCCGTCTGCGACTCTCACGTGGAGACCTCCTCGACCGACGAGGCCTTTGTTACCATCGTGCCTGGCGGCACCTTCCACGACGTGCTCTCCTCCCCCTCGATGACCGAGCGCATCCTTGTGGGTACCACCGAGAGCCAGGTGGTATTCGTGTTTGGCAACACCACCTACATCTCCCGCAAGATCGAGGGCAACTTCCCCAACTACCGTCAGCTGCTGCCTGCCTCCTGCGCGTCGGCCATCAAGCTCGACACCGATCAGTTTGGCTCTGCCCTCAAGCGCGTGTCGGTCATTGCCTCCTCCAACCCGTCGGTGCGCTTTGATGCCGACGCCGATGGCCACCTGATGAAGCTCTCCGCATCCTCTCCCGACCAGGGCGAGTCCTCCGAGCTCATCGATGCCGAGGTGGAGGGGTCGAGCATGTCAATCGCCCTCAACTACCACTACGTCTTCGATTGCGTCAACGCGGTCGGTGCCACCAAGGAGCTCGATCTCGAGCTGCAGGGGCCGATGCAGCCGGCCATCTTCAAGGCGTACGGCGACATCAACTACCTCTATCTGTTGATGCCGGTGCGGATGTAGGCACGTGGGCCTTCTGGTATCGACGCTCGAGTTGCGCGACTGGCGCAACTTCGAGCAACGCGACATATCCTTTGCGCCGGGCATGACGGTACTGCACGGCCACAATGCGGTGGGTAAGACCAATACGGTCGAGGCACTGCAGCTCCTGACGGCTGGCGCATCTTTCAGGAAGCCGCGTCCGATCGAGCTGGTGCGCGAGGGTGCCGAGAGTGCCAAGGCGACGATGCACCTGCGCGGCGACGGTCGCGTCATTGACGTCGCCTGCCTTGTTGAGGGCTCTAGGCGCAAGTTCAGGCGAAACGGCAAGCCGTGCCAGTCGGCCGACGTGCCCGAGACGCTGATGTCGGTGCTGTTCAATCCCGATGACCTCGCTTTCGTCAAGCGAGGGGCGTCCCAGCGCCGAGGCGAGCTCGATTCCTTCGGGAGGCAGGCAAACCGCGGATTTGCCAAGGTGCTCTCCGCCTATCAGCGCGCGGTCGACCAGCGAAATCGCCTGCTCAAGGAGGACACCCCCAACCTCGCGCTGCTTGATGCCTGGGACGCATCGGTTGCCCTCGGCGGGGCGACTCTGCTTCTGGCACGCCTGCGACTCTTCGAGCGCCTCATGCCCAAGGTGAGCGAGATTTATGCGCAGATCTGCAACGGCGAGGACCTTGCCTGCAGCTATCAGTGCTCCCTGGGCGATGATGTGATGGGTATGGCGCGAGACGAGCTGACCGCTCGCTATCTCGAGCGTCTCTCGCAGGGGCGCCCGGATGACCTCCGACGACAGCAGACGCTTGTCGGTCCGCATCGCGATGACTTCACCTTCACGATCGACGGTCGTGACGCGCGCACCTTTGGAAGCCAGGGCCAGCAGCGCTCCGTCGTTTTGGCCTGGAAGATGGCGGAGGTCGAGCTTTCCGCAGAGATCTTGGGGGAGCAACCCCTGCTTCTGCTTGATGACGTGATGAGCGAGCTCGACGAGCAACGTCGCGCGGCGGTGGTGAGCTTCGTGCAGAAGGGCATCCAGACGGTCGTTACGACCACCAATCTGGGATACTTCCCCGACGACCTTCTGGCTGCCTCCGAGGTGGTGAGCTTCGGTGAATGAGTGGGAGCTGGAGTTTGAGGCTGAGGCGCCCGAGAGCATCTCCTCGCTGATGCACGAGGTGGTCGACGAGCGTATGTCCGCGCGCATGTCGGCAAACCAGCGCGCTGCCGCCGCGTGGTATCGGGCCAACGGGGATCGAGAGCGCAACCATACGACCGGCGTCTTCCTCAAAAAGGCCCGCGTGGCCGGTGCGGCACCCGTGCTGGGCGTGTATGTCGACTCCCATGCGATGGTCACTGACTTTGGTGTCAACAAGGACATCTACCTTGCGCGCCTGGCAAACATCGGGTTCAAGGTGTCGGGCATAGAATTTATCCCCTCGAGGGCTGGCTATCATGCGGCAAGGGCGCGCCACGAGGAGCCCAAAAAGCTGCCTGTAGAGTTGCCCGAACTCAGCCCGCAAGAGCTCAAAGAGGCCCAAATTCTGGTTTCCGACCTGCCTGAACCACTGAAATCGAACGCATTTAAGGCCGTTGTTCTATCAAAGAGGCGTGAAAAGTTAGAAACATCGCAAAATGGCAAATAACGCTGAATTTAGGCCTCTGAGCGTCTCATATGAAGTTTGAACATAGTTTCGACAGCGTGTTTTGTTTGGGCTGAAGCCAAACTAACGCTGTAGTACAATCTTAAGGCTTCACATAAATGATAGTCGTTCGGACAATTGTCTGGGACGGCATAACGTAAGGAGAAACGTGGCAAAGAAGAGCAACAACTCCTACGAGGCTTCGAGCATCAAGGTTCTTGAGGGACTTGACCCGGTACGCAAGCGTCCGGGCATGTACATCGGTTCCACGAGCGCCTCGGGCCTGCACCATCTGGTGTGGGAGGTTGTAGACAATTCTGTCGACGAGGCTATGGCGGGGTTCTGCACGCGCATCAAGGTCACGGTTCACGCCGACAACTCGATCACGGTCGAGGACAACGGTCGTGGCATCCCCGTGGCGCGTCATCCACAAAAGCGCATTCCCACCCTCGAGGTGGTTCTCACCGTTCTGCACGCCGGCGGCAAGTTTGACAACGACGCCTACAAGGTGTCGGGCGGTCTGCACGGCGTCGGCGTGAGCGTCGTCAACGCACTGTCAAAGCGTCTCATCGCGCGCGTCAAGCGCGACGGTGGCGTGTATGAGATGGAGTTCTCGCGCGGCAAGACGGTGCGCAAGATGGAGCAGGTGGGCAAGAGCAAGACCACAGGCACCACCATCACCTTCTGGCCCGACGACATGATCTTCGAGACCACCGTCTATGACTTCGACACCCTGCATGATCACCTGCAGGAGACGGCCTTCCTCAACAAGAACCTCAAGATCACGCTGACCGACGAGCGCGAGCTCCAGCCGCGCGTCGCGGAGTTCTGCTACTCCGGCGGCATCGTCGACTTCGTGAAGTTCCTCAACGAGGAGAAGACCGTCCTGCCCGGCATGGACCGCAATCCCGTCTATATCACTGGTGCCTCCGCTCCCGATGCCCCGACAGATCAGAAGGGCGAGGTGGAGGTTGCCATGCAGTGGAACACCACTTTCTCCGGAACGGTGATGAGCTTCGCCAACGACATCTACACCGACGAGGGCGGCATGCATCTCGAGGGCTTTCGTGCGGCGGTCACCAAGACCATCAACGACTACGCGCGCTCGCACAAGCTGCTCAAGGAGAAGGAGGCCAACCTCACCGGTGACGACGTCCGCGAAGGAATGACCGCCGTCATCTCGGTAAAGCTGCCTGATCCGCAGTTCGAGGGCCAGACCAAGGCAAAGCTCGGCAACTCCTACATGCGCACTCTCACCAACAAGGTGGTGGCGCAGGGTATGGCCGAGTACCTCGAGGAGCATCCCAACCAGGCCAAGGAGATCTTCAAGAAGGCCAACCAGGCCGCCAAGGGCCGCATGGCCGCCCAGAAGGCGCGTCAGGCAACCCGCCGCAAGGGCCTGCTCGAGAGCGCGAGCCTCCCTGGCAAGCTAGCAGACTGCTCGGTGCGCGATGCCGAGATGACCGAGCTCTTCATCGTAGAGGGCGACTCTGCAGGTGGATCCGCCAAGATGGCGCGCGACCGCTCCATCCAGGCCGTACTGCCCCTGCGCGGCAAGATTCTGAACGTCGAGCGCGTGCAGGAGCATCGTGCCCTCTCGTCGGACACCATCACCTCGCTCATCACTGCCATCGGCACGGGTATCGGCCCCGAGTTCGACATCTCGAAGGCTCGCTATCACAAGATCGTAATCATGACCGATGCAGACGTCGACGGTGCGCACATCCGCATCCTACTGCTCACCTTCTTCTATCGCTACATGAAGCCGATGATCGACGCGGGCTACATCTACGTCGCCCAGCCGCCGCTGTATCAGCTCAAGCCCAAGGGCAAGAAGAACGGTAAGTACCTCTACACCGACGAGGAGCTGGCTCTCGAGGCGGCAAAGTTCGAGGACTCCACCAAGTACACCGTGCAGCGCTACAAGGGCCTCGGCGAGATGGACCCCGAGCAGCTGTGGGCAACCACCATGGAGCCCAAGAACCGCATCATGCTGCGCGTGACCATCGAGGACGCCCTGGCGGCCGACCGTGCCGTCGCAAACCTGATGGGCAACCAGGTTGAGAAGCGCCGCAGCTTCATTCAGACGCACGCCAAGGATGTGCGCTTCCTGGACATCTAGCCCTTCGCATGGAGTAACCCGACCACATCAGAAGGATTGATATGGCTGATAACGATAACGACCTGTTTGATGACGACGCCGAGCGCGACGACCTCGACCAGGGGATAGAGGACGACGCCTCCGACGAGATCGACGAGATCTTCGACGGCGATGACGCCGAGGATGCAGACGAGGACGAGGAGGTCGAGTACGACGAGTACGGAGACCCGGTAGTCCCCGAGCGCAACCTCGCCGGCGCCTCCCTCTCCCACACCATCTCGGACGAGGCGGGTACCCGTCTCGACTTGACCGACATTCATGGTGGCGCGCTCAAGCCCATCGAGATGAGCCAGGAGATGAAGACCTCCTTCCTCGAGTACTCGATGTCGGTCATCGTCGCCCGCGCCCTGCCTGACGTACGCGACGGCCTGAAGCCGGTGCATCGCCGCATCCTCTACGCCATGAACGAGGCGCACATCGTCCCGAGCCGTCCGCACAAGAAGAGTGCGTGGACGGTCGGCGAAGTCATGGGTAAGTACCACCCGCACGGAGACGCGGCCATCTACGACTCCATGGTCCGTATGGCGCAGGACTTCTCCATGCGCCTGCCGCTTGTTGACGGCCACGGCAACTTTGGTTCCATCGACGGCGATCCCCCTGCGGCAATGCGCTACACCGAGAGCCGCCTGACCTACGCCGCCATGGAGATGCTGCGCGACCTCGACAAGGAGACGGTCGACCTGCAGCCCAACTACGACGAGTCGCTCTCCGAGCCCGCCGTGCTTCCTGCACGCTTCCCCAACCTGTTGGTCAATGGCTCGTCGGGCATCGCGGTTGGCATGGCCACCAACATCCCGCCCCACAACCTGAACGAGGTCATCGCGGCCGTCAACATGATGATTGACAACCCCGATGCCACGGTGGACGACCTGATGAAGGTCCTGCCTGGTCCGGACTTCCCCACGGGCGGCATCATCATGGGTACCGATGGCATCCGCGAGGCCTATGAGACCGGCCGCGGCACCATCACCGTGCGCGCCAAGGTTCACGTCGAGAACATCGGCAAGGGCAGCCGTCAGCGCCTCGTGGTGACCGAGATTCCCTACCAGGTCAACAAGGGCACGCTGCAGGAGCGCATCGCACAGCAGGTCAACGAGAAGCACATCGAGGGCATCTCCGACATGCGCGACGAGTCCAACCGCAAGGGCATGCGCATCGTCATCGACCTCAAGAGCGGTGCCGTGCCGCAGGTCGTGCTCAACAACCTGTACAAGCGCACGCAGCTGCAGGCCAACTTCGGCGTCATCGACCTCGCGCTGGTCGACGGCGTGCCCCGCACGCTCAGCCTGCCCGAGATGCTGCGTCACTACATCAACCATCAGGTTGACGTGGTCACCCGCCGCACGCAGTTCGACCTGGACAAGGCACTCAAGCGCGTCCACATCCTCGAGGGACTTCTCATCGCTGTCGACAACATCGACGAGGTCGTGCACATCATCCGCTCGAGTCGCGACGACGCCGAGGCAAAGGCACGCATGCACGAGCGCTTTGGCATCGACGACATTCAGCCTGAGGCGTCTGACGGGTCTGGCACGCGACGAGCTCGTCGGACAGATCGCAGCCCTGCACGAGCAGATTGCCTACTACCGTGACCTTCTCGAGCACCCCGAGAAAATTCTCGGTGTCATCAAGGATGAGCTTGGTGCCATTGGCCAGCGGTTCGGCAACAAGCGTCGTACGCAGATTACGGGTGTCGCAGCGGAGGACCTGGACGTCGAGGACCTCATTGCCGAGGAGGACATGGTCATCACCTGCACGCACGCCGGCTACGTCAAGCGCCTGCCTGTGGTCACCTATCGCTCCCAGAAGCGCGGAGGCAAGGGCATCCAGGGTCTCTCGCTCAAGGACAACGACTTCGTCGAGGACCTCTTCGTTGCGTCCACGCACGACTTCGTGCTGTTCTTCACCAACAAGGGCAAGGTCTATCGCGTGAAGGTACACGAGCTGCCCACAGGCACGCGCTACTCGCGCGGCTCTGCACTGGTCAACGTCCTGCAGCTTGATGAGGGCGAGCATCCCACGGCGGTCATCACCTGCCGCAGCTTCCCCGAGGACGAGTACCTGTTGTTTGCCACCAAGAGCGGCATGGTCAAGAAGACGGCCATGAGCGACTACGACAAGACCCGTCGCGACGGCCTCATCGCCATCAACCTCAAGAAGGGTGACGAGCTGGTCAACGTGCGCCGCGTCAAGAAGAACGAGAAGGTCATCCTCTGCTCCAGCCACGGCAAGGCCATCCTCTTCGACGAGTCCGAGATCAGGCCCACCGGCAGGGCAACCTCCGGCGTGCGTGGCATCACCCTCAAGGACGGTGCCACCATGCTTGGCATGGAGATCTCCAACGGCAACGGCGACCTGTTTGTCATCACCGAGAAGGGCTTCGGCAAGCGCACGCCGGTCTCTGACTATCCGGAGCACAAGCGCGGCGGCCAGGGCGTGTACACTATCGCGATGACGCAGCGCAAGGGCAACCTTGTCGCGTGCCGCGTGGTTGGCCCACAGCACGAGCTCATGATCGTCTCCGAGGAGGGCGTGGTCATCCGCGTCAAGTCGTCCGATATCTCCAAGCTCGGCCGCTCGACCCAGGGTGTCAAGGTCATGAACCTCGGCGAGAACGACCGCGTCGGTGCCCTCGCGCGCATGGTGGTCCATAAGAAGAAGGCCGCCCGCGTCGACCCGATGCAGGGTGCCCTCGAGTTGGGTGTACCCTCCGATGATGACCCCATCGACATCGGTGGCGAAGAGGTCCTCGACGAGACGCTGATCGACGAGTAACCCTCATACCACAGAGTTAGAGACGTGCCCTCGCATTGGTTTGCGAGGGCACGTTGCTCTTCTTGCCAGTTTGTGAGGTTGCGCAGGGTCTTTATGCGAAGTCTTCAGGGCTCAGGTTCTCTACGAAGTCATGGAAGGCCTGGAACTCGCGCTCCTCATTGTCTTGCTCGACCGTGTGGAAGTCGGGCATAGTGGCGGTGTTCAGCACCTGCTCGCGCGCAAATATCGGCGCACCTGCGCGGAGGGCCAGCGCGATGGCATCGGAGGGGCGGCAGTCGACATCGGTACGAGAGCCATCGCTACGGACTAGCTGAAGCGTTGCGTAGAAGGTGGTGCCACGCACGTCGACGATGCAGATGGAGGCCAGGCGCGCTCCCAGCGAGTCGATCACACTAGAGAGCAGGTCGTGTGTGAGGGGACGAAGCGACTTGCGATCCTCGATGCTCGCCGTAATTGCAGCCGCTTCGATGGGGCCAATCCGAATGGGCAGGTGGACCTGTGGACCAGTTTCGTCGTGCTTCTTGAGCACCACGAGAGAAGCCATTTGAAGGCTTCCCATGACAACGGTCTGTATGTCCATGCGTACCATGTAACCTCCTCATCCAACAGGCGCATGATAGGGAAAACAACCACCGAGTGCAACGGCAAGAATTCATTTGGTAAGCTTCGACCCATAGACAACTGATGACGAACAATGACGAAAGAGAACTTTTCAAATTTCTTCTTGACCTTATGAGGGGGTCTGTGTATTATTAATTCTCGCGTTGGGCCTGTAGCTCAGTTGGTCAGAGCGTCCGGCTGATAACCGGGAGGTCACAAGTTCGAACCTTGTCAGGCCCACCACTTTTCTTTGTGAATAACCGCCCCAGCGCTAGCCGAGTCGCCGCTGGGGCGGTTATTACGAAAGGTGTAACGCAGTATATGGGGATGTAGCTCAGCTGGGAGAGCGCGGGCTTTGCAAGCCTGAGGCCGAGGGTTCGAGCCCCTTCATCTCCACCATAAACTCCGGCGTCCCTACCCAGGGGCGCTTTTCTTTTGCGGAGGGAGCGCATGGGCTCGAACCGTGAGGTCGCGACAGGCCTGTGGCCTGTCGCGGGCCGAGCCGCAGGCGAGGCCAACGAGCGCCGCCGGAGGCGGCGCGGGAGCCCCTTCATCTCCACCATAAACTCCGGCGTCCCTACCCAGGGGCGCTTTTCTTTTGCGGAGGGAGCGCATGGGCTCGAACCGTGAGGTCGGAGATTCTCTGGGGGATATTCACTCGTGTGGGAAACACTCCATGGGAATTGCTGTACCGCCCAAGGCTAGAGCTGCCCGTAGATGAACGCCGATGCGTCGTATGAGGATCCCCAGACACCAAAGATGACAACGGCGAGGAAAGCTATGCAGTAGACGAACCAACGAAACACGACATGCTGCTCATCGATGGTATTGCGGATGGATATGCCACGCTCATGGAGAGAATCGATCCAGAAAAGGACTGCTATAGCACACGCTAGGATCAACCAATCCGGCCGTTCCAATCCGAGGCTTGTAAGCGTTCCATCGAAGAGCCAGGTTATGTCGCACCAACCGTGAAAAAATTGATTGATCATTCCAAACGCTGCCTCAAGACTTTCTCCACGCGAGAAGAAACGCCCAAAAGAGCAGATGATGAACGTACGCACTATCTGGAAGGTTCTCCAGCCCATGGACTGCTGGTCAAACCCAAGCTTCGTCGCCAGGCGCGTGTATTGCTCACCCAAGAGGATGCCAAGAGTGATAAAGATGCCATTCCAGATACCATATACAATGAACTTCCAATCTGGGCCATGCCAAAATCCCACGAGGAAGTACACGATAAACATTGCCATAATTGGCGGAAGACGCTTGCCAGCATAGTTGCCGAGAATGTTCCTCGACTTCCTGCCTATTTCGACGAATAGCTTCGAAAGCGAGAGCGGATAGAACACATAGTCCTTCATCCATGCACCGAGGGTGATGTGCCAGCGGCGCCAGAACTCTTCGATGCTTCGTGAGTTGTAGGGCTGGCGGAAGTTCTGCTCAAGGTCGATGCCAACAATCTGCGAGAAGCCTCGCGCGATGTTCACGCCTCCAGAGAAGTCTGCGTAGACCTGAAGGCCATAGAACACGGCAGACACGAACATGAGCAGACCATGGTAGAGCTTCCAGTCAACAAAGAGGGTATTGACTGGAACTGCAAGACGATCCGCTATCACGAGCTTGAGGAAGAAGCCCCATAGAATTAGTTGTGCTCCGTGGCAAAGACGTCGGTAATCGAACTCATGGCCCTCGTAGAGCTGTGAGGCAAGCTGCTTGTAGCGCGGAATAGGACCCTGTACGATCTGCGGAAAGTAGCTTAAGAAGAGAGCGAACTTGGCGAGGTGCCTATCAGCAGTAACTTTGCCACGATATACGTCCACGATATAGGCGATCGCTTGCAGAGTGTAGAAAGAAATGCCCAAGGGGAGCACTATCTTCCTTATGGGAAACGATGTCCCCAAGGTACCGTTGGAGATGTCGACGAAGAAATTGAAGTACTTTAGATAGAGCAGGGCTCCAAGATTGACGCATATACCAAGCGTCACCACAAGACGCGCTCGCTTCTTTGTGGCAAGCTTCAAGGTCTGCTTCTCTGCACGTGACGCTTCTTTTCCCAGGTTGGATAGCTGTGCCTTTCCCTTGTCATTGATGTTCTGGATCACAATACCGATGACGAAAGTGAAGACTATGGAAGCAAGAAGAACGAGAAGTAGGTATCCGCTGTTTAAATAGTAGAAGGTGAGACTCCCTAGGAGGAGAACAACCCATCTAGTCCGCAAGGGGACGATGAAGTAGACGAGTACCACCAAAGTGATAAACATCAAAAAGTTCATCTGAGTAAAGGCCATCAGCTCTCACTCCCATAAGAACCGGAATGGTTTGACACAAAGGGACACGACATTAGAACCATCGGCTGTCGACTACCGAAAGACTTACTGGATCGTATGCGACAACGAATAACCCAGGTGAATACCTATCACTGTATGGGGGAAAGCCACTAGTCACTAGCCAGATGTGAGAATCTGAGGCGCTATTTCCGTTGCTAGTAATGCGACAGAGGTCGTTCTCAAGGTGCGCCGTTTCTTCCGTGTCCGAAGTTAACTCGTTGATTGAACCATCAGACTCGATAAGACAGCAGTACGGCTGACGCTTCTTCAGCTTGGCCAGTTTCACCAATCCTAGGTCTTTGAGCATAGTGCGCTCTTCTTCTCCTAGTTTGGGTGCCATGTTGCCCGAGGACACAATGGCAATCTCCAAACCAGGTTTGGAGAGAAGCATATTCAAATGAGTAGCTAGGGGTGTCTTGTCGTCCTCGATGTGCGAGTGCTTGATGTCAAACTGCCAGTTATAGCGCAAGCGATAGCGATATATTGCTTGGAGATTGGTAGGTAGCTCGTCATAGCGGACTCCTTGGTCCAATGCCGAATCAAGAGCTTCGTACGTGTTTGGGCTGATACGTCGATCACTCTGGAAGGTGTCGAAGCAAGTACTGTCAATTACGGCGTGGGACACATGGTCATAGACAACTACGTTGATTCCACGCTGATTGAGCGTGTATTCAGTTTTATCAAGCTTGAAAGAGGCAATGTTACCATCATCGTGACCGCCACTCTTTAGGTGAATGATTCTGTTGTCTGGAAGAAGATAGTCAACACTTAGTGGACCCAGAACGTCTTCTTTATCTTTGCTGTCAGACTCTGAAGAGTCAGCCGAGTCTGTTGGTTCGGAAAGGTATGACGACTCAACTGAATCTGCTGACTCTGTGCTATTAAGTGGACTGCCTTTGCGTTCTTCTATGACCACTTCCCCATCTTTAACAACAGCAATGTAAGAGTCTCTGAAGTCGAGAAGGGCCAATTCTGAGAGCCCCAGTTGTCTAAACACAAGCCTTTGTTCTTCTGAGAGAGACTTTGATGCATCGTCCTGACAGATGATAGTTACAGCGTAGCCTGGTTTGCACACGTCACGGAGATATTCCGAAATGTCCTCGTCGAATCCTGTCGCACGAATCAAACCGTCGTACTTGTTATGCCAGGCCTTGGAATCCTCCTCCAAAAAAGAGTAACGCTCCACATTTCGCTTGTCTTCGCAGCCACATTGGTCATGCAGGTAGGTTGCAATCCAGCTGGAGACTTTTAAGGCACCAAAGTAATTGAGGTGCATCGTATCGTGTGTGTCGATTGGTGGCTCGTAGCCAATCTCCGTGATGAGGGGATCAATAGTCATATCTAAGAATGCGATGTCATGCTCATCTGCGTATGCCTGCACTTCATTGTGAAGCGACGAACCCCAACTAATCGTCGTTGGGGTTTTTACAAGAATGAGCTGGAGATCATTGCTCTTGCAGAAGTCGGCAATTCTGTCGAGGTAGAGGAGGGAGTCCTCAGTTAGACCGTTACTCATTTTTGTACTGGTCACGACTTGCAGAGGTACGTTAAGCTCATCTGTTTCCATAGCCTCGGATACGCGTTTTGTGGAGAACCGATAGCCACGTTTATAGCTTTCTGGGTCAGCCCCAAACTTGGCCCAATCACTCCAATCGAGGCTGGACCATCTGCTATGAAATGAGAGGAGAGGAAAGAGGTTCTCTAGACAAGAGTGATTTCCGTCCATCTCGCTCTCTTCGCGAGCGGCTTCAAGTTTGACCTCTGACAGTCTCATGGGAATAAGTGCCTTCTGCGTATACGCATAATCCGGAGACCGCCTTAGCTCATTGACCTCGAGCACAACGGTGCGCAGCGAATCGCCGTGGAGACGATTCGCCTCTTTGATCCAGTAGTAAGACATAAAAGCCGATTGCTGCTCTGTAGAGAGGTTATAGGCGCATATGCCTTGTTCGTCATACATAGCAATGGGAGAGAAGGCACACACACCATTGCTGTTACCTACAAACAGAGCTTCAATTGTGTTGTTTGGCTGTTCGTAGAAGCCTCTGGTGGTGCTGTAGTTATTCCACTCGAACCATGCTGGCCTAAGAGCAATATCCGCACCAATTAGCAGGACAGCAACTAGGGACAAGAACAAGAGGCAGGTCAACACATGGTTACGTGACTTTTCGTCCCTACCCTGGGTTTCATCGTTCGTTGGGCTTGCTTCTGTGATCGCCATGACACCCATTTCACTAAGTGAGCTGCGAAGATGCTCGCTCAAGACGTATATGCTTTAGATAGGACACATAAAGAGAATAAGATTAGGCAATACCTACTACTAGTTGCCCATATGGACGATTCTGCATAGAAACATAAGATTAGCAGCTATTGAGCCAAAGGTTGGTCGAGGTAGAACAAAGACATCAGCTTTTGGCGAAGTCGTTCGAAGATATTCTTCTGCCAAGGGGCGCTTTTCTTTTGTGCTGGACTCCTACGGGCTCGAAATGCGAAATATATGCAAGCCCAGACGTCTCGGACCATGCTCCAACAAAACACCTTGCTCTCTATCCAAGTGAGACCGTCGAGCGACATTCTTGCTACTATGGTTGGTGTTGCGTGGTTCGTAATACACTCGGAGAGCCAAATGGAATCCATAACCTCAGGTAATTTCACGTTCATCCCTACCGATATTGATGGGGTCCTAGTGGTGGAGAGTCGATCCTATGGCGATTCTCGTGGCTCGTTTATGGAGACCTATAAACGTCCTGACTTTGTTGCTGGTGGTATCGATATAGAGTTCGTCCAGGACAACCAGTCATCCTCAGTCCGAGGTGTTCTCCGCGGCCTTCATTTTCAGGTCAATCATCCGCAGGCGAAGCTGGTGCGTGTTATCCAAGGAAAGGTGTTTGACGTCGCCGTCGATTTGAGAGAAGGAAGCCCTACCTATGGGGCATGGGCTGGTGTCACACTCTCGGCAGAGAGTAATCGTCAGTTCTTCATTCCGCGCGGATTCGCTCACGGCTTCTATGTTCTTAGCGACACAGCCGTCTTTGCCTACAAGTGCGATGACGTGTATCACCCCAACGATGAGGGTGGTATCTGTTGGAACGACCCGGGAATCGGAATCGAATGGCCGCTGCTTCCCGACACGGACATCATCCTGAGCGAGAAGGATAAGCATCACCCTACGCTCAGCGAACTTCAGGATTTGAGGAAAGTGAAGTAGTGGTTTCAAAGGGACAGGATCGAACCAAGACTCGCATCGTTTCTGTAGAGGTGCTACGTATCGTAGCTATGCTTGGTATCGCTGTATTCCATACGTTCCAGCCATGGTTTGAATATGTCTGCACGGGTCCCGCAACACCCGAAGCCTTGCTCTGGCGCCCATCGATGCTGGGAACGCTTGGAACCATCGATCAACTTGGGGCGTGGGGGAACCATGTTTTCATCATGATATCGGGATGCTTTCTTCTACCTGCTGCGGTAAAGGATGCGCGTGCCGGTGAGCGCAATACACACGATGCAGTGCGAAGAATCGGACAGGTGTTACTAGTTGTTGTGCCCTATGCCATGGTCGCACTTTTGGCGGGAATGGTACTGCCTGACATAACATCGGCCTCAGTGCATAGCTTTAGATGGCTCACACGAGGACTCCAATTCATATGGGTATATCTCACTCTCATCGTGCTATGCCCCCACTTGGGACGAGTGTTGGCGAGGCTGAAGCATCCTGGCTCGGTGTTGGCTATCTTGACTGTAATCGTGTATGCGATCAACTTCTATATCGCGTTCGTGTCGCCGGGAGAGGCTTCACGCTCGCTGTTCGAGTGGCGTAAGCTCATGAGCGGTGTCACTTATGCTCTGTCCTTTGTTATTGGTGGATGGCTCTCGCACAAACGCTTCCCTCTCTCTTACTCAGGCGCATTCCTGCTTGCGAGCATTGCGTTAACGGTCTTTGTAGAAACCTATGCGTCTACGCGAATAGACCTTACCCTCTTGGATGCGCTTTCTTACAAGTCGACATCACCCTTTGCCTGCGCAATGGCTACCAGTTGCTTGGCCTTTGCGCTGGCCTTTCCCACAGACATGAAAAGCCAGAACACGCGGATCGCACGTGTCGTTACCACTGCTACCTCCGGCATGCTGGGCTTCTACGTGCTGCAAGCGCTCTTCTCAAGCGGATGGCATCAGGTCTCTTACGGCATCCTCTATGTCATTCTTCAACAGCATGGGCAAATGGCTTTTATCGCAGTAGGCATAGCATTTAGCTTTGTGTTCTTTGCCGTACTGGATTTGATTGACATTCTCGTCCGCCAGCCACTCGTTCGTCCTTTCGTTCACGGGAGCTAGGGTGTTTGGCAATACCGTGCAAGTGGCTATCTCTGTCTCGTCTAGCGGAACAACTCCATATATGATGGGAAGCTGCTAGATAAGGATTCGGGAGGCTCCCATTGTTCGCTTTAGCAAAAACGTTCTTACAGATAGTGCGTGACAACTGGGTCTGGCGCGAGCAAGCTTGGGAACTCGCGAAGATCGATCTTGTCAAGACGTACCGCGGTGCAGCCCTGGGCTGGATTTGGCTCTTTGTCAAGCCGGCAGTCTACATCGGCGTGTACTACTTTACGTTTGCCGTAGGTATGCGTGCCGGAGCGGATGTCAACGGCATGCCCTTCCTGCTTTGGATGGCTGCAGGCGTATTTCCGTGGTTCTTTATGGGCGATATGATCGGATTAGGAAGCGATGTCTATCGCAGATACTCGTTTCTCGTCAATCGTATCCGTTTCCCGCTTTCGGTCATCTCGACGTTCTTCACCTTGTCCAAGATGATCGTCCTAGCGGGAACCATGGCATTTACCATCCTGGCATGCCTTCTCCTTCGCATTAAGTTGACCATCTATCTTCTTCAGCTTCCGCTAGTGTTTGCATTGATGATGTATTTTTGGGTTATGTGGTCGATTTGGCTTTCCCCGCTTTCTGCCATCTCGCGTGACTTCGCAAAGCTGATTGGAACGCTTACGACACCGTTCTTCTGGCTTTCTGGCGTGCTATTTCAGCTTGATGAGTCTCCCCACATCTTCAGGACGATTATGAACTTCAATCCAGTTGCATGGGGTTGCAGAGCAGTGCGTGATTGCTTCATAGACCAGAAGTGGATTTGGCAGCAACCAAAGGCACTCTGTTGTTATCTATTCGTGTGCGTGCTGGTGACCATACTTGCCACGCACAGCTATCGCCGCCTGCACAAGGAGGTGCCTGATGTCCTCTAAGGCTGATAAGAACTCGTTGAAGCTTCGTGCCCTGAGAGCTGCGAGCTCTGAGAGTGAGAGCATCAGTTGGGCCGGTGAAGGTGAAGCACGGATTATCCGTGATCGCGACGCGTCAAATCCAATTGCAGTCAGATTCGATCACGTCTATAAGACGTACAAGCTTTATAAGACGGATAAGCAGCGCCTCCTCGGAGCGTTCTCTCGCAAGGTGTCCTACAAAACCATCAATGCGACTGACGACCTGTCCTTTACGGTGAATCGTGGAGACTCTCTTGCACTGCTGGGTCTTAATGGTGCCGGCAAGTCGACGGCATTGAAGATGATCACGGGTGTATGCTATCCGACGCGCGGCAAAATCGAGGTCCACGGGCGTATCTCCGCACTGCTCGAGCTGTCGGCAGGATTCGATAACAACCTGTCTGGTCGCGAGAACCTGGAGATGCGCTGCCAACTTTGGGGTTTTACGCGCGAGGAAACCGATGCACTCATTCCCGAGATGCACGAGTTCTCAGAGCTCGGAGATTACATCGACCAGCCCATTCGCACCTATTCCAGTGGTATGAAAGCGCGCCTTGGATTCGCCTTTGCTTCGTCAATCAATCCTGACATCCTTGTGATCGACGAAGCCCTTTCGGTTGGTGATAAGCGTTTCCGCAAGAAGTGCGAGGAACGCGTCAAGTCCATCATGGCGAAAGAGAACCTTACCGTTCTCTTTGTGACCCATTCCCCTGAACAGGCACAACAATTCTGCACACGGGGTATCGTGCTGCAGAAAGGATCAGCTGTCTATCAGGGTGGCATCGAGGGTGCCTGCGAGTACTACGACAACCACTAGTTGGTTCGACAGTAGAAATCCAGTAGTATGATTGCGTCAAACGATTCTCTTGCTCTGCTCTAAAGAGCTTGTAACGCTTGAGCAAGCAATGCAAGCGAGCTATATGCAAAGACCAAGTGCGGGCGAGGGTATGGTCGATAGAAAAACCGGCACAAGTAAGGCTCGCTAATGGAGAATACGGTAAGAGCAAATACGACGAGTCAAAAAGTAGGCAGCGCTTTCACTAAGGAAGACACCTTAAAGGTCAAAGGTCTAGCCATTATCCTGCTCATAATTCATCATTGCTTTTTGGCTCCTGATCGTTATGAGGGTCAGACTGTAATATTCGCACCGTTTTCAGAGCGCAAATTCAATTTCATAGCCCTGTCGTTTAAAATATGTGTTGCCCTGTTTTTATTTATCTCTGCCTATGGCATCACGATTTCTTATAAACGACAATTCCCTGGGTACAGATTCACAGCAAAAGAATCTGAAAAAGCAATTATAAAGAGACTAATCAAAATGCTGAGCGGGTTCATATTTGTATTTATGCTAGCTCAATTATACTCAGTAATCGTTGTACGCGGTGGAAGATATGAATTTCTATATGGTACTGGAGTCTTATCTCTACTGTACTTTTTCATTGATGCCTTGGGACTCGCCGAAATGTTTAGCACCCCTACCTTTCTTGCAACCTTTTGGTATATGTCACTAGCGACAATTGCTGTGATTCTTATACCGATGCTCATTAAGGCTTACAAGAAGTTTGGAATCATCTCAGTACTGTTTGTCTCAGTATTGGTAAGAATGTTTTTTGAGCCTAGTGTGGAAACTCACTTCTGTTACTTACCTGATTATTTATTTTGTATAGCTATTGGGGTATGGTCCGCAGACATAGACATCATAGGTCTGATTGAGGACAAAAGAATCAGCACCAATAATAGTATCAATAGCATCATAAAGCTATTAGTGATATTGGTCGCTGGAGCGGTAATGATGTACCTTCGTCAGAAAACAAGGTATACAGTGATACTACCAGTATGGGATGGTATCATTCCGATACTTACCTGTTATCTAGTACACATGTATATAGGAAGAATACCTATAATTAGCGATGTGCTGACATACCTTGGAAAACATTCCATGAATATTTTCCTCGTTCATAACTTTGTAAGAATTCTATGGTATTACAATTTTACATATAGCTTTAAATACTGGTGGCTAATCACTATAGTTCTTCTTGGAATATCAATTGTCCTATCTAATATCGTAGAGATATTGAAAAAGATTACCAATTACAACAAGCTTGTCCTACAACTCCTGAGTAGGTGTGATGATCTCTATAAGGAATCAGTATGAGTGATACAAAGGAAATAAGTGACAGATTTGATAAGACAAGCTGTGCTTTAGCTCTGGTAATTACTGTTCTCTCGAATCTGAAACTAATAGCATTAGACAGGAGTTCTTTAGACCATGATGTGGTCAAGTACTGTTTGAAGAGCTTTGGTCCATTTAATATTATGAATTTCATCGTGTTTTTAATGCTATACCTTTGCATTACGTACATTAGAAGCAGTAAATGTATAAATAGAAGATATGTTGTATACTTGATACCATCGCTATTCTTTTCCGTATTTGCCATAGAGGGACACTACTTCGAGAGTACCAACGCAATCGACTTCTTCACGAAAGGAAAGTTCTATACTCTCGAGTGTATTCTTGTGCTTTGCGGTTACACGAGCATATACTTCGTCTTATTCTCACTATTAGACATACTCTTAACCGCACATAGAAGTGATGAAGAGAACAAGGCAAAGACTAGCATAAGATGGATAGAACAAAGATTTGAGGAGCACCCGTTTATCTTTGGCTTTATTCTTCTTTCATTGCTCTATATACCAGTGATTCTGATTAGCTATCCAGCTTTTATCTCTTGGGATGCATATCGTCAGATTGCACAAGCTTACAATATAGATGCATATGTACCCTACATCAATCTTATTGATGATAACGTAAAGTTATTCAATCATCATCCGATTTGTCATACCCTGCTCATCTATTGTTGTTTAGCGATAGGGACAACTCTATTTAAAAGCTGGAATATTGGCATATTCATATATGTAATAGTTCAGACATTCTTGTTTATCATAGTATTATCGTACTGTATACATGCGATGATAAAGAAATTTGAAGTGAAAGCAACAACTGCATTCATCATGTTGCTGTTCTTCGGGATGCACCCGAAGTTTCAGTTATATATTATGGTAGTTTCTAAAGATATGATTTATGTGTCTTTCTTCATGCTATTCTTATGCTCATTAACCGAGATAGTGACTGAAAAGAACAACAGAAGGACCATAGTATTATGGTATATTTCAATGTTCTTTATGATGTTATTCAGAAACGATGGTTTCTATATAATTATACCAGTTCTATTAACAACACTCTTGTTCGCAAAAAGGCGTAGACAGACTTTAGTGGCGATATTATCGGTATTCACCTTCTTCTATCTATGGAACTCAGTGCTCCTTCCTTTCGCGCATATAACACCGGGAAGCAAGCGCGAAATGTTATCGATCCCGTTTCAGCAGACAGCACGTTACACATCAGAGTATAGGAGTGATATGACAGAAGAGGAAGTGACAGCCGTTTCTGCAATCCTGCCTATAGATAAGCTTGCTGAGCTCTATAACCCAGACATATCTGATCCTGTAAAGTCGCAATTCAACGAAGATGCGACTTCTAATGACCTAAAACGTTATTTCAAAGCCTGGTATGGGATGTTCAAAAAGCATCCAGAGGTATATTTCCGAGCAACACTAGCAAATAAGTATCAAATATTCTATCCCAGCGAAGTTAGATCCGACACATACAGCTACTCATATGGTGCTGAATTGATGGAAGAAGGAAATGAACTTTTAGCTGAAATTGGCACTGATTTTATATATCCTGCGAAAAGCCAAACTTATAGAAAGAATTATGAGAATTATCGTGAATTAATTTCAAATCTGCCAGTTTTAGATGTGTTGTGTTCCACATACTTCTTTATATTGATAGTGATATTTATGCTATTCCTTGAGATTAGAAGAGGCCGTTATATCTGCATGCCAATCTATATGCTATTTGTAATGCAAATAGCGATAATGATTGCTGGACCCTGTAATGGTCACTATTTCAGGTATACCATACCTATCGCCTGTAGTCTGCCTATACTCATAGCTGTTAGTTACAACATTTCATATGATAGTAAAGACTAATTTCGAATTACATACGAATTCTACGCCAAAATTGCTAACATATACCTATAGTTAAGTGAAATGTACGATTAGCATTCATGATACCATAGATGAAGAGTAACAATATTAGCTGTATAGCAATGATTACGAGGATGAGAAGTAATGACAAAGCATTTTGATAGAAAGAGTCAAGAGAAGCGTTTGAGAAATCAAATGGCTGATAGCTACAACCCGGAATCATGTGAAAATAATACAATGGGCCTTCATACGCTTGTGATTATAATAGCAGCCATTCTGATAACGATTCTTACTAATACGAATCTAACAACACTTATATACACGGACACCAATGAATCCCTCATCGTGAATCTTAAGAACTCTCTAAGTTATGACTTCAATCTCTTCTTCGTTGTATTAGCGTACTATTGGATACTGTCGCGCAGTATAAGATGTATAAAGTGCGGGCGAAGAGCATCTATAGTCTATATCTCACTTGCTTTAATCTTTGCATTCTTTATGGTTGAGGGACAACGTTATTCTGGACAAGTTGATGTACAATCATTCAGTATAAATATTACCACGATTCTAATATATGTAATTGTGATGATTAGTTGGGCAATTCTCTTTCTTGCAGCCCTCATCTTGCTGGACGATCTTATGGAACACATTTCGTCGACACCGAGAATAGATAATAACGCTGAAATATGTAAACATATATCTAAGCATATATTCAAATATGCATTCTGCCTCATGCTGATAATCTTAATCCCTGTATCATTAATAGCCTATCCTGGACAATTTATGGGAGATACACCTGGGATTATTGCTCAAGGTTTTAATATCGAAACATATCATCCATATTGGAGTCCAACAGATGGTGGTATAAAGCTAGGTAATCATCACCCTATAGCATACACGATGCTAATTCATTATTGTCTTCTTATAGGAAAGTCAACTATCGGATCATATAGTTTCGGCATATACTTAGTTGTATTACTACAGGTATTAATTACAGCATTAGCAATCTCGTACTCTGTTAGTCTACTTCATAGATTGAACAGTATCCATTTAGGAACTGCTTTCGTACTCATTTGTTGCTATGCCTTTAATGCTCAAGTTCAAACTAATGTCATTCTTATCAGCAAAGATGCCCTATACGGAGCGTCGCTAATTCTTTTCTTAGCTAGTGCTTATGGGTTATGCAATGACATTAATAGCAATATGATATATGCTTTATTCATTCTAGGAGCATTTTGTAGTATTCTATTTAGAAACGATGGTATATATGTCATTGTTACAACACTTATAGCACTTGTTTCGCAAAGGGGTTCTCGGCGTATATCTGCAGTACTATTACCTGTGATTGTTGTGTTCTGGCTTACCTTCAATAGGCTACTTTTACCGATCGCGAACGTGGCACCCGGCAGCAAACGTGAAGTACTCTCGATTCCATTTCAGCAAACAGCACGTTATCTTTTGCTACATCCTGACGACGTGACAGAGAGTGAAACAGAGGCTATCGATAAAGTACTCATCTATGATGAGGTAGCATCTTCGTATGATCCAGACATCTCTGATCCAGTTAAAACGTTGTATCGAGAAGATGCTACAAGTATTGATATAAGCAATTATTTTGTCGCCTGGAAGAGCATGTTCTTTAGACATCCTGCAACATATATATATGCATTCTTGAATAATAAGTATAAGTATTTCGACCCTAATCAAGCTCCTGAGATAACATTCTCATTTGAATGGAGTGAGGCAATGATGGAGGTTGCAAATGAGTACTGCGAAGAATTGAACACTGGTTTTCGTTATCCTCTTCATGTTAAGAGTCTTCAACATAATTACGAAACAATTAGAGATACCTTCTTAAGATTGCCACTAATCGGTGCTTTCAATGCTGCACCTATATATCTATGGATATCGCTAGTTATGTTTGCTTATGATATAAAGCACAGAAACATGAATGCATTAGTCGCTCTTACACCTATCTTTATGATATTTCTGATAAATTTTGCTGGACCAACTAATGGTAATTACTTTAGATATGTATATCCAGCGATGTTATATTTACCAATCGCTCTAGGAACAACACTCTTTAAAGAAGAAATGTCAGAATTGTAGATAACAGGGGGTGTGGACAGAAAGTTGGACTCGGACGAGTCCGGATTGGAGTCCGCATGGCCTATAGTTACCGCATGAAGAGGGACGCGCTCGACCTCAGGTTCTCGATGGAGGGCGCGATGTCCGTGGACGACTTCGTCGCCGAGCTGGGCCACCCGTCCGCCGTCTGCATGCGCCGGTGGATAAGGCGGGACCCGAGGCGCGACCCCGACAGGGCGACCTACAAGTCGAGGCCGGTGCTGACGAAGCTGGAGTGCATCAGGCGCGTCTCCGAGGGCCAGTCGTGCGCCCGGGCGGGTGCCGCGGCCGGCGTGGGCGCGTCCACGGTCGCCTACCGGGCGGACAGGTACGCGGGGGGTGTTCCTATAGTTTTGTCAACCTCCTACAGGCGATCAACTGCATGATGTTCAGGCATGCCAAACTGGGCCCTCCCCTCGGAGGGCCTTCGCGT
>CADAQM010000026.1 GCA_902790135.1 uncultured Coriobacteriaceae bacterium
GGCGACTCCGACGTGCTGCTGCGCACCCAGACCTCGGGCATGCAGGTGCACTACATGGAGCAGAACAAGCCGCCCATCTACATGATCTGCCCGGGCACGGTGTTCCGTCCCGACACCGCCGACGCCAACCACCTGCCGCAGTTCAACCAGGTGGAGGGCCTCGTCGTGGACGAGGGCATCACCTTCGGCGACCTCAAGGGCACGCTCGACTACTTCACGCGCGAGATCTTCGGCAAGGACCGCGCCACGCGCTACCGCCCGCACTTCTTCCCGTTCACCGAGCCCAGCTGCGAGGTTGACGTCTCCTGCGGCGTCTGCCACGGCAAGGGCTGCCGCTTCTGCAAGAACACCGGCTGGCTCGAGATCCTGGGCTGCGGCATGGTCGACCCCAACGTTCTGGAGAACTGTGGCATCGACTCCGAGAAGTACACCGGCTTTGCCTTCGGCATCGGCGTCGAGCGCGTGGCGGCACTCCGCTACGACCTGCCCGACCTGCGCATGCTCATGGAAGGCGACATGCGCTTCCTGCGTCAGTTCTAGGCTCCGCCGTATCCCGATCGATCAAATCGCGTAGAAGAAAGGCAACAAGATGCGCGTCTCATATGAATGGCTGAAGAGCATGGTGGACGTTCCCGCCGATCCCCAGGACCTGGTGGCCGAGTTCGTCCGCACTGGTACCGAGGTGGAGGCCGTCGACCGCATGGGCGCCGACTTCGACCACGTGGTCACCGGCCAGGTGGTCTCCAAGGAGCCGCACCCCGATTCCGACCACATGTGGAAGCTCGCCGTCTCCGTTGGCGACAAGAACGTCGACAAGGACGGCAACCCCGTCCCGCTGCAGATCGTCTGCGGCGCCCAGAACTTCGAGCAGGGCGACCACATCGTGGTGGCCATGATCGGTGCGGTGCTGCCTGGCGGCTTCGAGATCAAGAAGAGCAAGCTGCGTGGCGTGGACTCCTATGGCATGTGCTGCTCCGCCCGCGAGCTCGGCCTCTCCGAGGACCACTCGGGCATCATGATTCTCCCCGCCGATGCCCCTCTGGGTATGGACTTCGCCGAGTACCAGGGACTATCTGACACCGTCATCGACTGCGAGATGACCCCCAACCGTCCAGACTGCCTGTCGATGACCGGCGTGGCCGTCGAGGTCTCCGCGATGCTCGACGAGGACACCCACATCGAGCTCCCGACCATCCAGAAGGAGGAGGGTCCCGACGCGAGCGAGCTCGTGGACGTGACCATCGATGACGCCAACCTCTGCCCGCGCTACACCGCGCGCGTGGTGCGTGGCGTCAAGATCGGCCCCAGCCCCGACTGGCTGGCCAACCGCGTCCGCGCCGCTGGCGCCCGCACCATCAACAACGTGGTGGACGTCACCAACTACGTGATGTTCCTCACCGGACAGCCGCTGCACGCCTTCGACCTCGGCAAGCTCAGCGAGCGCGACGGCAAGCGCCACATCGTGGTGCGCGCTGCCCGCGACGGCGAGCTGCTCACCACCCTCGACGGTCAGGAGCGCAAGCTCACGAGCGAGAACCTGCTCATCACCGACGATGGCGAGACGCCTGTGGCACTCGCCGGCGTCATGGGCGGTCTGGACTCCGAGATCACCGACGAGACGGTGGACGTCCTCCTGGAGAGCGCGGCCTTCAACAGCGGCAACATCAGCCGCACCAGCCGCGTGCTCGACCTGATGAGCGAGGCCTCCATCCGCTACGAGCGCGTGGTCGACGCCAACGGCTGCGCCGACGTCTCGAGCATCGCGGCCGCCCTCTTCGAGAGCTGCTGCGGGGCAACCGTATGCCCGGGCATCGTGGATGCCTATCCCGCGCCGGTCGAGGCACCCAAGATGGCCTTCCGCCCGGCCCGCGCCCGTCTCATCGGTGGCGCGCCCATCGAGGACGACTTCATGGCCGTCCGTCTCGAGCGTCTCGGCTGCACGGTCGAGCGCACGAGCGACGAGAGCTGGACGGTGACCGCTCCCACCAACCGTCCCGACCTCACGCGCGAGATCGACCTCATCGAGGAGGTCGTGCGCCTCTACGGCGAGGGCGACATCGAGCCCACGCTGCCTGCAGCCAAGAACCATGCCGGTGGCCTGACGCCCGAGCAGATGCGCCTGCGCACCATCGGCCAGACCCTGCGTGCCTGTGGCCTCTCGGAGACCAGCACCTACTGCTTCGCCGACCCGCGTGACCTCCAGCGCCTGGGTATGCCCGACGAGGGCAAGGGCGTTCCCGTCAAGATCATCCGTCCGCTGGTTGCCGACCAGTCCGAGATGCGTCGCGACCTGCTGCCTGGCCTGCTCCGTGCGGTGGCCTTCAACAAGGACCACGGCGTGGCAAACGTGCACCTGTACGAGATTGGCCGCGTGCTCTTTGGCCGTGAGAACAAGAGCCTGCCCAAGGAGCCCACGCTTGTGGCTGGCGTCCTCTCCGGCTCGTGGGACGATGACGCATGGAACGCCAAGTACCCCAAGCACGACTTCTTTGATGCCAAGGGCATCGTGGAGGAGCTGCTGCGCACGCTGCGCATCACCAAGGTCAAGTTCAAGCCGGCCGATCCCGAGAAGTACGGCTGGCTGCAGCCTGGCCTCGCAGCCGAGGTCATCGCCCAGAACCGCACGCTCGGTTGGGTGGGCAACATCCATCCCGCGTCGCTGGAGAACTTCGGTCTCTCCGACGCGGTGATCGCCTTCGAGCTCTCCGTCGACACGCTGCAGGCGCTCGCGCAGAAGCAGCTGCCCTACCAGGACGTTCCCACGCTGCCTGGCGTCGACGTCGACCTGGCCATCGTCGTGGACGAGGCAGTCACCTACGAGATGCTGGTCCAGCGCATCACCAGCGCCGGCGGCAAGCTGCTCAAGGACGTCCGCCTCTTCGACGTCTATCGCGACCCCGTGCGCGTGGGCGTGGGCAAGAAGTCGATGGCCTTCTCGCTTACCTACCGCGCCGACGACCGTACCCTCACCTCCGAGGAGGTCGAGAAGGCGCACCTCAAGCTCGTGGCCAAGGTCATGAAGGCCACGGGTGGCGAGGTCAGGTCGTAAGGCTGGCTGATTAAAGCTCTCTGGCTTGGCCGGGGCGTTGTCGTGCGGGAGATTGTCCCCGCGGCGCGCCCCGGCTTTTTGTCTCGCGGATGCCCGTCCGTGATGAAGCGTTGCAGTGTAGCACCCTCCCTTGACACACCCTCCGCCTTGCCGCACAATTCAGTAGTTAGTCTAGGAAAACTTTTATTCGAAAGCCAAGGATGACCGAGCGCACCAAACAGCTTGCCGAGGAGCTCACGCGCCTTCACTTTGAGAACCTGTCAGAGGTCAACCGTCTTGGGTCGATGGTCTCCAACAGGGGCGAGGACGGTGTCGTGCTCTGCCTCTACTCCTCCGAGCGTACCCTGCTCGCTGGCGAGCTGGGGGAGCAGACCGGGCTTAGCACGGGGCGTATCGCAAACATTCTGCGCAAACTGGAGGAGAAGGGTCTCGTCAGGCGCATGCAGGATGAGCTTGACCGTCGCTGCGTGCACGTGAGCCTCACCGAACAGGGCAGCACGTACGCCCAGGGACTCAAGAACTCAGCCATCCAAGCTCATGGTGAGCTGCTCGAGAGGCTGGGCTCAACTGACGCAACCGAGTTCGTGCGGATCGTGCGCAGGTGCATCCGCTCCGTCCACGACGTTTCGAGCAGGTAGGAAACGTTTTTATTTGAGGAAAAGGCTTCTATATAAAGGTTCTACAGAAAGCTTCGCAAAAAAGGAACGTACAGAAGGTTTAGATAGAAGGTAGCGGACGTCATGGCATTGCTGAACGAGACGATGAATCTGAGTGAGCTCAGACCAGGGGATACCGCACGCATTGCGACCGTTGGTGGCGAGGGAGCGCTGCGGCATCATCTGCTCGACATGGGCGTGATTCCCGGTGCGGAGCTTAGCGTGGTCAAGCTTGCGCCGTTGGGCGACCCAATGGAGGTGCGCATCCAGGGCTACGAACTCACCATGCGCCTGGCCGAGGCGGCCGAGGTCGGCGTGGTTCCCATCGAGGAGCAGAGCACGCAAGAGCCGACCGACGACCATCACGGGCGACCGAGCAAGAGTCAGCATCCTGGCTTGGGCGAAGGGGGCAAGTTCCACCCAAAGGGGAGCGGCGACCCCCTGCCGCAGGACACCGTGCTCACCTTTGCGCTCGTAGGCAACCAGAACAGCGGAAAGACCACCCTCTTCAACCAGCTGACGGGCTCGAACCAGCACGTGGGCAACTTTCCAGGCGTGACGGTCGATCGCAAGGACGGCCCCATCCGCGGACATGCGAACACGTCCGTCGTCGATCTTCCGGGCATCTACTCGATGTCGCCCTACTCGCCGGAGGAGCTTGTCTCGCGCAACTACGTGATTAACGAGCATCCCCACGGCATCATCGATATCGTCGATGCTACCAACATCGAGCGCAACCTCTACCTCACCATGCAGCTGCTCGAGATGGGCGTCCCGATGGTGGTCGCGCTCAATATGATGGACGAGGTGGTCGGCAACGGCGGCTCCATCGACGTGAACGCGATGGAAGCCCAGTTAGGCGTGCCTGTCGTTCCGATCTCCGCTGCGCACAACGAGGGCGTGGCCGAGCTTGTCTCGCATGCCCTGCACGTGGCGCACTATCAGGAGAAGCCCCTCCGCCAGGACTTCTGCGGCGCGCGCGACCATGGCGGTGCGGTGCACCGTGCCCTGCATGCCGTGAGCCACCTGATCGAGGACCATGCCGATCGCACGGGACTGCCGGTGCGCTTTGCCGCGAGCAAGCTGCTCGAGGGAGACGAGCTCATCTTGGCCCAGCTCGACCTCGACGAGAACGAGCGCGCGACGCTCGAGCACATCGCCCTCCAGATGGAGCGCGAGCGTGGCCTCGACCGCGCTGCCGCCATCGCCGACATGCGCTTTGCCTTCATCCAGCGCGTGTGCGACCAGTGCGTTACCAAGCCCCACGAGAGCCGCGAGCACGTTCGCAGCTCGCGCATAGACCAGATCCTCACCGGGCGCTTCACGGCTATTCCGGTCTTTGTCGCCATCATGGCGGCGGTCTTCCATCTCACATTCAACGTGATTGGCGCATGGCTGCAGGATCTCCTGGCGGCGGGGATCGACTCGCTGGCTGGCGCTGCTGAGGCTGCCATGACGTCGGCGGGGGTGAGCGAGGTCGTCAAGGGTCTGGTCATGCAGGGCATCTTCGAGGGTGTGGGAAGCGTGCTCTCCTTCTTGCCCGTCATCGTGACGATGTTCTTCTTCCTCTCACTTTTGGAAGACAGCGGCTACCTCGCGCGCGTGGCGTTCTTTATGGACAAGCTGCTGCGCAGGATCGGCCTCTCCGGGCGAAGCATCGTGGCCCTGCTCATCGGCTTTGGCTGCACGGTCCCTGCGGTCATGTCCACGAGGACCCTCCCGAGCGAGCGTGACCGCAAGATGACCATCCTGCTCACGCCCTTCATGAGCTGCACGGCAAAGCTGCCCATCTACGGTTTCTTTGTCCAGGCGTTCTTCCCGGCCTACAGCGGGCTGATCATGACGGGGTTGTACCTGCTGGGCATCGTCACGGGCATCGTGATCGCCCTGCTGTTCAAGAACACGCTCTTCAAGGGCGAGGCCGTTCCCTTTGTGATGGAGCTTCCCAACTACCGACTTCCGCGTCCGCGAAACGTCCTGCAGCTCCTGTGGGACAAGGCAAAGGACTTCCTGCAGAGGGCCTTCTCGGTTATTCTGATCGCGACCATCGTGGTGTGGTTCCTGAGCAGCTTTGACTTTGGCCTCAACATGGTCGAGGACTCGCGCGCCAGCATGCTGGCCACCGTGTCGATGCTGGTCGCGCCTCTCTTCAAGCCCCTGGGCATGGGTGACTGGCGCATCGTCACCTCGCTGGTGAGCGGCTTCATGGCAAAGGAGAGCGTCGTCTCGGTGATGGAAGTACTCTTCAGCTCGACGGGCGGGGTTTCTGCTGCGCTCTCGCCGCTTACCGCTGCGAGCATGCTCGCCTTCAGCCTCCTGTACACGCCCTGCGTGGCCGCCATCGCCTCCATCAGGCGCGAGCTCGGATCCAAGTGGGCCATCAACGTGGTGGTCTGGCAATGCCTCATTGCGTGGGTGGTCGCCTTTGCGGTCAGGCTCGTAGGTCTCGCGCTTGGCCTTGCATGATGGGAGAGGGACATGGTCTTTGCTGATGTCATCGTGCTTGCCCTAGTCGGTGTGGTCGTCGGCGTGGCATTTGCGGGCTCGCGTCGGGATGCGCGTCGTGGCTGCTCGGGCTGTTGCGCAAACTGCATGCAGGCCGGTGGATGCGCCATGCGAGGCGAGCATCGGTGAGCGCAACCATCGCCATCGTATGCGCGCTTGCCATGCTGATTGCGTGGGCGGTTTGGAAGAGCCTTCGCCGTGCCAGCAAGGGCAGCGACTGCTGTGGCGAGCACGAGCAGACCGTGGCGCGCACGGGCGCAAGGGATGCCGACCGGCGCCACTACGCCTACGAGATTCGCCTCGAAATAGGTGGCATGACCTGCGATAACTGTGCTTGCAAGGTGGAGAATGCCCTCAATGGTCTCGACGGAACCTGGGCTACGGTGAGCATCTCCGATCATGTGGCCCGCGTGAGGACAAAGACTCCGGCGGATGGGCGGGCCCTGCGTGACGCTGTGCGCCAGGCTGGCTACGTGGTGATGGGGGAGCTGTAGGCCTGTTGGCGCGTGTGCCACCAAGGCACGCGCGTCGCAAGGCGGCGCTCCGTGCTACCATACGTTTCATGCCGAGTTGGAACATACATACCGCGCACGTCGAACGTCTCCTGAGCCAGGAGACCCCTGCTGCGCTGGGCATTCGTGACGTCAACGCCTTCCTATTTGGGAACCTCGCGCCCGACGTCTACGTGGGCTACATGGTGCCCGACCCCACGCGCAAGATCGGCTATCGCGAGACGCACTTTGCCGACCCGGGCTACGTGCCTGAGCCCCGTTACGGGGAGTTCTTCGAGTGCTGGGTAGCTCCCTATGCCGACGCGGACGGTCGCGTGACCGACGTCATGCTCGGCGCTTGGACGCACCTGGTGGCGGATCACGTGTACAACTCCCATTTCAATCGCCTGCTTGACGAGCGCGGGCTCAAGCCTGGCACCGAGATTCGAATCCGCAAGCAGTCCGACTTTGCCACGTTTGGGCGCACCCTCAACATCTCGATGGTGCCCGAGGCCACGCCCGAGCTCATAGAGCAGTGCGCGGCGTTCCCGCAGTATGCCATCGCGGAGCAGGATGTGCGCGCAGCTTGCGAGGTCATGGCTGGTATCGTGCGCGACAACGTCGAGCACCATGTGGATGACCCCAACTACAGCTTGCTTGGCGGGGATTACTTCAGCCGAGTGCCCGACGAGCTGGATGCCCTCATGCGCGATGCTCTGCACGCCTACGCGGCGGGCGACCCCACGTGGGGGAGGCAGAGATGAGCGAGGAGTCACAGCGGGGTAACGACCGCAAGCTCCACGTACAGGTGACCGACTTCGTGCGCGAGAAGATCTATGCCCGCGAGTGGGGCGTCAACGAGCCCATTCCCTCCGAGCACGAGCTTTCCGAGATGCTTGGTCTCTCGCGTGGCACGGTCAAGCGCGGCGTGCGCACGCTGGTCGACGAAGGCCTTCTCGTGCAACAGCGTGGTCGGGGCACCTTCGTTGCGAGCCCGGTGATGGCACGGCCGACCTCGGGGCACCTGCTCTCGTTTGCCGAGTCCATGGGTGAGGCGGGCATCTCGCATGTCACGCGCGTGGTCTCCCGGGAGGTGCGGCAGGCGTCGGAGATCTGCGCGCGGCACCTCGGCATCGACGTGGGAGAGCGCTACCTCTACCTCGAGCGCGTGCGCAGCGTCGACGGCCATCCCGTGATGTACATCGAGAGCCATCTGAACCTGGGCGCCTGTCCCGGGCTCGACGAGGCCGACTTCGAGCGGGAGTCGGTGTTTCGGGTCATCGAGCGCACGAGCGGACGGGGCATCGGCGGGTCCGAGGTCACCTACAGCGCACGCGTGGCGGGAAGCCGCCGCGGCGGTCTGCTCGACTGCGACAGCCATGCGCCGGTGCTGCAGATGGAGCAGCTCGTGCACCTCGACGATGGCACGCCCGTGGAGTGGGGGAGTGTCTGGCTGCCCGCAAACCGCTGCGTGATCAAGGGCGAGGCTAGCAGGTAGGGGAGCTTGATGCCGAGGGTTCGTCGCTGATGTCTTACAGCGCCTGGATGAGCCCGTATACCCGAAGGCTCTCCTCTGCGTCCAGCCCATAGATGATGTCGTAGTCCCCGGCATTCAAGCGGTAGGCTTTGACGCTTTCTGGCAGATACGCCTCGGGACCGACTTCAATTTGCCTCCCGGCTTGCTTGTTTATCCTCAGGCGCTCAAGGCACTGCCGCACGATTTGGAACTGCTCGTCCGAGAGCTCCTACTTCCGGATGTCGTCGTCAAAATAGCTGGTCACACACCCGTCCCACGGTTGGCCCAGGTACTCTATCGCCACACGCGACGCTGACGTCAGGCGCTCCGCATCGTCATGTGCGCCTATGAAACAAGCGTTTTCCGCCCAGACCTGCCACTTGGCCTGATGGATGCGCTCGGCCTTGCGCGCCTCGAACGCCTCGACAGACACCAAGACGTGGCTGGCGCGTCCGTGCTCGGTGATGTGCACGAAGTTGGTCTTGGCGACCTGCTTGTAGTGGCGCAGGTTCGCCTTGAGCTCGGTTGTGGTGCAAAAGACGTCTCCCGGACTTTGCATGGGGCTTACTCCCGCGGTGGTAGGGGTGATCAGTGGACGGCCCAACAGCCGATGAGGTCATAGACGGACACTATGTCCTTGGCGCGGTCGTACTCATAGACAATGAGGCGGGGGCTCACGAGGGCCTTGAGTATGTCGTCGCCATAGCGAGCCCTAAGGCTCGGCTCCACGAGGGATGACCCAACGCTGGGCATGAGTTCGATCGTACGCAGCATCTCGTCGACAAGGGTGCGCAGACGCGCGGAGGACAGTAGGTTGCGTTTGCGCAGGAAGTCGGTATAGACCCTGAGCCTAGCCACGCGCGAGCCTCTCCTCCTCCGCCCACGCAATCGCGGCGTCTGCGCCTTCTATGTACTCTCCACGCGCGATGCCTGCGCGTCCGCGCTCGATGCCTTGGGCAATCCTTTTGGCGTTAGCCTGTTCCCACGCGGCATATGCCATCTCGTCCTCGATGCAGGATTCAGCACCAAAGAGGTAGTTGCCGCGCGACCCGTCGGTAACGATGGCAAGCTCGGCCCTTGTGGCATCCTTGACGGTCCGATAGTCCGTCTTGAGCGTGGTGGAAGGGTATATGCGAGGAATCATGGCAACCTCAATCAATACATAATTAGATACGAATTATAGTATCTAATGGAGTATGAAAGTACAAAGCTAGGAACGGCGAATGACGAGACCATGCGGCAGATCATGGGCATCGTCCGTGGCATGTTCGACTTGAGGTGACGCGCTGACCTACAATGAGACGGTCAGTCGCTAACGAGAGGACCATTATGGCCGACGATTATCGTATCGAGCACGACTCGATGGGCGAGATGCGCGTTCCTGCTGACGCCCTCTGGGGTGCGCAGACCCAGCGCTCCTACGAGAACTTCCGCATTGGCACCGAGACCCAGCCCGAGGGCATCATTCGCGCGTTTGCCCTGCTCAAGAAGGCTGCCGCGCAGGCAAACGTTGAGCTTGGCGTGCTCGACGGCTCGGTTGGCACCCTGATCGCACAGGCTTGTGACGAGGTCTATGCCGGCACCTGGGACGAGGAGTTCCCGCTCAAGGTGTGGCAGACCGGTTCGGGCACGCAGTCCAACATGAACGTCAACGAGGTGGTGGCCACGCGCGCCAACCAGCTGGCTGCCGAGCAGGATGTCACGCTCGCTCGTCCCGTGCACCCCAACGACGACGTCAACCACTCGCAGAGCTCCAACGACACCTTCCCCACAGCCATGCACATCGCGGCGGTCGTTGCGGTAAAGGAGCAGCTCATCCCCGCTGCCCAGCAGCTCATCGCGACCTTCGAGCGCCTCGAGCGCGAGAACGAGGGCGTGGTCAAGAGCGGGCGCACGCACCTGCAGGACGCCGTGCCCATCTCCTTCTCGCAGGAGATCAGCGGCTGGCGTGGCCTCGTGGAGTGCGGCGTGGAGATGCTCGAGGCATCGCTCGCACCGCTCTGCCGCCTGGCCCTGGGCGGCACAGCGGTGGGCACGGGCCTCAACGCGCCTGCGGGCTTCGACACGCTGGTGGCCCAGAAGCTGGCCGACCTTACCAGCCAGCCCTTCGTGACCGACCCCAACAAGTTCCATGCGCTCACGTCTAAGGATGCGCTGGTCTTCTCGCACGGCGCCATCAAGGCGCTGGCCGCAAACATGATGAAGATCGCCAACGACGTGCGTTGGCTGGCCTCTGGTCCGCGGCTGGGATTGGGCGAGATCCGCATTCCGGAGAACGAGCCCGGCAGTTCGATCATGCCCGGCAAGGTCAATCCCACGCAATGCGAGGCCGTAACCATGGTGGCCGTGCAGGTCATGGGCAACGACGCGGCCATCGGCATCGCAGCCAGCCAGGGCAACTTCGAGCTCAACGTCTTCATGCCGGTCATCGCCTACAACTACCTGCAGTCGGTGCGCCTGCTCGCTGACGCCATCCGCTCCTTCGACGAGCACTGCGCCTGCGGCATCGTGGCCGACCGCGCCCGCATGCACGACAACCTGCACAACTCGCTCATGCTGGTCACCAGTCTCAACCCCTACATCGGCTACGAGAACGCCGCCCGCGTTGCGCACAAGGCCTTTGACGAGGGCATCAGCCTCCGTGAGGCCTGCGTGGGGCTGGGCTACCTGAGCGAGGAACGCTTTGACGAGGTGTTCCATCCCGAGGAGATGGTCTAGCTCGTCTCCAATCTTCAGAAGATCAAAAGGCACAGCCCGTTGTGGCTGTCGGAGCCTACACATATAAAGGAGGACCCCATGTCCTGGTTCGAGACCTCTGTCTGCTATCAGATCTACCCGCTCGGTCTCTGCGGAGCACCCTACGAGAATGACGGCGTGCTCGAGCACCGTCTGCTCAAGCTCATCGACGACGGCTGGGTGGAGCATATCGCACGCCTTGGCGCCAACTGCGTCATCCTGAATCCGGTGTTTCAGAGCATCAGCCACGGCTATGACACTACCGACTACCTGACCGTCGACTGTCGCCTGGGCACCAACGACGACCTGCGCCGCGTGGTGGATGCCTTCCATGAGGCGGGCATCAAGGTTCTGCTCGACGGTGTCTTCAACCACGTGGGTCGCGACTTCCCGGCCTTCCGCGATGTGCTGGAGAGTCGTGGCGGCTCGGAGTGCTCGGGCTGGTTCAACATCAATTGGAGCGGTAACTCCGAGTATGGTGATGGCTTCAGCTATGAGACCTGGGCGGGCGTGCCGTACCTGGTCAAGCTCAACCACCGCAACTTTGACCTCAACTCCTACTGCGCGGACGTTATTCGCAGGTGGGAGGACGAGTTTGACATCGATGGCCTGCGGCTGGACGTCGCCTACTGCCTGGACGAGGGCTTCCTCTCCTTCCTGCGCGATGTGGCGGATAGGCTCACCGCCAAGCGCGGACAGAAGTTCCTGCTGCTCGGCGAGACGATGTTTGGCGACTACAACCGCTGGATGGGCGACACCCTGTGCGATACGGTCACCAACTACGAGGTGTACAAGGGCCTCTGGAGCTCGATGAACTCAGCCAACATGCACGAGGTGGCCTATGCGCTCAAGCGCCAGAGCGGCAACGACCCGTGGGACCTCTATACGGGCTGCCACCTGCTCAACTTTGCCGACAACCACGATGTCCCGCGTATCGCCACCAAGCTCGATGACAAGCGTCACCTCTATCCGCTCTATGGTGTGCTCTTTGGCATGTGCGGCGTCCCGTGCATCTACTATGGCAGCGAGTGGGGCATCGAGGGCGAGCAGAAGTTCGGCGATCACGAGCTGCGACCGGCGCTCGACGCACCGGAGTGGAACGAGCTTACCGACTACCTCTGCGCGCTGGCTCACGCCAAGCGTGAGAGCAAAGCCCTGTGCTGGGGAGAGTATCGCGAGGTTATGGTGAGCCCGCAGCAGCTGCTCTTTGAGCGCAAGACCGAGGGCGAGCGCGTCTTTGTGGCCATCAATGCGTCGGCCGACCCGTTCGTCTTCCATTTTGACGCGGGCTGCGGGCGTGCGGTCGACCTCATCACCGGCGCCGATCACGACTTTGGCGCAGGTAGCGAGGTCGGGCCCTTCTCGGCGCACTTCTGGAAGTGCGAGCGCTAACAACTAGAATGTGGGTGGGGTCACGCTCGGCCCCACTCGTCTCCGTTCGCATGGACGAGCGCGTGGCGGGGTTTCCTTGGATGAATCTCATACGTAGAATGGCATAAATCCTGATCAGTTCTCATGGATGGAGCTTCTGATGGCTGGCAGTCTCCGTTTCCGCCTTTCACGCGCCTGCATGCTCTTTGCACTGGCGTGTGCGCTTGTGCTCGCGCTGCCCACAAGGGCGCTTGCCGATGACGAATACTCGCTCGACGCCACGGGCATCTGGGCGACCGTTGACACGTCTGGCACCCTTACTGTCACCGAGCAACGTCTGGTCGACTTCGACGGCAACTTCCATGGCTTCTACTGGGAGCTCAGCACCAGGGACTGCGAGCTGGGTGAGGTCTCCGTCGACGTGGTCGAGGCAGGCGAGGTCGACGATGAGGGAAGCTTCGTTCCCTATACCTATGCCTCGTCCGGTGACGACGAGGGAACTTGGACCCTGCGGGAGAAGAGCTCCTACGACCGCGTCGATGTGCACTTTGACAAGACCGACGAGCGCGCGGTCTTCTATGTGACCTATACCATCGACGGTGTCGTCGCTCGCTGGAGCGACACCGGCGAGCTGTACTGGCAGTTTGTCGGTGACAACTGGGACCAGGACTCCTTTGACGTCGAGTGCCACGTCTTCTTTGCAGGTGCGCCGGAGGGCACGCGGCTGACAGCTGGAGAGAACATCCGTGGCTGGCTGCACAACCGCTCGCTTAACGGCACCATCGAGGTTCCCTCGGGTGCAGTGCCTGCTTGGGATGACATGGAGCAGGGCGATCCTGGTACCGTCAGCGCAACCTTGGGTAAGGTGCGCAGTGACGAGTTTGCCGAGATCAGAGTCGCGTTCCCAGCCGAATGGCTGAGCGGGGCGAAGCAGCGTTCCGAGATGCGGCTCGACACCATCCTCACCGAGGAGGCCGGTTGGGCAGACGCGGCAAACGCCCGCTTTGAGCGCGTGGGCCTGTTCGCCACCATCAAGAAGTGGGTCTACACCATTATGGGTGCCATTTCGGTGGCAGCCGCCGCATTCATGCGCATCAGCTATCGCCGTACGCACAAGGCGGTCTTTGACGACAAATACTTCCGCGACGTGCCCTCCGATGACCATCCGGCCGTCCTCCACATGCTGTATACCGGTGAGGCGGGCTCGGGTCCGGACTTCACGGCGACGCTTATGCGCCTCAACGACATGGGCGCCCTCACGCTCGAGAAGACCACGAGCCTCAAGAAGCGCTTCAGACGCAAACCGAAGGAAGAGGAAGACTGGCTGCTCATACGCGTCGACGATCGTGCGGCAAAGATTACGGACCCCATAGACCGCGCGACCATGGAGTTCGTCTTCGACTACGTCGGCGAGCGCGCAAACCTGCTGGATGACCTCAACGAACGCACCGAGGGTGTGGTGCGCATGTCCGACTTCAAGCGGGTCGCCATCGAGGATGAGGAGGTCTACGAGAGCCATCTTGACTCCTGGAAGGAGTGCGTCTCGGAGGTTCTCGAGAAGCGCGGGTTGGACACGGATGACGAGGATAACTTCCCGCTGCCTTGCATCATCCTGTTCATCGTCGACCTCATCATGGTGGTGCTTGCTCTGGTCGACGTCTTTATCTTCTCCGAGGCTGGGCTGGAGATGACGGGCCAGTGGGGTTCGGTCTTGGCGCGCGTCGGCGTGCTGGTTGCCGGCTTCGTGGCGCTGATCGTCTCCGCAGCCAGTCAGCGCGACCTGTCGGACGAGGGCATCGAGATCAAAGCCAAGCTGGACGCCCTCAAGCGCTGGCTCAAGGACTTCACGCGTCTGGAGGAGGCTGTGCCCACCGACGTGGTGCTTTGGGACCGCCTCTTGGTCATGGCTGTCATGCTCGGCGTCTCCGACAAGGTGATCGAGCAGCTCAAGATTGCGGCGCCGCAGGTCGTCGAGGACAGTTACCTTGCTTCGAGCGTCATGTGGTGCGATGCGGGTACGAGCGACTTCTCGCCTGCCAGCGCCTTTAGCAGCGGGTTCTCCAGTGCTGCGAGCGCCTCGGGCGAGGGTGGTGGCGCCTCCGGCGGTGGCGGTGGCGGCGGTGGCGGCGGTGGCGGCGGCGCCTACTGACGCATCACGTGCGGATCATCTTTCCTCATACGACGCGTGACACACCAACTCCCGGGGAGTTGGTGTGTCACGCGTTAATGCTGGGTCTTTTGGCTACTGGACCTGGGCGACCATCACCATGTTGGTGGAGGTCACGTAATCGCCCTGCTGAGGTGAGGTCTGCGGGTCGCCGGAGGTGATGACCACCACGTCGCCGAGGCTGACCAGATGCTCGTCCTTGGCGCACTGAAGCGACTCGTTGAGCGTCGAGGAGAGCGAGCCCTGCTCGACGGTCTTGTACGCGAAGACTCCCCAGAGGAAGCAGGTCTTGCGAATGGCCTGCTTGGAGGGGGACATCGCGTAGATGGGCAGGTCAGGCCTGAAGTTTGAGATCAGGCGCGCCGTGCGTCCGGAGTGGGTGGGGCAGATAATGCACTTGGCACCCACGCGGTCGGCAATCTCGACGGCAGCAAAGCCGATGGCGCTGTTGACGTTGCGCACGCCACCGCGGTCGTGGTAGACCTGACGCTCCTCGAGGTAGCGCTCGGTCTCCTTGCAGATGGCCGACATCGTTTTGACTGCCTCGATGGGGTAGGCGCCGGCGGCCGTCTCGCCCGAGAGCATCACGCAGTCCGCGCCATCGTAGACGGCGTTGGCAACGTCGCCCACCTCGGCGCGCGTGGGGCGTGGGTTGTGGGTCATGGAGTCGAGCATCTGCGTGGCGACGATGACGGGCTTGTATGCGTTTCCGCACTTGGAAATGATGGTCTTCTGGATGTGGGGCACTTGCTCGGGAGGCATCTCGACGCCCAGGTCGCCACGGGCAACCATGATGCCATCGGAGTGCTCGAGAATCTCGTCGAAGTTCTTGACTGCCGTGGCGCTTTCGATCTTGGATAGGATCGATATGTTGCGCATGCCCATCGACGTGCAGATCTTTCGAATCTCGTCAACGGCCGCTCCGCTGCGGATGAACGATGCCGCGATGGCATCCACGCCCAACTCGCATCCGAACATGATGTCGGCGCGGTCACGCTCGGTGACGGAGGGCAGGCCGACCTCGACGTTGGGGACGTTCACGCCCTTGTGCTCCTTGAGCTCGCCACCGTTCTCCACGATGCAGTACATGTCGGTGCCATCGACATGGTCGACGGTCAGCTCGATGAGACCGTCGTCCACCAGGATGGTTGAGCCCTGCTGCACCTCGTTGGGGAGGTTGGCGTAGTCGATGGTGAAGCATTCCGCCGAGCCGATGACCGTGCGCGTGGTGGCAACGACGGTTGCCCCGCGCTTCAGGGTGACGGGGCGGTGATTGAACAGCTCGCCCGTGCGAATCTCGGGGCCCTTGGTGTCGAGCAGAATGGCCACGGGAATGGCCAGCTCCTCGGAGATGCGACGCACATGCTCGATGTTTCGCCGATGGTACTCGTGGCTGCCGTGCGAGAAGTTGAAGCGTGCGACGTTCATGCCGTGGAGGATGAGCTGGCGCAGTACCTCGTCGTCTTCGGTTGCCGGACCCATGGTGCAGATGATCTTGGTCCTCTTCTTGTGGTGTACGGCCATGATGCTCCAATGCTTGCCGCGAGGTCGGAGGGACCTGTCGCGTGTTGTTTATGCCTGTGGCATCAATGGTAGCCTCTGCCGACAAAACAGCACCCTCACCGGCGTTGGGTAGCGGAATAGCTACACAAAGCCGCGTGAGGGTGCTGGCGCGTTGCTGGACGCTAGGCCCTAGTGGGTGCTAGCAAACGATGCTGCGGAAGACGTACTCGCTGTCCGGAGCCTGGTTGGCGTAAGCCTGGGCGTTGGTGAGGGTGACGTGGGCGATCTCGGCGAGAGCCTCCTCGGTGAAGAAGGCCTGGTGGCTGGTGACGACCACGTTGGGGAAGGAGGTCAGGCGCGCGGTGATGGACTCATAGACCTCGCCGGAGCGGTTCTTGTAGACGTTGGCGTTCTCCTCCTCGTAGACGTCGAGGCCGGCAGCACCGATCTTGCCGGAGACGATGCCACGGATGATGGCCTCGGTGTCGGCCAGGCCGCCACGACCGGTGTTGACGAAGATGACGCCGTCCTTCATCTCGGCGATGGCAGCATCGTCGATCATGTGATAGCTCTCGGCGTTGAGGAAGGCATGCAGGGAGATGAAGTCAGCACGGTTGTACAGCGGTACGTAGCTCACGACGCGGTCGCCGAAGCCGACGCCCTCGATCAGGCAGTTGCCCTTCTCGTCGTAGACCATGTTGCCGGCCTTGTCGTACACGGGGACGTACTCGTCCACGACGCCCTCGTCCACGAGAGCCTTGACGGGACCGAGGTCAGCGCCGATGACGTGCATGCCGTAGCCCTTGCAGATGCGGCAGAGGGCGGCGCCGATGCGGCCGGTGCCGATAACGCCGGCAGTCTTGCCCTTGAGGGTGACGCCGACGAGGTTGTTGAGGTCATAGTTGTTCTCGCGCACGCGGTTGTAGCCCTTGACGATGCGGCGGTTGGCAGCCTGGCCGATGGCCATGGCGTGCTCGGCGATAGCCTCGGGGCTGTAGGCGGGCACGTTGCAGACGCGGATGCCGAGGTCCTTGGCCATCGCGATGTTGATGGCGTCGAGGCCGGCGCAGCGCATGAGGACGAGCTTGACGCCCATACCAGCGAGAATCTCGAGAGCCATGGCGTTGACGTTGGCGTTGACGAATGCGCAGACGGCGTCATAGCCCTTGGCCAGAACGGCGGTACGCCAGGTCAGGTTGGTCTTGGTGAACTCGATCTGGATGTCGGGATAGTTGCCCATAACCTTGGTGAAGGAATCCCGGTCGTAGTCCCTCGTGCCAAAGAACAGAATCTTCATGTTACGTCCTTTCGTTAGGCCACTTGGCTGCTGCCTGTCTCTGCAGTGTTTCCACAGACAATCGAATAGTAGCGCACAGTTAAGGCGATGCCACTAACGGGCAGCTCAAACGCGACCAAATACGACCTCATGCGGTTGGTCGCCAGCTATTGTGTGACCGGGACGCGCGCTTATCGCTCGCCTTGGTCCTTCATCATGCGCCAGAGAGTGGTGCGGCTGATTCCAAGCTGACGCGCCGCGGCGCTCTGGTTGCCCCCGTGCTTGCGGATGACCTCCTCGACGATGTCGTGCTCGAACGACGAGGGCAAGACCTGGCGTCAGGTTATGGTTCCCAACTCGGCCGGTCGCGTGCATCCCACCGTCGTCGAGCTCGAGGACGGTCATCTGGTGAACTTCATGCGCTCCCGCGAGGCCGACTGGATTTACCGCAGCGAGTCCTTCGACTACGGTGACACCTGGACTGAGCCCGTCCCGACGGTGCTGCCCAACAACAACTCCGGTATCTGCGCCATCAAGCTCAAGAGCGGCCGCATCGCTGTGACCTATAACCACTCCAGCGCCCCCGCTAGCTACACCAACCGTGGCGCTTGGCCTGGCCTGCGCTGCCCCGTGAGCATCGCCCTGTCCGAGGACGGCGGCAAGACCTTTCCGCTGATCCGTCACATCGAGCGCGGCCAGGGCTTTGTCGGTGACGAGAACAAGTCCAACAACATGCAGTACGAGTACCCCTGCATCATGCAGGCCGCTGACGGCATGATTCACCTTGCCTACGCCTACGAGACCCGCAAGGGCGTCAAGTGGGTGACCCTCTCCGAGGAGGACGTCATGGGCAAGACCCGTGGCGAGAGCGTCTACAACCCCACCTCCGGCGAGGTTGCCAAGTAATTAGGCCGCAGTTGAGGCCAGGCGCTGGCGTAGCTCCAACCAGCGCCTGGCCTCTGCTTTCAAGTAAGAGAATCGTCAATTGCGCTCATAGCCGCATGTGGCGATTTACGTTGCGTTAGAATAGCAACACGTACGTGGTGGCCTATTCTGACAGTCTTGATGAGCCCTTGCCCCTCCTGGGGAATTATGATCGGGAATCATTCTGTCTGGCCGCTTAAGGATTTCAGACCCAGGAGGAAGCTATGAGGGAATACCTTTCCTCTGCAAGTGACGTACTTGCCGAGGTAAAGACCGATGCCTCAAATGGCATCACCGCCGCCGAGGCCGCATCTCGCCTTGCGACCTACGGCCCCAACAAGCTCAAGGAAGCCGAGAAGGACCCTCTGTGGAAGAGGTTCTTTGCCATGATGGCCGACCCGATGGTCATCATGCTCATCATCGCGGCCATCATCTCGGCCGTGACCGGCATGGCCCAGGGCGAGGCTGACTTTGCCGACGTCTTCATCATCATGTTCGTCGTCGTGCTCAACTCCGTGCTCGGCGTGGTGCAGGAGTACCAGGCGGAGAACGCCCTCGCCGCCCTGCAGGAGATGAGCGCCGCCCAGTCCAAGGTTATCCGCGACGGCCGTCAGATCACGGTGCCCTCCTCCGAGCTCGTGCCCGGCGACATCGTGATTCTCGAGGCTGGCGACGCCGTGCCCGCCGACTGCCGCATCATCGAGAGCGCCTCGATGAAGATCGAGGAGAGCGCCCTTACCGGCGAGTCCGTCCCGGCTGACAAGATCGCCCAGATCCTCGGCCTCCCCGCCGGCACCGACGACGTGCCCCTGGGCGACCGCAAGAACATGTGCTACATGGGCTCCACCGTGGTGTACGGCCGTGGTGTGGCCGTGGTCGTGGCCACTGGCATGAAGACCGAGATGGGCAAGATCGCCGACGCCATCGCACAGGCCTCCGACGAGCTCACCCCGCTCCAGATCAAGCTCAACGAGCTCTCCGGCGTCCTCACCAAGCTCGTCGTGGGCATCTGCGGCATCGTGTTTTTGGTTGGCATGTTCCGCAATGGCGGCCTTGCCTTCTTCAATGACATGGGCCTCGTGCTCAACACCTTCATGGTCGCTGTCTCGCTGGCCGTGGCCGCCATCCCCGAGGGCCTCGTCGCCGTCGTCACCATCGCGCTTTCCATCGGCGTCACCAAGATGAGCAAGCGCAACGCCATCGTCCGCAAGATGAACGCAGTCGAGACCCTGGGCTGCACGCAGGTCATCTGCTCCGACAAGACCGGCACCCTCACCCAGAACAAGATGACCGTCGTCCGTCACTACTCCGAGGACATCGACCGTCTCGTGCGCTGCATGGCCCTGTGCTCCGACGCCAAGTGGGACGTGGCCGCGCAGGAGGCCATCGGCGAGCCCACCGAGGCCGCCCTCGTGGCCGATGCCGCCAAGCTCGGCTTCCTCTCCGGCGACCTGGACGCCGCCAACCCGCGTGCGGGCGAGGCGCCGTTCGACTCCGGCCGCAAGATGATGTCCGTCGTCAACCTCTCGCCCATGGGCGACTACGTGCAGCACACCAAGGGTGGCCCCGACGTCGTGCTCGCACGCTGCACCAAGTTCCACACCGCCGAGGGCGTCGTGCCCATGACCGACGAGATCCGCGCCAAGATCATGGAGCAGAACAAGGCCATGGCCGATGACGCCCTGCGTGTCATGGCTGCCGCTCGTGTCAACCACGGCAAGACCGCTCCCGCCAGCTACGCCGCCGAGGACCTCGAGAAGGACATGGTCTTCATCGGTCTGTGCGGCATGATCGACCCGGTTCGTCCCGAGGTCAAGCCTGCCATCAAGGAGGCCCACGAGGCCGGCATGAACGTCGTCATGATCACGGGCGACCACATCGACACCGCCGTGGCAATCGCCAAGGAGCTCGGCATCGTCGAGGGCAGGGAAGGCGCCATCACGGGCTCCGAGCTCGACAAGATCTCCGACGAGGACTTCTTCACCAAGGTCGAGGACATCAACGTCTACGCCCGCGTCCAGCCCGAGCACAAGACCCGCATCGTCGACACTTGGAAGAAGAAGGGCATGGTCGTCGCCATGACCGGCGATGGCGTCAACGATGCTCCTTCCATCAAGAAGGCTGACATCGGCGTTGGCATGGGCATCACCGGTACCGACGTCACCAAGGGCGTTGCCGACATGGTCCTCGCCGACGACAACTTTGCCACCATCATCGGCGCCGTCGAAGAGGGCCGCCGCATCTACGACAACATCCGCAAGGCCATCCAGTTCCTGCTCTCGTCCAACCTGGCCGAGGTCATCGCGGTGTTCGTCGCATCTCTCATCGGCTTCACCATCCTCGAGCCCACGCACCTGCTGTGGATCAACCTCATCACCGACTCGCTGCCGGCACTGGCCATGTGCATGGAGTCCGCTGAGCCCGACATCATGCGCCGCAAGCCGCGGTCATCTCCGCCCTCACGCTCGTGTCTTACTTCATCGGCGTGCATTACGCCGAGGCTGGCGCCGAGCCCGCGCTCGTGGGCATGACCATGGCCTTCCTGACTCTCTCCATGGTCGAGATGTTCCACTCGCTCAACATGCGCAGCCGCCGTGGCTCGATCTTCACCCTGCCCACGCAGAACGGCTGGTCGTGGGGCGCCTTCGCTCTGTCCCTGGTGCTCACCTACATCGTCATCGAGACCCCGCTCTCCAACCTGTTCAACTTCGCGGAGCTCGACCTGACGCATTACGGAATCGCCATGGCTCTGGCGTTCTCGATCATCCCGATCATCGAGATCTACAAGGCCATCATGCGCGCCGTCGAGAAGAACTAACCGTCAACTGACATTGACGCTTCCGGGCGGGCGGGGTTGCGACTTTGGTCGCGGCTCCGCCCGCCCGCTATTATGGAGATGCTGGGCTGCGACGAGGAGGTTGCGATGGCAAAGAAGGCAAAGGCGCGCCGCGTGCGCGAGGTACGTGCAAACAGGGCGCTCGATGCCCTGCCGGCGCTTTCCTCCCTGACGGAGCTGCCAGCCTTTGACGAGCTGAAGGCAAGCGACGCGCAGCGGGAGGCCTTTGAGGAGGCGCGTGCCCAAGCGGGCGAGGCGGCTGACGAGCTGGTGCTGGGCTACGTGGTGCGGCTCGACCGAGGCTATCCGGCCATCGTGTGCGAGGACGCGACCTTCAGGGCGGAGTTTGCCACGCGCCTGACCAAGGGTGACTTCTCGCGCGTTGCCGTGGGCGACTGGGTGTGCGCCAGAAGGCCCGCCGCTCACGAGATGGGACTTATCGAGCGGATCCTGCCGCGCGAGAGCGACATTGCCCGGTGGCGTGGGAGCAATCGCGGCGAGCGACAGACCCTTGCAGCCAACGTCGATCTGGTGATTGTGGTGCAGCAGCTGGGCGACCGTGAGGTGGACTTCGCACGCGTGGCGCGCTCCGCCGTCATCGTGCGCGACTGCGGTGCCGAGCTGGCCGTGGTGCTCTCCAAGGCTGACCGTGCGGGCGCTGCGGGCGTGGCGCGCGACGTGGCAGCCCTGCGCGAGGTTCTGGGTACCGACGTGCGCCTGGTGGTGACCTCCGCCGGTGCGCAGGGCGACGCGGACGTTGCGGCGGCACGCGAGGCTGCCGAGGCGTGCGGAGTGCCCTTTGGCGAGCAGGGCGTGCGCGATCTGGTGCCAGCGGGGGTCGTGGCAATCGTGCTGGGGGAGTCTGGCGCAGGTAAGTCCACGCTGCTCAATGCCCTGCTGGGACGAAACGTCCTCGAGACTGGAGCCGTACGCGCCTCCGATGATGCGGGACGTCACACCACGGTCGCACGTCGCATGGTGAGTCTGCCCGACGCGGGCGTCATCGTGGACGAGCCGGGGCTCAGGAGCCTGCCCTTGGTTGGGCACGAGCGAGGCCTGGCGCTGGTCTTTCCCGACATTGCGCACGAGGCGGTCGCCTGTCGCTTCCGCGATTGCACGCACACGCACGAGCCAGGGTGCGCCGTCATTGGGCACGCGGAAGAGCTGGGCTATGCGGGACGACGTCTCGATGCATACCTCTCGCTTGCCCACGAGATGCGCGCCTCCCGCCAGACCCTCGACCCGGACGTGGTCATCTGAGGCCAGTGAACACGTACGGTAGCTTCTAGCTGCGCAAACATATGACTTCTGCGATGGGGTTCGCCGCTCGGTGCGGTGGGCCCCATTCTCGTGTGTGGAGGACGAGTGTACGAGGCTCGCGCCTCCACGTTGCGCCCACACGCACAGCCCTCTCAAAAAGCCGCGGTTAGCTGCGCGAAGGGCTGCAACCTACCCTGAGCCTACTGGCGACCTACCCGGCGCGTATATGAGTTGAAAAGCATCCTGCTGGCGGGCTTGCCCGACCCAAGAATTGATGGTGCGGGCCAGACGGTCTGCGTCAGACCTTGGGAGGTGGCCATGTCGGGAAGGTTCAGGATCGTGCTTTCGTTGGCCTTCGCGCTTCTGGGCGTGGTGTCGTGCCTGGCCTATGCCGATTCCGTCAGGAGCGAGGCGGAGCGCGTGCGCTCTGACGCTATCGCACGCTTTGGTGGCGAGGTGGCCGAGCTCGTGGTGGCGAACCGTGTGCTCGAGTCAGGCGATGTCGTGACGGAACAGGACGTCAGCGTGCGCGACTGGGTGTCCGACCTGGCACCTTCTGGGGCCCTTACGAACCTGGATAAGGTCGTGGGCCGACAGGTGAGCGTGCCTGTCGCCGAGGGGGCGCCACTGACCGAGCTCAACTTTCGTGACGACTCCGCGCTGGCCGAGGTTCCCGCCGGACATGTTGCCGTGAGCGTTCCGGTGACCGAGAAGCTCGGCATCTCTCGCGGCGTCACCAGAGGCGCGCGTCTCTCGGCGTATGCGGTCTCGGATAACGGCCCGCGTTTGATTGCTGGTGACATTGAGGTGCTCTCCGAGCTGGGGTCTACCACGGGAATCGTCGCGTCGCAGCAGGTGACGATAGCCGTCCTGCCAAATGACGTCACTGCTGTGCTCTCCGCGAGCGCTTCGGGCGACCTCAGGCTCGTGATTCCGGCAGACGACGTAGAGGTCTCGGACGATGCGGCGCAAACGGGGCCACCTGACGAGGTTGTGCCAGACGAAGCGGACGAGGAACAGGATGAAGGGGGTGCTGCGTGATGACGGACATGTGGCTTGGATACGCGGAGAAGGCGGGACGGCGTGAGGTGCTCATGGCGCTGCGCAAGATCGCTCCAGGGTCGGCTGTGGTATTCGCGCAGAGTGCGCAGGACCTGCGCGAGCGTCTGCACGACGAGGAGCCTGGCGCGGTGGGCGCCATCGTGGGGCACTCCTCGGATGGCGTGTCGGACATGAACCTTGCGGCGGCGCTCGTCCACGACGGCTTTGCCTCCGAGGTGGTGCTTGTCGCGCGAGGTGCGAGTGGGTCGCTGCGGTCTCGTGCGAGCCGTGCGGGCATCTCCCGTGTGGTGGATGCGGCGGTGGCGCCGGCCTTCGAGCTCGTGGCAGCGGGTGCGGGCGACCGATCTCAGGAGAGCGAGGATGGCGGTGAGCTGGCGCACGCGACGAGGAAGGACGACGTCTCACAGGAGCGTCCGGCTGCATTGGTGGAGAAAGTGCCAGCGGTGGAGCCTGCTGGGTCTGTCCAGGTGAGCGACGCTGCATCACCACAGGGCAGCGGGACCGTGTCTGACCCGGCGGTGGTCGTTGCGCGAGGTTCCGACGCGGCGCCCATCCTCACGGTCTCCTCAGGACGCGGTGGCGTTGGCAAGACCGCCCTGGTGGCGCTCATGGCAAGCGTGGCCGCCCACTGGGGGATGGACGTGGCGGTGGTTGACCTCGACCTCTCGTGCGGGGACCTCCACGTCTGCTTTGGCGTGAACAAAGGCCCCGATATCGTGCGCATCGCGCCTGAAGGAGTGCCTACACCTGAGTCGATGGGGCGTGCGAGCGTGCGCTGTGCCGAGCACGTGTACCTGTGGGGACCATGCGAACGGCCCGAGATGGCCGAGCTCGTGATGCCTCACGTTGCCACACTGCTCTCGTATCTGTCTAGCAGGTACGACCTGGTGCTCGTGGATACCTCGACGACCTTTACCGACGGAGTCGCCCAGGCCGTGCAGTCGTGCGATCGGCTGCTGGTGGTGCATGACGAGCGGCCTGGTGCCGTGGCATCTGCCGCGCGCATCAGCGCGCTGGCGGTCAGGCTTGGCGTGGCACGTACACGCATCGTGCGTGTGATTAACCTGGGCGACCCACGTATCAAGGCCAATGCCTTCGAGGGCCGCGCCGAAGTGGGTCTGGAGACTGCGCGCATGCACCGCGTGGTCGACGGCGGCATCGAGGCGGAGGATTTGCTCGTCTCCGGAAAGGTGGGAGAGCTGGTGGCCACGGGCACGGACGTGGTGGCTTGCGTCTCGGCGCTTCTTGCGCAGACCTTGGCCGAGCTGGGCAAACTTCCCGAAAACGAGGAGGCGCGCAAGGCATCCGACCCACGTGCCGGCAAACGTCGTCGCACACTCTTCGGCCGCCGTAAGGAGGCAGTCTGATGTCGGTCCTAGAGCGGGTGCGCGAGCAGGAGGCTCGTGGCGTAGCGGTCGAGCTGCCGGCTGAGGGAGGGCTGTTTGGTGCGAGTGCCGAGCGCGAGACCCTCTCGTCTACGCTCAAGCGAGAGCTGATGCGGCGCCTTGGCCTGGCGACGGTCGCTGACATGGTAGGCGCCTCCGATGCCCAGAAGGCGCGCGATGAGTTACGCGTCACCTGTCAGGCGATTCTCAACGAGGAGCGCTTCTCAGGACTCTCGGCTGAGGAGCGCGAGTCCACGATTGGCCGGGTGCTCGATGAGGTGGTCGGGCTCGGTCCCATCCAGCCGCTTCTTGACGATGCGAGCATCTCCGAGGTGATGGTCAACGGTTGCGCTGCCATCTATTACGAGCGAGCCGGCAGGCTGCATCTCTCCGAGGTGCGCTTCGAGTCTGCGGACCAGATCATGATGGTGGTCGACCGCATCCTGGCGCCATTGGGTAGGCGTCTCGACAAGAGCTCTCCTCTGGTCAATGCGCGCCTGGCCAACGGTGACCGCGTCAATGCGGTTGCGGTTCCCATTGCCATCGATGGCCCCTACGTGACCATCCGAAAGTTCTCCAATCGCATCACGTCGATGGCACGGCTGGTGGAGCTTGGCTCGGTGCCCCCGTGGTACGCGACCCTGCTCTCGTGGGCGGTGCGCGTACGTCAGGACATAGCCGTGGCGGGCGGAACCGGATCGGGCAAGACCACGCTGCTCAATGCCCTGTCGTGCGAAATCGACCATGGCGAGCGCGTGATCACTATCGAGGATTCCGCAGAGCTGCGCTTTGATCGGCGAGCGCATGTGGTGCGCATGGAGGCTCGCGACGCTTCCATCGAGGGCACGGGCGAGGTGACGATTCGCGACCTAGTCAAGAACGCCCTCAGGCAACGACCTGACCGCATCGTGGTCGGAGAGGTTAGAGGCGCAGAGGCCATCGATATGCTGCAGGCGATGAACACCGGTCATGATGGCTCACTGACGACGCTTCATAGCGGAACTGCCGAGGAGGCAGTGCTCCGCCTGGTGCTCATGGCGCGCTTTGGCATGGACCTGCCTGCCTCGATCATCGAGGAACAGGTGGCAACGGCACTCGACCTGATCGTTATGTCCGCACGACGCAGCGATGGGTCGCGCCGCATTACCTCGCTCTCGCAGGTGGGCAGGGCAACGGATGGCAGCGTGCAGCTGACCGAGCTTGTCTCCTATTCGACCGTCGATGACAGCTGGCATCTCGAGCGCGAGCCAGCCTTTGTCGAGCGCTCGGTCGAGGAAGGTTTGCTCGATGGGGAGGAGGTGAGCCGATGGAGGCGTTCGGTGTCGTAAGCTGCGCAGCCTGTTGGGGGCTTAGTGCATATGTGGCTGTGGGAGGCGGCAGGACCCGCCATGCCAATGGTTGGGTCATACGCGGCATCTACCTGCGCGTTCGGCGCATCTGTGCCCAAGTGGGCATGACACCTTTGGTGGGCATGCTGCTGCGGATGGCCTCGTGGCGGAGTATGGCGGACTCGCTCGCCCGAGCGTTGGGGCGCAGGGGGCTCTATGTCGGACGCGAGGAGTCCTGTGCTCTCTTTGCGCTTACGTCTGTGATGGCAGCGGTGCTCATGGCCCTCTCAGCGAGAAACCCTTTGGGGTTTGTCGTGAGCTTGATGGGAGTCGCCGCAGGTGTCGAACTCTGGCGCTCGTCACGTATACGCGCACGTGAGCGCGCCTTGATCGACGAGATGCCCCAGGTGTTTCGGACGCTTGCGATGGCGTTGGGATCGGGTGAGACCCTGACCCAGGCGATCGAGTACGTGGGTGTGCACGAGCGCGGGTATGCGGGGGAGGCCTTTGTGCACGTCGCGCTCCGGCTGAGGTGCGGCGCCTCGACGGAGGATGCCATGGCGCAGCTGAGTCGAGAGCTCGACGCCCCCGGCGTCGGCCTGCTCGTGACCGCCCTGGCCATTGCCCAGCGTACAGGCAGTCCCTTGCGCTCGCTCTTCCAGAGCTCGGCACGGCTGGTGGAGCGCCAAGGAGAGTACGAGCGGCTCCTTGCGGTCAAGACCGCGCAGGTGCGTCTGTCCGTAAGGATTGTGTGCCTGCTGCCGCTTGTTCTGGTGTGCGTGCTGTCGCTCATCTCCGTGGACTACCAGAACGGACTCTCCACACCCGCCGGTGTGATGAGTCTGCTCGTGGCAGCGGGCATGGATGGCTGTGCCTTGATCGTGATCAGGCGACTGATGAGGGGGGTGGTCTGAGGTGGATTTTGCGCTGGCAGGCAGCTGCGTCATCTGTGGATGTAGCGCATTTGCCACAGCCTTCGCGCTCACGAGTGGGGGTGCGAGCCAGCGGATTCGCGCATCTCCTGCTGAGGATTCCTTGGACGCGCTGCTCGCACGGGTGCGGCACCTGCCGCTTTTGGAACGCATGGAGAGGAAGGCTTCGACCACGCGGGGTCGCACGGAATGCCTCAAGCAGATGCCCACGATGCTCGATGTTGTGACCCTGGGGCTTTCGGCGGGGCTGTCGTTCGATTCGTCGCTCGAACTCTACTGCGGCCGTTACGACAACGAGCTGGCGCGCGTGTTGGGCGCAGCGATGCTCACCTGGCGGTTGGGCACCGAGAGCAGGGAGGAGGCGCTTTTGGGCGTGGCGCGTAGGCTACAGATGGCCTCGTTCGACCGCTTCGTGGGGGTAGTCACGCAGGCTTTGGCCTTTGGCTCGCCCCTTGCGGTGACGCTCGAGCATCAGGCTCAGGCGATACGCGACGAGCAGCGGTCGCAGGTGGAGGAGGAGATCGAGCGGGTGCCGGTCAAGATGTTGATTCCCCTGGGAGTGCTGATCGTCCCAGCGATGCTTCTGGCGATCTTGGGGCCGCTCTTTGGTGCCTCGCTTTCGCTCGGTTGACAAAGGCGCTGGTAGGTAATGGTTTGGGCTGGTCATGTCCGGCCTGCTGACATGAAGGGAGCAAAGATGCAGAGACTGTCGACATTTGGGGCCGCGATGCCGCGTGGGTTGAGCGAGATGCTTCGAGAGGAGCGCGGACAGGGTACTACCGAGTACGCGATTCTGGTCGGCGTGCTGGTCGTGATCGCAATCCTGGCCATCATCGCCTTTCGCGGCAAGGTCCAGGAGCTATGGACGGCGATCGTCAACGGAATGAACGCGCTCTAGGCCCCAACGATGTCACGCGAGACGGTCAGGCGTCTGAAAGATGCCGGAGTGCTGCTCATCGGGATCGTTGCCCTGATTGCGCTGGTTCTCCTCAGCCTGCAGGGGTGGGGACGTGTGCGCAGCGGGAGTGGTGACGCAGCAACGGCCGATGGAGAGTACGAAGGACAGGCGGTGTCTGGGGACCAGGGCGAGCAAGTCATGGAACAGACGGACGAGAAGGATGGGTTGCTCGGCGAGGACGGGCTTGAGGACGAGACGCTTCCCGTGGCAGGCGTGACTTCGGCGTCGGACGTGAGCGTTCGCAGCGAGGCGGGGGAGGTCGAGCAGGTGGCGACTCGCCTGCTCACCTCCTACCGCGACCAGCGCGACTGCGTCCTGGCGGAGGCCGGTTATCTAGACCTTCTCGGCTCGGTGTGGGGGTGCGTGGTGCAGGGCGACCAGTGGGTTGACGTCTGCGTGATCGAGCAGGTTGACGAGGCATCCTGCCAGGTTCACGTGATGCGTTTCGATGCGTCTGAGGTGGCCAAGGAGCTCGATGCGGGCGCCGTTGGGTCTTTGGTTTCTAACAAGGAAGGTGATGGCTGACATGGATTTGCTGAGAGGCATGTTCGCCCGGACGAAGGGCGACAGGGGACAGTCGACGGTTGAGTATGCGCTGGTCATGGTCGCTTTTCTCACGATGGCCCTGACGATGGGAGCCATCTGGAAAGCGGGACGAGATGGGTCTCTGCTTGCCTTGGCGGTTGGGGCCGCATCGCACGGTGCGGGAGATGGCGGGCTTTTGGGTGCGGCGCGTGATATCGCCCTGTTCTGAGCGATGTACGCAGACAGGAATGTGCGGGAGGGTGATCGCTTTGAACCTATGCAGCGAGCGGGGGCAATCGACCGTCGAGGCGGCGGTCGTTCTGCCGTCAGTGATGCTTGTCTTTGCGTTGCTGCTCCAACCAATGTGCCTCTCCTATACGCGAGCGGTCATGCGTGGAGCGGCGGGGGAGTGCGCACGCGCTGCTGCGACCGCCTACGGATCGGACCTTGGGTCGTGCAGGGCCTTTGCCCTACGCAGGCTCGAGGCAGTGCCCGAGGTTCCGCTCTTTCACGTGGGTGGTCAGGGCGACTGGTCCATTCAGATAGAGCGTGGTGAGGGACGGGTGAACGTGCAGATCACTGGTCATGCTCGCCCCTTGCCGCTGATTGGTGCCTTGAGCGCATTGGCGTCGATGCGCGACGGACGGGGTGTGGTTCTTCGCGTCAGTCTGAGCGAGCAGACGCGACCGGATTGGGTGGGAGGTGACTACGGTGCATGGCAATCGATGTGGGGGTGATGGGTGTGGCGCGACTCGCGGTTTTGGAATCGAGTCGTTCGTGTGTGATGACGGAGGTTACACGACTCTGGCAGTCGCTCTTGCGCTTCTGGTGAGCTTGTCGCTGGTGTTCGGCACGGCTGCAGCCCACTGGACGATGGCTCGTGCGGCCGATGTCCAGGAGGTCGCTGACGCGACCGCCATGGCGGGTGAGAACTGCGTGGCGGCATTCTCGACGGTCGCACAGGTGTTGGATGCCTGCGTGCTCACCATGGGAATAACCGGCGTGGTGGTCTGTGGGGCTGGGCTGGTGGTGGCTGCCATACCCCCGCTTCAGGCAAAGTCGCCCTCCATCATCAATGCCGGTCGCAAGATCCTGGATGCCAGGCGCGAGTTTGCAAAGTCGGCCGCCAAGGGTCTCAAGACCTATGAGACTGCCTTGCCTGCGCTCATCATGGCGAACTCCGCATCATGCGCAAAGGCGAACTCCTCTGGTGGTCTGAGCTATGTGGGCATGGCTGTGCCCTTTCCGCAGGTCTCCAAGACCGACTATTCCTTCTTGGAGCAGGACGTGGACGCATCGGAGATGGAGCAGGACGCAGACCGGCTAGCAGAGGCGTCCGCCAAGAAGCAGGAGGCGCACGAGCGTGCCAATGCGGCAAAGACCAGGGCATGGATGGCTGACAATGTCGACAACCCCAAATGCCTCCATAGCCGTGTCGCAACGCTCACCAGCTTGGGAGGTAGCCTGAACCCGCATTATCCCTCGGTGGAGGTGTGGGAGTTCGAGTATGCGCGCGTGCGGGCTCGTAACTACTACGCGCGACGCTACGCCACCAACAGCCCCTCCGGCGGTGGAACGGACGAGCTGCAGCGCTCATGTGCCCGCAAGCAGTTCTACGGGTATGCGCTTGAGGCATTGGGAAAGATGTCGTGCAAGGACACGGACACCGAGGTCTCCATGAACCTCGAGGTTCTGCCACATACGACGCAGATGGTGCGTGAAACCAGGCTCTACACCGACGTCGTGTGGCCTTGCACGAGCGAGTCAGCAGGCACCACGCTGCACTGTTCTCTGCGCTGCCCAGGAGCAACAGGTGTCTTTGTGGGCAATGCCTCGCTTGCGGGCATTGATGGCGGCTCGGCGCTCAGGTGTCCCGTATGTCGAATGGACGCTCAGGCCATGGGCAATGTTGCCGACGCCTCCACCAACATCAATAACGGTTTCGAGCATTACTGGCGCATCGTTGTCGAGGCCTCGAAGGAGTATGAACGTGCTCGTCAGGACGAGATTGCCGCCGAGAAGGAGATGCAGAAGGCAGCCGAGGAGGGCCGCAATGCCTTCGACGAGGCTATGGATGCTCTCTCGGTCGATCGGCCGAAGTTCTGTCCTCCAGGAGCCTGGGGCTGCGTGAGCGTGGTGTGTCGCCCACAGGCTGTCGCGACGCCCAACGAGCTGACCAGCGCATTCATCGCAGGAGCGCAGCTTTCGGAAGGGGTGGCAGTATCGGCCGCCACATTGGCGCCAGACGACTCGACAGCAGGAAACACGATTCTCGCCCGCGCCTTCGATGGGCTGCGCTCCGAGGTGCCAAGCGCCGGATTTGCCCTCGACTTGGTCGGGAACGTGACGAGCCTCTGGGGAGACCTTCTGGTGAGCTATGGCTCGGCATACGGGAGGGTCGAGACGGCCGCAGGAAACTTTCTCAGCGGGGTGGAAGGCGTCTTTGGCGAGAGGGTCGCCTCGTGGCTGCGTGGCAAGCTGAACGGCTTGGTGAGCGGGGCGGGCCTCGAGCCTGCAGACCTGCGCCTGCGAAAACCCGTCTTGGTCAACAGCCAGACGGTTCTCGACAAGGCGGGGTACACCACAGTGGGAACGGCGCGCCAGGTGCTACAGGAACTGCCAACCTCGCCTGCGGAGCTGGTGTCGTATGCGAGCGGACGCGTCGCCAGCTTGCTCGGATCTGGCGAGTTCACCATAGCCGAGCTGCCCATTCCTGGCCTCGAGGGCGTGACCATACCACTCACGATTGATCTTTCCAAGATAGGTGGTGGGTCATGAGGAGAGAGCTTTGGCGTAGGCGCGCCGAGCGCGGGCAGATGGCTGTCGAGTTGGCGGTGGTGCTGCCCGCGTGCATCGTGGTAGCCCTGGTGGCATTCAATCTCTGTCGTTTTGTGGAGGCATGTGCGACCTTCGACCGCGTGGCTCCCGATGCGATGATAGCGCTTGGGGTGTCGCCAGCAGGCGAGCAAAGTGCGCTCTCGGCTGCTGGTCAGGTACGCTCGTCCATCCAAAGCGCGCTCGACATGTCCTCGTGCGAGGTGTCGGTCCAGGTGTCTGGAGCGCCCCAGGAGGCTGCGGGACCTGGGATGTCCTTCTCAGTATCGCCCCTGCTAACGACCTTTACCTGCACGCTTCGATACCGGCCATGGCCAGGATCGTTTGTGATGGCGGGCGTCGTCTTCTCTCCGCCGGTCGCGCTGACGCACACGAGGACGCTGGTGGTCGATCGGTTCAGGCCTGGGGTGGTGGTGTAGATGGGCGCTGAGACGCTTGAGGTCCAGCGCGAGTTCGGCGCGCAAGAGCTGCTGGTCTTTAGGGTTTTGAGCAGGCCACTGGAGCGTCTGAGGGGACTCCTCGGCACAAGGGCGGATGCCGAACCGGTGGCTCTCATGGGTTGCTCTTCTGTCCACACCGTAGGTATGGCCTATCGGCTCGATATCGCCTTCGTGGGACGAAGTGGGGCGGTGCTTGCGGTGTGGCGCTCGGTCCCACCAGGAAGGCTGCTCGCAAACAGCAGGGCATGGGTGACGCTCGAGCGTCCCCACAGACGAGGCACGTGGCTCGCACAGGGCGAGATGGTTCACATGACGTTGAGAAAGGACGGATGACGATGCAGCAGGGGAGCAGAGAGAAGCAGGATAGGCGCAAGTCGACGAGGTACGTCTTTGCGGGAAGTCAGAGGGAGCGAGAAGGTGTGGGCTACAAGACCTGCCCGCGGTGCGGTGAGGTGCTCTTTGCCGACATGGATGTCTGCTACGGCTGCCTCTATGACTTCTCTCGTGACGAGCGAGCTCGTTCCGAGGCGCTTCAGCGTCAGCAATTGAGGGTGCTTGCGGGAAAGCAGATCCAAGTCCCCAGTCCGAGCGTGTCAGGCAATGTGTCGGATCCCCTCGACGCCATAGAGTTGGATGAGATTGACGACGATCCTCCGCAGAATGACCTGTCAGCACCGTGGGAAGAGGAGTGCGCGCAAAGCATCCCGCGCCATAGCAAGGAGCAGCGCCACTCGGCGGAGGACACGCTTGATCTCTCCGCGGCTTTGCCTGATGGTCCAGAGGGCGATGCGAAGGCATCTGACCCCAACAAGACCTTCCTGGTTGCGAGTGCCTATAAACCCCCGAAGTTTCGCGTGGTCGCGCGTTCGCATGACATGCAGGTGAAGGTGCCTCTGCCTGGTCAAGGCCTCATGGTGGGACGCGATGACTCCAACGACATCGTTCTGTTCTCTCGGACGGTCTCGCGCTCGCATCTAAGGATCGTGCCGCACGACGACCATGTCCTCGCGCAAGACTGTGGGGCGACCAACCCCGCCCAGGCGCACGGCAAGCCGATTGAGGGAACGGTGCGCTTGATTGAGGGGGAGGAGGTCGAGGTGTGCGGAACCTTGCTGCGCATAGAGACCGACCATCCCGATCCCGCAGCATGACGCCCTCCGACACATGTTCTGCTAACTGCATGGCTCTGGTATCCTTCTCTCAGGTGTCCTTTCGGGACACCTGAGAGACCTAGGAGGCTTCCATGTTCTCAATCAGGCAGACAACTCCCGTACGCAAGGGAATCGTCGCACTGCTCCTTGCGCTAATGGTTGCAGTGGCACTGCCGGCGCGCCTTGCCCTCGCCGACGACTATTCGATCGACCAAGTGACCATCGATGCGACGGTCAACACCGACGGGTCGGTTGATGTCGTCGAGTCCCGCCTGTTCGACTTTGAGGGGTCGTATCACGGGGTCTACTGGAAGATTCCCTCGGGCTACTACGAGGGTCGTATGGTCGAGCCCACCATCATCACGGTCGGCGAGATGATTTCTGGCTCCTTCGTGCCCTTCGAGGAGAGCTACTCGGGCGAGGACCACACCTATCAGGTGGACGACTATGGCAGCTACGTGCGCGTCAAGCTCTACTCCGCGCATTCCTACGAGGATGCGACCTTTGTCATCGGATACACCGACAGCAACCTTGCCGCGCGCTACGACGACGTGTCTGAGCTGTACTGGAAGTTCGTATCTGACGGTTGGGACGTCGAGTCGCAAAACGTCACCTGCACCGTGCACCTTCCGGTTCCCGATGGCAAGAAGGTGGAGCCCGAGGAGAACGTTCGTGCCTGGGGCCATGGACCGCTTGACGCGACGGTGAGCTTTGATGGCAATGACATCGTGTACACGGTGCCCGGAGTCGGTACCTCGGAGTTTGCCGAGGCTCGCATCACCTTCCCTGACGCTTGGCTAAGCGACACCACCTCAATGGGCGGAACGGTACTTCAGGACATCCTTGCAGAGGAGCAAGCGTGGGCCGACGAGGCCAATGCCAGGCGCGCCCGTGCACGCATCCTCACTTACGGAGGAGCTGGTATCGAGGCCATATTGACGCTGGGCACCATCCTCGCTTCGATTATGGCGATGGTCCGCTACCGCAAGTCGCATAAGGCCTCCTTCGACGACAAGTATTTCCGCGACGTGCCATCGGATGACCACCCGGCAGTGCTCGATGCGCTCTACAGGGACGGTAACCCCTCGGGCGAGGACTTCACCGCGACCCTCATGCGCCTGACCGACATGGGTGCCATAGCGCTTGAGCTCGTCACCATCGAGAGCAAGGGTATGCTCGGCCGCGTCAAGACAAGGGAGGACTATCGCCTGACGTTGACCGGCAAGGCCGAGGACATGGAGATGTCCCACATCGACCGAAGGGCCCTCGACGTCATCTTCAAGAAGATTGGCAAGCATGCTCCCTCGCGCAAGGGCGAGGGCAACGGCGGCACCTCCATCTGCTTCTCCGACCTCGAGAAGGTGGCAAAGAAGCATCCCGAGCGCTATCACGATGCCTTCGAGAGCTGGAACGCAGAGGTCGAGGCGGAGATCGCCACGCGCCAGTTCTTCAAGGGCTTCAAGGGGAAGCCCACGGGTCGCGCCCTTGCAGTCACCTGCTCGGTGATCAATGTCATCCTTTTCAGCGTGTCCGTCGTGATGCTCATCGTCACGGAGGCATGGCAGCTCTTCGTGCCGCTCATCCTGTTGCAGGTGGCGGGGTGCTTCCTGTCGATAATCGTCGCCATCAAGTGCAAGCCCATATCGGATGAGGCCATCGAGCTCAAGGCAAAGCTCGAGGCACTCAGGCGTTGGCTCAAGGACTTCACGCGTCTCGAGGAAGCTGTCCCGCGCGACGTCGTGCTGTGGAACCGTCTGCTGGTGATGGCCGTCGTCCTCGGGGTGGCGGACGAGGTCATCAAGCAGCTCAAGATGATCGCACCCGAGATGCTCGAGAGCTCGGCGATGGCACCCACCTACGGGTGGTACTACGTCGGACCTCATGGGCGTCCCTACGAGAACTTCAACTCGAGTTACGAGAGTGCGCATCACGTGAGCTCCGCAGCGCTGGCGGCGTCCGATTCGAGCTCGGGCGGCGGTGGGGGCGGTGGCTTCTCCGGCGGCGGAGGCGGCGGCTTCGGCGGCGGAGGCGGCGGAGGTGCCTTCTAGCGTCTTGCCATACCCACTGTTTGACGGCTTTCACGGCACATATGGGTACAATAGACTCTGTTGGTCAAATCTTGTCTCGGAGACTACAGGGATGAGAAGGTACGCGCGTCTTCTTGGCTCATACGCGGCGCTCGCCGTTACGGGCATGGTGCTCTATACGCCATGGCTGGTGGGACTGACCCCCTCGGACCCGTCCATCCTGCGTGCGGGACTCTCGGTCATCTGCGGCATTCTCCTCGCAGGCGGCTTCGGGGCCTCTACCTATGCCTACCTGCATGAGCCTGAGTATCACCTGCTCGAGACGGGCCAGGTGAGCGACACCGAGGACGTCCTGCCCTACCTCAAGTCCATGGGAGAGCTTCCCGTGGTGGGCAGCTATGCCGACGAGGCGTCCGGCCAGATCGAGACCATGGAGCGTCGTCATCAGCGCCTCTACCGCGTGATCGAGTCCACCTTTGGCGAGACGAGCCTGAGCGCCGGCAAGTTCTGCGCAGTGGCAGATTCCGCGAGGAGCACCCTCTTGCGCAACTGCGCCCTGCTCGCAAATCGCATCCAGGCGTTCGACGTCGATGCCTATCGCAAGTCAAAGCGCCGGCTTCCCGGTGCGGGGGAGAGCACCCTCGCAAACGAGCAGCTTGCGGTATACGAGGACGCACTCTCTGACATGCGCGAGGTGCTCGAGGCGAACGAGCGGTTGCTGCTGGAGATGGGCAAGCTCGAGATGGAGCTCTCAGACCTCCAGGGCGATGACACTCGCGAGGACAACACCAAGATGCTCGACGAGGTAAAGAGCCTGGTCGAGCAGACGAAGTACTACCGGTAGGCGCGCAGCGCAAAAGGCTTGGAGGCAAAAATGAACCGCAGGAACACTAAGTCGATAATCGCGGTTATCGCGGGCATCGTGGTGGTGAGCATCGTGGTTTTCGGTGCCTTCATCGTCGCTCGTAACGTCATGGTCCCCAAGAACGTGCGCACGGTGGAGGACGCCACCACCAGCCTCACGCGCATGGTCGACCAGATCGACCCGATGACCGCGACGCCTGTCAAGTCTTCGGTGGAGTACACCGATGTGGAGGACACCAGCGCAGACGAGCTGCCCGACCTCGAGAACAACAAGGTGACGGCCGAGGCCACCACCGACCTCTACGCAGAGATCTGGTGCTCGCCCGAGAAGGCTGGTCAGGGCAGCGACGGCTGGATGCGCGAGCTTGCGGAGGGCTTCAACAAGGCCGGCTACCAGGTAGGCGGCCAGCAGGTCTCCGTGCGGATTCGCAACGTCTCGAGCGGTCTGGGCAACGACTACATCACCACGGGCAAGGCCACGCCCGACGGCTACACGCCCTCGAGCCGCCTCTGGATCGACATGCTTGCGGCCAAGAACATCAACTGCGACTACGTGCGCGAGCGCACCGTGGGTAACGTCGCGGGCTTCCTCGTCGACCAGGAGCACTACGACGCGCTCGTGGAGGAGTACGGCCAGGCTGATCTCAAGGCCGTCACGGAGGCCGTGGGCAAGGGCGACATCACCATGGGTTACACCAACCCCTTTACCAGCAGCACGGGCCTCAACTTCCTGGTGTCCACGCTTCTGCGCTACGACCGCAAGGACCCGCTGTCCGACACCGCCATCGACGGCTTCAGCCAGTTCCAGAAGAACGTGCCCTTCGTCGCCATGACGACCGTTCAGATGCGCGACGCGGCCGAGCGTGGCTCGCTCGACGGCTTCGTCCTCGAGTACCAGCTCTATGCCAACGAGCCCTCGCTCTCCAAGTCGTACAAGTTCGTTCCCTTCGGGTACCGTCACGACAACCCCCTGGTGGTCCTGCCGGGCGTGAGCGATGACAAGCGCCAGATTCTGGAGCTCTTCGCCACCTACTGCGACGAGAACGGTGCTGACCTGGCCAACAAGTACGGCTTCAACGGCCTCGACGACTACAAGAGCGAGAACCCCGAGATCGACGGCAAGACGCTGCTGCAGGCACAGAAGGTCTACAAGGACAACAAGGACAATGGCAAGCCGGTGGTGGCGGTTTTCGTGGCGGACGTCTCGGGCTCCATGGACGGCTCGCCGATGCGCGCGCTGCAGGAGTCGCTCATCAACAGCATGCGCTACATCAAGAGCGACAACTACGTGGGCATGGTCTCCTACTCCGACTTCGTGACCATCGAGCTGCCCATCGCCGAGTTCGACCTCAACCAGCAGGCCTACTTCAAGGGCGCGGTCGAGGGCCTGCGTGCGGGCGGCGGCACGGCCACCTTCGACGGCATCGCCGTGGCGACGCAGATGGTGCAGGAGGCCCTCGTTGAGCATCCCGACGCCAAGCCGCTGATCTTCGTGCTCTCCGACGGCGAGACCAACACGGGTCACGACCTCTCTGACGTCGAGGGCATTCTCAAGGCGCTGCGTATCCCGGTGTACACCATTGGGTATAACGCCAATATCGACGCACTGAAGAAGATCAGCTCCATCAACGAGGCGGCAAGCATCGACGCGTCCACGGACGACGTCGTCTACCAGCTCAAGAACCTGTTCAACGCCAACATGTAAGAGGGCGGCCCTGGCCGCGATTGACCAAGAAGGAGTGTGTCACATGGGCTTCGACCTTGAGATTCCCGATCCCGAGGAGGTCAAGGACCTCGTCAAGCAGGAGACGGCGGTAACGCCTGCCTACGCGAGCGCGGTTGACTCCGCAGCCAACGAGAAGGGCGAGCAGATCGTCAACGTCAACCTCGACTCGGTCCAGAGCCGTCGCGAGATCACCAGCGCCGTCAACGAGCTCGGCACCGACATCATGGAGCGTTCCGCATCCAAGAACGCGATTCTCGCCAAGCGCATGGGCGAGCTTTCCCGCGGTGGCAGCGAGAGTGGCGAGGTTGCTAGGAGCCTTGAGGACCTGGCAATCAAGATGCGCGACCTCGACCCGTCGGGGATCGACTTTGCCAAGACCGGTCCTCTGGGAGGGCTGTTCAATCCCGTGCGCCGCTACTTCGAGCGCTACAAGAGCGCCGACGGCGAGATTGCTGACATCGTCAAGTCGCTCGACCGTGGACGCACCACGCTCAAGCAGGACAACGTGACTCTCGAGCTGGAGGAGGGCGCCATGCGCGACCTCACCAAGCAGCTCAACCAGAAGCTCGAGATGGCCATCGACCTCGACGCGTACCTCACCTCCAAGGTCGAGGAGATTCGCGCGGCAGGTAACGACGACGAGCGCGTGACCTTCCTCGAGGAGGAGGTCATCTTCCCGCTGCGCCAGAAGATCATGGACTTCCAGCAGCTGCTGGTCGTTAACCAGCAGGGCATCGTGGCCATGGACGTGGTGCGCCGCAACAACCTCGAGCTCGTGCGCGCGGTTGACCGCGCCGAGCATGTGACGGTGGCCTCGTTGCGTACGGCTGTCACCGTGGCTGGCGCCCTCTATAACCAGAAGATCGTCCTAGACAAGGTGCAGGCCCTGAACGCCACCACCAACGACATGATTACCGCCACGTCGCGCATGCTCAAGGAGCAGGGCGTTGCCGTGCAGCGCCAGGCGACCGAGGCTTCCGTCTCTCCCGAGACGCTCAAGGCCGCCTTCAACGACGCGCTGTCCGCACTCAACGACATCTCGGTGTACAAGCAGCGTGCGTTGCCGCAGATGCAGCAGACCATCGCCGACTTCCGTCAGATTGCGGAGGAGGGTGAGCGCAGGCTGCAGCAGATGGAGGGCTCTGGAAGCTTCCTGCTGGAGAGCTAGACTCAACGATGCCTGAAGCTGGGGCGATCAAATGGTCGCCCCAGCAAAATTCTGTGGATGCCAAAAAAGTAAGAGATAGGCATTGACGCGTCGCCAGAGTCTGGTATATTAAACAGGCTTGCAAGCGACAAGCACTCGGCTGGGTAGCTCAGTTGGTAGAGCAGGGGACTGAAAATCCCTGTGTCGGGGGTTCGACTCCCTCCCCAGCCACCATTTGATTACGAGGCGCCCCAGCAGGGGCGCTTTTGTTTTAGGCGGAGCCTGCGGGGAGTCGAACCCGCGAGGGCGAAAGTGCCCAGCGGGCACTTTCGGGGTGAGCGCCTTGGCGCGAACCCTATGAGTCTTGCCCGAAGGGCGAGACGGCGACTCCCTCCCCAGCCACCATTTGATTACGAGGCGCCCCAGCAGGGGCGCTTTTGTTTTAGGCGGAACCTGCTCGCTCCTCGCCTAATGCAAAAAGCCCGTCCGCGCAGAGGCGCGCAGACGGGCTCGAAAGGCTCTATGAGCAGGGGTGCTGGTGCTAGTCCATGCAGATTGCCTCGACCATGCGGTCGATGGCCCACTTGGCCTCTGGGATGTTCATCAGCGGGTATACGTGGTTGAGGCCGCGGCCAATGTGGAGCTCCGCGTGCACGCCCGTGGCATTGACGCGATCGTAGAAGAGCTTGGCATCGGGGAAGAACACCTCGCGCGTACCGACGAAGACCATCACGTTGCGAAGCGTCCTTACCTCGCCGTTGACGGGGCTCACGCGATAGTCGTTGGGGTCGAGGTCCTTGGCCCAGGTGAGGCCCAACTTCTGCAGACCCTGAACGCCAAGCTGAGGATCGGTGCGCTCATAGGCAAGGATGTCGGGGTTGCGCAGCGTCGCGTCGACCCACGGCGAGATGAGGATGAGGTGAGCCGGCTGCTCGAGCTCAAGGGTGGGAAGGTACTCGGCAAAGCTCGCGGCAATGCCACCTCCGCAGGAATCGCCCATGATGGTGACGTTGCCCGCCCCGTACTTCTCGATCGTGCGGCGGTAGACGGTGGCGATGAAGTCCAGCGCCTCGACAGCCCCGTGAATCGGCGCGAGCGGGTAGAGCGGCACGATGACCTCGGCACGCGTACGCTCGGCGATGGTCTCGAGGAACTTCCAATGCTCGGCGGTGGGCTGATAGAGGTAGCACCCGCCATGCAGGAAGATGACCGCGCGGTCGTTGATGGGACGCCGGTTGAGATAGAACACCTGATGCCTGCCGATCATCTCCTCGGCGGTCGACACGCTGAGCGTGACGGAGGAGGGTATGGTGTAGCGGCGGTCGTTGGTCTCGGCGCTCTCCAGCACGGTGTTGTCGAGAAGGACCATGTCCTTGAGCAGCTTCTTGGTACCACCGGTGGCGCGCAGGTAGAGCTCGTTTGCCGTGCTTAGGTTGGAGCGATGGTAAACGGCGTGGGAGATCAGGGTGTATCCGGCGGTCATGATGGCCGGGATGCCCAGGATGGCTCCGACGGCCTTTGCCGCGCGCGGCGCCTTGCGGATGGCCTGCCAGCTGATAGGAATCATGACTACCCCTCTCGTACGCATGACGATGCGATGGTGTATGTCATAGGGTACCAGTGTGGGATGGCTCTCGCGGTGAGATTGCGGTGAAGGTAGGAGGCCACAGGTTCTTCGCTGTGCATAAGTAAGCACGTCGATTGCATAACCCAATCTTTGGCTACCATTCGATTATGCATCCAGAGACGGTGGTTTGAGGGTTCGATTCGTTTGGCCATAACCGCACTCCCTAAACCACCTGCGCAAATCCAACTGTACCTGTACAAGGATATGCAAATTGCATGCCAGCAAGAATGCATATTCGTGGCTGCAAACCTAAGAATTGAAGCAAGAATATTGGAAATTATAACGAATTAATACTTAAAGGTACCAATCGATGCTACTATATGCTCAGCAATCAACCGGCGCGGATGCGCCCGTATGCAGGGAGGCATACATGAAGTTTGTCTGCGAGGACTCGTTCTGGAAGCTGTTCCCCGAGGCATCGATCGGTGTCGTCGTGGCTGACGGCATCCTTCCGACCGACCAGGTGAGCGAGGAGAACGCCGCCAAGGCGGCCAAGCTGCTTGATCGCGCCAACGTGCTCGCCCAGAAGTGGGTGCCCGACAACACCATCTCCAAGAACGAGGTTCCGGCCGTCTGGCGCGAGGCCTACCGCAAGTTCAAGACCAAGAAGGGCGTGCGCAGCTCGGTCGAGAACCTGCTCAAGCGCGTGCTCAAGGACAATCCCGTGGGCCACATCAATCCCTCGGTCGACATCTCCAACGCCATCTCACTCAAGTACGCCATTCCCATGGGTGCCGAGAACGTCGATGCCTTCGAGGGGACCTTCCGTCTGAAGGTGACCGACGGCGGCGACTACTTCCTGCCCATCGGCTCTGACGAGAACGACCCGACGCTGCCGGGTGAGCTGTGCTACGTGGACGACGCCGGCGCCGTCTGCCGCTGCTGGAACTGGCGCGACGGCCAGCGCACCGAGGTCAGCGACAACACCCCGCACTGCGTCTTCATCATGGAGAACATCCAACCGGAGCGTCTGGGCGATCTGCAGGAGGCCGTCGACGAGCTTGCCGGCCAGCTCGAGGAGATCCTCGGCGCCACCGTCACCCACAAGGAGGTGCTCACGCACGAGCATCCCGAGATGGAGCTCTGCTAGGCGCTAAGGATACCGACGACCTGCTCTTCTCTACCGACGAGTCATGCTACGACCCTCGCCGATGACCCATGATGGGGTTGTCCGCGGGGGTCGCGGTCGTCTCAGAGGAGAGGAGACATCATGTTCGAGAAGCTCTTCGAGCCCGTCAAGATCAACGGTATGGTGGTTCCCAACCGCCTGGTGTTCGAGCCCATGGGCAACTACTACGCCGAGCTCAACGGTGATGCCAGTCAGCGCGACTGCGACTTCTACGCCGCGCGCGGTGCCGGCGGTTGTGGCCTGGTGATCACCGAGGTCTGCTCGGTTGACCGCATCGCAGGGCGTGGCGACGCGCGCAACCTCGTCCTCGACAACGACGAGGCCATCCCGAGCTTCCGCAAGATGGCGGAGGCGACGCAGGCGACGGGCGCCAAGTTTGCGGTCGAGATCTACCATCCGGGCTGCCAGGGCGTGCCGCCCTTGTGCGTCGACGGCGTGACTGTCAGCCCCTCCGGCCAGCCGAGCAAGCTCACCGGTGCCCCCACCAGGGCTCTCGAGCACGACGAGGTGCTCGACATCATCGAGGAGTTCATCGCTGCAGGCGTGCGCGTGTGGAAGAGTGGCGCCGACACCGTCGAGCTGCATTGCGCGCATGGCTACCTGCTTTGCCAGTTCCTCTCGCCGTACACCAACCACCGCGACGACGAGTTTGGTGGCAGCCTGGAAAACCGCGCGGAGATCGTCCGTCGCATCATCGAGGGCATCCGCGAGCGTACCAGCCCCGAGTTCCCCATCATCGTGCGCCTGACCGCCGACGAGTACATGCGCATGGTCGGCATCGAGGACGGCATCACGCTCGACATGGCCGTCGAGTACTGCAAGCTCTTCGAGCAGTGGGGCGCCGATGCCATCGACGTCTCCGCAGGCAACTACGAAACCATGAACTGGGCCTGGGAGCCGGTCGGCTTCGACGAGGGCTGGAAGTCCGTCAACGGCAAGACCATTGCCGCCGCGGTGGACATCCCCGTAATAGCCTGCTCGGTGGTGCGCCATCCCGAGACGGCCATGGACCTGATTGACGGCGGCGTTGCCATGGTGGGCTCCGCGCGCCAGTTCTTTGCCGATCCTGATTGGGGCAACAAGGTACGCGAGGGTGCCGACAAGCTCATCCGTCCGTGCATCAGTTGCATGCGCTGCATCGAGAGCCTGATGGCGGCCCACGAAGATCCGTTCAGCCCCATGGTCTGCTCCGTCAATCCCGAGGCGGGCCGTGAGTGCGACCTCGCCCCGCTCGAGAAGGACGGCGACGGCCGCAAGGTCGTGGTGGTCGGTTCCGGCCCGGCGGGACTCGAGGCGGCTCGCGTGCTCGGGTTGCGTGGCTTTACGGTGGTCGTGCTGGAGAAGGCCGATGAGATCGGCGGTCAGCTCGTCTTTGCCGCAAGGCCGCCCAAGAAGTGGCGTCTCGACTGGCTCATCCGCTACTACGAGGCTGCGCTGGCCGACTTGCCGGTCGAGCTGCGCTGCGGCGTCGAGGCGACGGCGGACGCCATCAAGGCGGAGGACCCGGTGGCCGTCATCTGGGCGGCGGGCTCCGTGCCGGTCAAGCCGGGCAGCATCCCCGGCCTCGGCAGCGAGCTGGTGCTCACTCCGCCCGAGGCGATCATGGCCGAGCCTCCACTCACGGGCGAGAAGGTCGTCGTGGTGGGCTCCGGCATGACGGGCATCGAGGTTGCCGAGATGCTCTCCGCTGAGCAGGAGTGCCACGTGGACCTCTACGAGATGGTCGACCAGATCGGCCCGGGCATCTTCTTTCAGAACATGATCGACATCATGAGCCGCCTTGGCCAGACCGACACCACCCTCAACCCTGGCCACAAGCTGCTCAAGGTCGAGGGCAACGTCGCCACGTTCGAGAAGGCAGACGGCGAGCAGGTCGAGGCGAGCTTCGATCACCTGGTCCTCTCGCTGGGCATGAGGCCGGCAGCAGCTCCTGCATGGGCGTCTGAGCTGGGCGTTCCCGTCATCGTGGCCGGCGACTCCGAGAAGGTCGGTCGCATCCAGGAAGCTGTGACCGGAGGCTATGACGCGGCGCGCTCCGTTAAGTAAACTAAAACGGTACAAGTCTTTGGTGGCGCCTTCGGAGACGGGGGCGCCACCACATATGCAGGGGAGGGTCTCGCATGAAGGTTCTGATGATCAACGGAAGCCCGAGGGCAAAGGGCAACACGGCACGCGCCTTGCAGGAGATGCGCGACGTCTTCGAGCAGGAGGGCATCGAGGTCACGTACGTGCAGGTCGGAAACCAGGCGGTGCGCGGGTGCATGGCCTGCGGCGGTTGCGCCAAGAAGGGCGCCTGCGTCTTTGATGACGTGGTCAACGAGCTCGCGCCGATCTTTGAGCAGGCAGACGGACTGGTGGTCGGATCGCCGGTCTACTATGGCTCCGCAAACTCGACTCTGGTTGCGGTGCTTGACCGTCTGTTCTACTCCAAACAATTTGACGCCACGATGAAGGTTGGTGCCGCTGTTGCCGTGGCGCGCCGCGGAGGCCTCACGGCGACCTTCGACGAGCTCAACAAGTACTTCACCATCAGTGGCATGCCTGTGGCATCGGGCCAGTATTGGAACGGTGTGCACGGTCGCCTGCCGGGCGAAGCCGAGCAAGACGGAGAGGGCCTGCAGCAGATGCGCACGCTCGCCCGCAACATGACCTTCCTGATGCGCTCGATCGAGCTGGGCAGGGAGCGCTTTGGTCTGCCCGAGCGCGAGGCTGGCGTCTGGACGCATTTCGTGAGGTAGGCGTCTTAAGCGTGATGGCGTGACATATCGTATCGTGCGGGATGGGGCTGCTGGGGCAGCCTCATCCGTATTGGTGGGCATCTGTTTGAGATAGACTGATGGGCAGTGTGGGTCGCCGACGGGCTGGCGGCTCCTCTCGAGTGGTGGGCGGTGTCACATGGCCGAGGGTTGGCGCAAGGGAGACATGATAGGTCGCTTCAGGCTGGATGAGAAGGTCGGAAGCGGTGGGTTTGGCGAGACGTGGCGTGCCCATGACGAGCTGCTCGACGTAGAGGTGGCGCTCAAGGTGTTTGGCGACGTCGATCCGGCACGTCGAGACCGGTACGTGCGCGAGGCTCGCGCCCTGGCGCGCTTCTCGTCGGAGCCCGGTATCGCAAGCCTGCGCGACCTGATCGAGGTCGATGGTAATGTCTGCTTGGTCATGGACTACGTCGAGGGCGAGGATCTTGCGGACATGGTGGAGCGGGAGGGCAGGCTCACGCTCGATCAGACGGTGACCGCCCTCGCCCCTGTCGCAGCCGCCCTCGATCGCCTCCATGGGGCAGGCGTCGTGCACCGCGATGTGAGTCCCGACAACGTGCGCGTGTCCCCTGATGGGACGGGCACGCTGCTCGACTTTGGTTCGGCGCTTGCGGCGGGCCGACATGAAGGCGTGACCGTTACCGTGAGGCCTGGGTTTGCGCCTCCCGAGCAGTTTGGCGATGTGGCGACGCAGGGGCCGTGGACCGACGTGTATGCCCTGGCGGCGACGGCATATTACTGCCTGTGCGGCACCGCTCCGGCGGACAGCCTGCAGCGCACGTTCTCCGACACCCTCAAGCGTCCCTCAGAATTGGGCGTCGAGCTGCCTGCAGAAGCCGAGGATGCTCTGATGGGCGCACTCGTCCTCGATTACCACGAGCGCACCCAGCATGCGGGAGATCTGCTTCAGGGAATGCGCATGTGGGCGGCCGAGCCTGGGGCCTCTGCCGCTGGACGGCAATGGCAAACGATATCCACTCTGGCGGAAGTCAAGACAAGCTCAACCAGCGCGGAGACGGCAACTGAGGCGACCGAGACGACGTCCATCGAAGCCGAGACGGCATCCACTGCGAACCAGACATCGTCCACTGCGACCAAGGCGACGCACGCAGAAACCAAGGCCGAGACCACCGCGACCACATCGGCATCTTGGCAGATCGAAGAGTCCGGTTGGGACGTGACCCCGCGTCATCCCCTCCAGGGACGCAGTCTACGGAAGGTGCTTCTTCCACTGCTCATACTGATACCCGTGGTGCTCATCGCTGGAGCGCTAGCGCTGGCACGGTTCGGATCGTCAGGTTCGACCTCGGGTGACTTGGAAGCCGTGGTTACCGACCAGGGCGTCGACCCCGATACCATAGACGAGGTGACGAGAAGCGCTGAGGTCACCAAGGTCAGCTTCGAGAAATGCGTAGTTTCTGACGAGGCCATTCAGCGGCTCTCCGAGCGCGAGCAGGTCACCGAGATCGCCTTCGACGCCTGCACCGGCTTTACCGACCTGAGCCCGCTTGCCGCGCTTCCTAACCTTACCTACCTGCGCCTCTCTGGCATGGAGTCCGCTGACCTGACCAAGATCTTCCCCAAGAAGATGCCCACGGTCGAGCATCTCGTGATCACCATGGTCGAGGTTGCCGACGGCAGCACCGATGCGCTTTCCAACTTCACAGGCCTCATCCACCTCGAGCTGACGCCGGTAGCGGGTGTGCGCGACGTCTCCTTTGTCGGTGCCATGCCAAAGCTGGAGCAGCTTGACCTGTCTGGCATCGACCTCTCGGGCGAAGCCTCCTCGCCGCTGGAGAAGGCTAAGACCATGAGGACCCTCTCCCTCAATCTGTGCGAGCTTTCGACCATCGACTTCGTTTCGGGGATGCCCGATTTGGAAGAGCTGCAGGTGGTGGGCAACCAGGTGAGCGATCTTTCGCCGCTTGCCGCATGCCCCAAGCTCACGGTGCTGTGGATATCGCAGAACAAGGTGCATGACCTGACTCCGCTCAAGGGGTGCGCGAAGCTTGAGGACCTAGTGGCGGACGGCAACGGCCTGAGTTCGGTGAGCGGCGTGAGTGGCCATGAGAACCTGAGGCGCATCTCGCTCGCGGACAACAAGCTGACCAGTGCAGATGGGCTCGAGGACCTTGTGGGTCTCGAGGAGCTCTCGCTGGCACGCAACCAGCTCACCGACATCTCCGCGCTTTCCGGCAACACGTCGCTCAGGCGCGTTGACCTCTCGTCCAACCAGCTTTCCGACGTCATGGCGCTTGCGTCGTGCGGGGGCATGGAGCACTTGAGCCTTGCCTCCAACCAGATCGGGAGTCTGGACGTGTGCGAGCGCTTCACCAAGTTGGAGCAGCTCAATGCCTCCCACAACCAGCTGTCCGACGTCAGCAAGCTTGCGAGCTGCTCGCGCCTCGAGTTCCTTGCGCTGCAGGATAACCAGATCGAGTCCATCGACGCGCTAGGCAATGGCTTTGTCAAACTCCTTGCGCTAAACGTCTCGTTTAACAGGCTGACGACGGTCGCACCACTCGCGGATTGTTCCAAGCTGCGCTATCTGGTCATGAACGACAACCAGGTCAAGACCCTCGATGGCCTGCAGGGCAAGCCCGAGCTCGACTCGCTGCTTGCCAGCAACAACCAGCTTACCGACATATCTGCGCTCGAGTCCTCGACTGGCGTGCTGCAGAACCTCGACCTCGGAAGCAATCAGATCAGCGACATCAGCTGTATCTCCGGCATGGGATCGGCTGACAAGTATGGTGTGCGCTGTAACGTGCTGCTCGATCACAACAAGCTCACCTCGGCTGAAGGCCTGCCCTTTGGCACGAAGTTCTACGCACTGTCGCTTCATGCCAACCCACTCACTGATTTGTCATCACTTTCGCGCGACAACACCGACTGGAATGCGCTGTACCTGCCGTACTCGTCGGACATCGACTATGGGCAGTTGGGCGAGCTTGCGCTGGCGAGTACCACGCATATCGTCGACGTGCCCTATGACCAGCAGAACAACGTGCTGCGAGGCATGGGAATCAGCGACAATGCGTCGCCGGTGTTCACGCCGCAACCTCGATTCATTACTTCCGAGGAGGCTGAAGGGGAGCTCAAGGCGCTGCGCGATCGTGTGAACCAGCGGGTGAGTGGTACCGACAAGACCTCCTCCATCGGCGTCGAGATATCCGAGGACGATGTCGACCTGGAGGCGGACGATGCAGAGTCGGCGGAAGAGGGCGAGGCGGAGGCTGGTGACGATGCCTGAGTGGGATGACTGCGCGCTAGCGCGCGTGCGCGCAACGCGCGATGGGAGTCGATCGGGCAGGCCTTTCCTCTATGGGTTCTTTGCCACGGGACCGGCCGGCGTCTGGGAGCTGGCTGGGACAAAGACCATCGGGCGCATGGGTTCGGGTTGTGACATCGAGATTCCCTCTGGGGTGGTGTCGGCGCACCATGGCGAGGTCGCGGTCGCGCAGGGGAGCATTGTCTATCGTGACCTCGGGAGCACCAACGGCACTTGGCTGGATGGGACCATCGTCGAAAGTTGCGTAGAGCTTGAGGCCGGAAGCGTGCTCTCCTTCGCACCGAAGTCCGCGCCCGATGAGGTTGCGTTTCGCCTGGTGCTCGCATATCAGGTGGACGAGGGGAGCAACGAGACCTCTGCGGGCGAGCAGACCGTCGGGCGTAAGGAGGCGAAGTCCTCTCGTGACGTCCCGGAAGGCGAGCAGCTCGTCATCGACATCGTCGAGAAGAGCGTCGGAAGTTCGCACGCGAGAAAGACGATCCTCTCGGATGTGCACCTGCGCGTGAATCCAAGCGAGTTCGTACTGATCCTCGGTGGCTCTGGTGCCGGCAAGTCGACCTTCATCAATGCGGTCATGGGCAACGACAAGGCGGAGGGTACCGTCATGCTGGGCGACACCGACGTCTATGCCCAATACGAGCGCATCAAGAGACGGATAGGCTACGTCCCCCAGCAGGATCTGGTGAGGGGCAACGACACCGTACGCGCTACCTTGGAGGCTGCGGCACAGCTACGCATGCCCGCGGACACGCCAATGCGCGTCTGTGCCGAGCGCGCCGCATGGGCGGCCGACATGCTCGGCTTGCGGCGCGAGGGCGACACGATGGTCGGGCGTCTCTCAGGTGGCCAGCGCAAGCGTCTCTCGATCGCGGTTGAGCTGGTCGGAGACCCGGCGCTGTTCTTCTTGGACGAACCAGACTCCGGTCTTGATGGGGTCATGGCACGCCTGCTCATGGAGAACCTCTCTCAGATCTCGGCGCTTGGCAAGATCGTGATGGTCATCACACACGGGCCCGACCGCGCCGCCGACCTCTTCGACAAGGTGATCGTGCTGGCAAAGTCCGACCGCGACGGGGCAGGCCACCTGTTGTTCTGCGGCACGGTGGACGAGGCAAAGGCCTTCTTTGGGGCCGACTCGCTGGAGACCATCGTCAAACGTATCAATCGTACGGACGAGGGCGGCGACGGACGCGCCGACGAGTTCCTCGAAAAGTGGGAGGCGCGACAGTGATGGAGACGACGCAAGCAGGACCGCTCCGCCAGACGCGCGTGTGCTTTGGGCGCTGCCTGCGCGCCTTTGTGAACGACCACGGATGGAAGACCTTCCTGTCGGTGGCCTTGATCACTGTCTTGATTGGCATGGTAATGGGGGAGGACACCTTCGTGGGTTACTACGCCACCAAGAATGGCGCCTTTGCCCTGGTCTGCGCCTGCATTTGGATCGGCATATTCAACTCGATCCGCACCATCTGCCGCGAGCGTGACATCGTGCGTCGCGAGCATCGCACGGGTCTCAACATTGGGTCCTATGTCGTCGCACACTGGCTTTACGAGGCGCTTCTCTGCGCTGCGGAAGCAGTGGTAGTCACCCTCATCGTGCGGGTCATGTGCTGGGGCCACTTCATCGAAAGGGGCGTGCTCGTGGAGCCGACCCTTGAGGTTCTGGTGACCTTCTTCCTGATCATCTTCTCATCGGACGCATTGGGACTGCTCATCTCGTCGGTGGTGCGCTCCGAGAACACGGCCATGACGGTGATGCCCTTCGCCCTGATCGTGCAACTGGTCATGTCGGGATCCATCTTCGAGCTGGCGGGCATCCCCAAGTTCATCTCCGCCCTCACGATCAGCCGTTGGGGACTCGATGCCATTTGCTCGACCGCACATCTCAACCACATGCTCGAGGTGGCGGGCGGCTACGTCGAAGCCCTTCCCGAGCAGGCGTCCAATCCGCACAATCTCGTGCTGCTCTGGCTCACGCTCTTGGGCTTTGCGGTGATCTACGCGATCCTCGCGATCGTCGCGCTCTCGTTTGTGGACGAGGGCTAAAAGCTGACAGACCGAATGGTGCCGCGGGGTGTGCGACATGTCGCGAGCCCCGCGGCACTGTTGTCTCGCTACGCCAGCGGCAGGCCCCCTGCGGCCTGGATACCAGGTACGGCGGGAATGGTGGCAAAGCCAGCCTCGAGCTCCTCGTCGGTGGGGACGTGGTCGACCATGGTGCCGTTGTTGTAGGCCTCGTAGGCCGTCATGTCAAAGTAGCCGGTGCCCGTCAGGCCGAAGAGGATGACCTTCTCCTCGCCGGTTTCTGCGCACTTGAGGGCCTCGTCGATGGCCACGCGGATGGCATGGGCGCTCTCGGGGGCGGGCAGGATGGTCTCGAGCTTGGCAAACTGCTCTGCTGCGGCAAAGACCTCAGTCTGGGCCACGGCCACGGCGTCCAGGTACCCGTCGTGCTTGAGCTGGGAGACGATGGGGCTCATGCCGTGATAGCGCAGGCCGCCGGCGTGGTCGGGGCTGGGGATGAAGCCGTTGCCGAGCGTGTACATCTTGGCGAGCGGGCAGGTCTGGCCGGTGTCGGCGAAGTCGTAGGCAAAGCGGCCGCGGGTGAGAGACGGGCAGCTCTTGGGCTCGACGGCGATGAAGCGCGTGTCGGGGTGGACGCCCAGGATCTTGTCGCGCATGAAGGGGGCGATGAGACCACCCAGGTTGGAGCCGCCGCCGGCGCAGCCGATGACGATGTCGGGGTACTCGCCCAGCTGCTGCAGCGCCTCGTAGCTCTCGAGGCCGATGATGGACTGGTGCAGCAGCACCTGGTTGAGCACCGATCCCAGCTGGTAGCGGCCGCGGTTCTCGGGTACGTGCAGTGCGCGCTCGACGGCCTCGGAGATGGCGGTTCCCAGAGAGCCGGAACGGTTGGCCTCGTCGGAGTACATCTTGCGGCCGATCTCGGTCTCCTGGCTGGGGGAGGGCGTCACGTGCGCTCCGAAGGTCTGCATCACGGAGCGGCGGAAGGGCTTCTGCTCGTAGCTCGTGCGCACCATGAAGACGTCGCAGTCGAGGCCATAGCGTGCCGCGGCCTCGGAGAGGGCGGTGCCCCACTGGCCGGCGCCCGTCTCGGTGGTGATGGTGGTCAGGCCCTGCTCATGGGCGTAGTAGGCCTGCGCGAGGGCGGAGTTGAGCTTGTGGGAGCCGCTGGTGTTGTTGCCCTCAAACTTGTAGTAGATCTTGGCGGGGGTGCCAAGTGCCTGCTCGAGGCTGTAGGCGCGGCAGAGCGGGCTCGGTCGGTAGATCTTGTACATCTCGCGGATGCCCTCGGGGATGTCGATGTAGCGCGTCTCGTTGTCGAGCTCCTGGCGGACGAGCTCATCGGCAAAGACAGGAGCGAGCTGCGCGAACTCAGCCACCGCGCCATTGGGCAGGCGCATGGGCTCGGGCTTTGTGGGCATGTCGGCGCGAAGGTTGTAGTACTGGGTGGGAATCTGGTCCTCGGACAGGTAGACGCGGTACGGATCCTGCTTGGCCATGATGGCCTCCTTTCTGCGCGGGCTGCGCTGTGAGGACGGCCAACAAAAAACGCCCGTCCTCGACCGATGGGGGTCTCGAGGACAAGCGTGATGGGATACGCCTGCGGTGCCACCTCGATTAGCTGGCGCAAGGCCAGCTCTCTCGTTGGAAGACCAACATCTTCCTGCTCTGTAACGGGAGCTCCCGTCGCGACTTCCACGCAGCTGCGCTTCTTCGCGCCCTCAGCGGGTCCATTATGCCTGCCAGCTACCGCTCGGATCTCAGCTGCCCGTGCTCTCTGTAGGCGCCTCGACAGGTTTTACTTCCGCTTCTCAGGTTTGGTGGTGCTCTTCAATTGAGGTGAGTGTACGGGAGTGCTCGTAAAAGCGCGAGTCCCGGTAACCAATCCTTAACGTGGAGTCGAGCGGTCGTTTGTCACTCAGCAACCCAGGGACTTGAACTGCTTCTGCAGGCGCCTGGCCATCGCATAGAAGTCCGCGTTGCTGATGGTTCCCGAGATGACAGCGCCAACCAGTGGCATGGCCTTGCCCACCACCTGACCGCCCAGGCGTTGCGCCAGTCGCTTGGTGAGCGTGTCAGAGATCTGGGCGACCTCCCGCGAAAGGGCCTTCGCCTCGAGTGCCATGCGCAGGGCCGCGTCGTTGGCGCCTCCTGCCCGCAGCCGTGCGAGACGGGCGAGCACCGCATCTGCCTGCTTGTCTCCCGCCATCACGCCGAGCATGATTACCAGCGCAGATCCGCTTGCGGCATCGGCCTGCCCGCCGCTGATGCGAATCAGGTCACGCCAGCCGTAGAGGTAGGTGAGCTTCTGGATGCAGCGGATGAGATACCCGTAGAACTGCGCGAGGTCTGCGGGTATGGTTGCGGCCGCGGCCATGCCGCCGGGTATGCCGGCAGCTATGGAGAGGACTGTGGTGCGGCGGGCGTCACGGCCGATGGAACGCTTGGCGATCTTGTCGATGTCGCGCGGAGTGAGGCCGGCCAGCGCCGGGGTCGTGTCGATGGCGTCCCTCAGCTGGTGCGCGTGCCTTCTGCCGAACGCCTCGGTGAGATACGCCGCGCGGTTGACGGCGGTCCCGGGGAGGCGCACCGCTTGGGCCACGAGCTCGTCGAAGGTGGGGAGCATCGCCTGGATGTCCTCGAATGCCTCCCGATAGGCGTCCGCTGCGCCGCTCAAGGCCTCGCGCGTTGCCGTATACGTCTGGGCAAAGAGGTCGGGCTCCACTTCTTGGGAGGTGACGTCGGGCTTGTCCTCGTTGGTGTCCGGCCAATCAAGGCGCTCATCGTCCATGGGAGCTCACCCCTCCTTCATGAAAGCGGGAAGCACCTCCACGCCCTGCCTGCGTGTCTCACGGGCTGCCTCGGCAATCTGCTCGAGCGCGACGGCAACACCCTCCTCGTTGGCGGCCCCGATGTGCCAACGTGCGGCGGCAGCTACCTCGGGGTTCGCGTTGGCCACGGCGCAGGAGTGGGTTACCTGCGCAAACATGGCGAGGTCGTTCTCAGCGTCGCCAAAGACGCAGATCTCGTCGCGGCCGATGCCCAGCGCGCGAGCAAGCACACCGATGCCATCGGCTTTGCTGAGCCCGTGGGGCACCACGTCAAACCAGGTGTGCGTGGTGTTGTGGAAGTCGAACTCGGGGAAGGCCACCCTGAGCTTGCTCTGCAGGGCAAGCTCCTCGGCGTGGTCCAGGTTGGCGATGATGCCGCACTTGACGATGGGGTAGGAGGGCAGCTCATGGCATGCCCGGCTGCCCCGCTGCGCGGCTTCCACAAGGATGGGCCCGAGCTCCGCGCGGTCGTTGCCTATCCAGTCGGCGGTGCCGTCGGAATCATAGGTGATGAGTGCCACACCTCGGCGCCCGCGCAGCGTCTCGAGCAGGCGCAGCAGCACCGTGCGATCGAGCATCGACTCCTGCAGGAGCCTCCCTTCCAAAAAGACCTGCTGCCCGTTGACCGTGATGGCCGTGGCGTAGCTCGCCTCGTCTTGGCGGAAGAATCCCGCCACCTCGAGGAGGTTGCGACCGGTGGCGGGGCCAAAGACGATGCCCTCCGACTGGCAGGCGTGAATGGCGTCGATGGTGCGTCTGGTGACGCCGTTGCCCCCATACCAGATGAGGGTGTTGTCCATGTCCGAGAGGACGAGCTTGATCATGGGCGTGGCTACTCCGCGGCTGCCAGGGACTGGGTCTGCTCGATTTCGGTGAGCATCGCCACGCGTGCGTCGTGACGGCCGCCTTCGTACTCGGCACCGAGCCAGGCGTCGACGATGTCCTTGGCGGTCTCAGGACCAATGACGCGTGCGCCGAAGGCCACGATGTTGGTGTTGTTGTGCATGCGTGAGAGGCGCGCGGAGTAGGGCTCGGAGCACACGACGGCGCGGATGCCCTCGACCTTGTTGGCGGCCAGGCTGATGCCCACGCCGGTGCCGCAGATGAGGATGCCGGCTGATCGGGTAGTTGAAGCTCTCGCTGCTGTCGGTGCCCACGTTGACGATCTCGTAGCCCTTCTCCTCGAGATAGGTCTTGATCTCGTTCTTGAGCTCGACGGCGGTGTGGTCGTTGCCAATGGCCAGCTTGTGCATTGCCATGTTGGGTCCTCTCCCTGACGTGTCGGTTTGGCATTGATGATACGCGACGAGCCTCTAGCTTGCACCCGAGCCGATGGAGTTTCACGGGCTGTGAGTATGTGCATCTGGCTGCGCTGGAGTCAAACGGGCTTTGACAGGGGCCTCGCTCGGTCCTTGTCGGGCATAATGGAAGACGTTCTCTCGGCAGGCCGCCGATGTGACAAGGGGACAGGTCGCTGTCACAATAGGCAGACGACCAACTTGCGTAGACAGACAAGGGCCTACGGGGCGTTTGAGGAAGTGGGACACATGGCTCTTACCATCGGACAGGCGACCGTTGCCGACATCAGCGCGCTCGAGCAGTTGCGCATGGACTATCTCAAGGAAGACTTTGGCGAGCTCACGGACGAGCAGAAGCAGATGCTGCTTGCCGAGATTGATCCCTATCTGCGCTGGCATCTGGGCACCGGCCTCATGGTGTTTGTCGCACGCGACGACGAGGCGGGCATCGTGAGCTGTGCCTGGCTCTTGCTCATCGAGAAGCCACCCAGTCCGCGCTTCCCGCACGGACGCACCGGCACGCTCTTCAACGTGTACACCGCGCCAGAGTTCCGTCGCAGGGGGCTGGCAAGCAAGGTGATGGATGCGCTGATCGAGGACGCGCGCATACGCCATCTCGACCTTCTCGAGCTCAACGCGACCGAGGACGGCTACCCCCTCTACCGCTCGCTGGGCTTCCGCAACGCACACGAGAAGCACCGCGCCATGCGCATGTGGCTCTAACGCAGACAAGAGGGGAGAGGGACCATGCTGCTGTTTGTCAACGCGTGTTTGAGGGAGAACTCCCGCACAGAGCGTCTGGCACGGATGTGGCTGGAGCGTCGTGCCTACGAGGGGGAGCTCTGCACGGTGACGCTCTCAGAGCTCGATATCGATCCGCTCGAGGCGACAGGACCCAACACCATTGACGCCTACTTGGCGGCGGTGGCGTCGGGCGCCTACGACCATCCCATGTTCGAACACGCCAAGGCCTTTGCGCAGGCAGACGAGATCATGATTGCAGCCCCGTTTTGGAACTACGGGCTTCCAGCGTTGCTCAACTGCTACCTCGAGCTCGTCTGCACGCAGGGCCTGACCTTTGACGTGGACGAGACAGGCGCATACATGAGCCTCTGCAAGGCGCGTCGCCTCACCTTCGTGTCCACTGCCGGCGGGGCCGCACCGGACCCCTCCGACGACCATGCCTTCGGCAAGGTGCGCACGCTCGCCACGCGCTTCTGGCACATACCGCGGATAGAGTACGTGGCGGCATGGGGCCTGGACGGACCTGGCGCAGACGTGGAGGCGCTACTCGCCAACGCGCTATGATGAAACGCGGTACCGACTCTGACGCTGCGGGGGCATATGCGCATACGAACGCAGACAAAGACGTTCTACCTGAACGGCCAAGACATCGACCTCTTCTCGGAGTGGCTCGAAACGTCCCTGTCGGAGCGCGGCATAGAGCGCAAGCAGCGCATGCGCACGCGCCTGCTCATGGAGGAGCTGCTGTTACGCTCGCGTGACCGTCTCGGCGAGCAGACGCCGGTGACCGCTGTCTGTGACAGGGATTTCTTCGGTCGCCCACGCCTGCGCATCGAGATTGCCGGCGAGCCGTTCAACCCCCTGGTCATCGTCGATTCGGAGCTCGGCACCTAGGAGAGCTCGCTCTGCACCGCCATCGGTCCGGCGCCGCTGTACAGCCGCGAGGCAAAGCGCAACGTCATTAGGATGAAGCTGCCCAAGACGGGCATGAATCCCCTCATCAGGATCTCCATCGCCATCTTGCTGGGCGTCATCTTTGGCTTTGTGGGCAATGCGGTGATCTCGGATGCGACGTTGGAGTTCGTGTCGGGCATACTTCTCATGCCGCTCTACCGCATGTGGTCGCGTATGCTCAACGCCATCTCCGGCCCCATCATCTTCTTGACGGTGGTGACGGCCCTGCTCAACACCCGTCGCATCGAGGAGCGTGGAGGGAGCAGCATACAGGTCATCGCGCGTTACTTCTTGGGTAGCATCATCGCCGTCGCCTTGGCGCTTGTGCTTACCTGGCCGATGTTTCGTCTGGGCTATGTGCAGCTGGAGATTGGGCGGGAGGTCTTCTTGGAGGTGCTCGACGAGGTCTTGGGAATCGTCCCCTCCAACATCTTCGAGCCTTTCCTGACCTCCGATACCGCCCAGCTGCTGTTTTTGGCCTTTGCCTTCGGCCACATCCTCAACGGCCTTGGCGACAGGGTGGACCTGATAACAGGCCTCATGCGTCAGGCCAACGTGGTGGGCTTGAAGATTGCGGACCTGGTCAGCAGGCTGGTGCCCATCTTCACCGCCATTCTCCTGTGTCTTGAGATTTGGGACGGCAACACGAGGCTCCTTCTCGACCTCTGGAAGCCCTTGGTCTTGGCGCTGGCGATCTCGTCCGCCGTGATCTTGGGCATGGGCCTTCTGGTGTCCTGCTTCGTGGGGATGACGGCACGCGAGTTCTTTGCCAAGCTCTGGGAGCCGTTCCGCGTCTCAATCAGGACGGCTTCGCTCGACCAGTCATTTGCCGCGGCCCAGCAGTCGTGTATCGAAGATCTGGGCATCGAGGCTGGCTATGTCAAAGTCGGACTGCCGCAAGGCCTGGTGCTCTACATGCCGGTCAGCGCGATTGGCACCATCGTGTTCACGCTCTTCGCGGCTCAGACGCTCGGCGTGGAGGGCAATGCGGCTTGGTATCTCGCTGCTGTCGTCATGGCGGTGGTGGTTTTCGTCGCGACGCCTCCGGTGCCGGGAGCCAATCTACTTGCCTATGTGGTGCTGTTCAAGACGCTGGGAATACCGGACCAGGCGCTGCTCGACGCGATGATCTTTGACATCGTGTTCGGACTCTTTGCGAATGCGGCAAACCAGACCATGCTGCAGATGACGATGACCTATCAGGCCAAACGTCTGGGCCTTCTGCACCGCAGGAAGCAACTGAGCTGACGACAGCCGTCACGCCCTGCGTGCGACGGCGATGGTGAGGGCCTTGTCGCCCAGCGTCATGCGGCCGAGCTCTATCGTGGCGATGCCGAGCATGTCCATGGCGCGCTGAGCCTGCCCCTTGCGTGCGGTCCCAGACTCGTGGTTCGCATCGGCAAGCTCGAAGCAACGCACGTCAAAGAGCAGCTCCTCCTGGTGGGTTTGGTACCATCGCCTAAGAGGCGCTGCAAGCGCCTTGAACGCAGCCTCTTTGGCGGCGAACGCGTAGGCATAGCCAAGCGCAAGGTTACCTCCGCCGAGGATGGGGGCCAGCTCATGCTCCCGTTGCGTGAACAGCAGCCGATTGAAGCGTGCGCCGCGCTCGCCGGCGAAGTCCTGCGTGCTTGCCAGGTCGATGCCAAGCCCTGCGACGGAGGAGCCCTCGGGGACGCGCGCCCACGCGCAGGCACAGGTCTCCTCCTCGTCCGTGAGGCTCACGAGAAGCGTATCGTCCCAGCTATCTGACGTGTTGAGACGTACGGGGGCCTCCCTCTCGTCATGGTCGAGGAGCAGGGCACGTCCGCTCTCCAGGGGTACCAGGCGCCTGTCGCCCTGTGCCCAAAGGCCCGTCGGTGCAAATGTGACCCCGCAGGGCGGAGGGCCATCGGGCGTAAGGAGCGTCTCGAGCAGACTGGCTGCGCGCTCGGCATCCGCCATGCCCATAGGATCACCCTCCTCATACGCCTCGCAAGCCCATCCGCTGCAGTGTAGCCCAACTGCGGCGCTGCTGGCATGCCGGCCTTTTCGCGGAGGTCCAAACGCGCTCTCGTGATGCCGCCAATCCCAGCAAAATGGACGATTGCACAATGCGATGCGCAACATTACCAACAGCTTTGAATCGCCATCCATTGTTGGGCCGCCGTAAAGGACGGAAACTAGTATCACTATCAAAAGGAGGGTAGGGCACCCTCACCGTGAAAGGAGACACAAGATGGATGAGGATCGTCAGGAAGTCTTTGACGCACTGTGCGAGCGCGCGAGCCAGCTGTTTGGCAAGGACGTTTCCGAGTTCAGCCTTGACACCAAGTTCGAGGACCTGGGCATCAAGTCCGTGCAGGTGTCTCAGATCACCACGTATCTCGAGGACGAGCTGGACATCGAGGTCCCGTACATGAAGTTCCGTCGCTGCGCCACCTTCGGCGAGGCTGTTGACTTCGTGGCTGACCTTCTCGACGAGTAACAGACTATTTCACTTGGGCAGCGCTGGACAGGCGCTGCCCTTACTATGTGCGCGCCTTGCGCCCGCACTGACGAAAGGATGTGACACGTGATGCTCGAGCCTCGCATTCCCGAGGATTGGATTCCGGTAACCGACAAGAAGCTCTCCGATCTCGTGCAGATGACCGGCGAACTCGCCAGCTTCAACGAGGACGAGATCCCCGTCTATTGGGATCCCGACACCGAGGGCTACATCTTCCTGCATAAGGAGGAGTTCGGTGGCGTCGAGATGATGGCCGCCTACCGTGTGGCTCGCCAGCCCAACGACAACCAGGCTGACGTCGACCTCGCCAAGTCCGATGACCCCATGGCCCGCATGGGCCAGGGCTTCTGCCCTCCGTTCAACCCCCACACCTACGAGGTTGAGCCGGGCATCGTCTGCATGCAGGACCAGGAGGTCGTCATGCGTGACGGCACCAAGATCTATGCGGACATCTATCGTCCCGCCGGCGACGACGTCAAGTGTCCGACCATCGTCTCTTGGTCTTGGTTCGGCAAGCGCCCGGGCGACGGCATGAGCGAGTGGCAGATCATGGGCGTTCCGCCTCAGACGGTCTCCAAGTGCGCCAAGTTCGAGTCTCCCGACCCCCTGTACTGGTGCCACTATGGCTACGCAGTCGCCAACGTCGACGTGCGTGGTGCTGGTCACTCCGAGGGCTCGGTCCACATGTTCACGCATCAGGACCGCGAGGACGGCTACGACTTCGTCGAGTGGGTCGCCCAGCAGCCTTGGTCCAACGGCAAGGTCGGCATGGCCGGCAACTCCGGTGTCGCCATGCATCAGTGGGGCATCGCTGCCATGCAGCCGCCTCACCTCGCCTGCATCGCTCCTTGGGAGTCCACCACCGACCTCTATCGCGAGAGCTTCTTTGAGGGTGGCGTGCCCGCGCTCTCCTTCAACAAGTTCATTGCCGCGCAGGTCACCGGCCCCAATGGCGTCGACGACCAGGTCGCCATGGCCAAGATGTATCCCGACATGAACCCGTACTGGGCTGACAAGCGTCCTGACTTCAAGAAGGTCAAGCTGCCCGTGTACCAGACCGCTGGTTGGTCTCACTTCCACCTGCCGGGTTCCATCAACGCCTACAACCGCTGCCGCTCTCACTTCAAGTGGCTGCGCGCCCACCGCGACTTCGAGTGGCCCGACACCTACAACCCCTACAACCTCGACGAGCTGCGCAAGTTCTATGACCGTTACCTCAAGGGCATCCACAATGGCTGGGAGATGATGCCCAAGGTGCGCATCGACGTCATGGACGCCTACGATGTGGACTACCAGGAGCAGCGTGCCGAGAAGGCGTGGCCCATCAAGCGCACCGAGTACAAGAAGCTCTACCTCGACGCCGCCACCACGCTCGAGTCCGTCGAGACCGACCACGTCCAGACCTTCGCTGCGAGCTTCGAGCCGGCAGAGACCGAGGCTGTGGCCAAGTACAACCCCGTTGACGAGGAAGTCCGCTTCGAGTGGGTCTGCCCCGAGGACGTGGAGATCACCGGTCACATGACCCTGCACCTCTGGCTCGAGTGCGAGGGCTGGGACGACATGGACCTCTTCATCAACATCCAGAAGGCGACCGCCGAGGGCGAGTGGGTGCCTTGGCTCACGCTCGACGAGCCGCACCCCGGCGCATGGGGCAAGTGCCGCGCATCCCGCCGCGAGCTCGATCCCAAGCTCAGCCGCGCGCATCGTCCGGTGCTCAAGAACACCTCCAGCCAGAAGCTCTCCGAGGGCGAGGTCGTCCCCGTGGACATCGCCATCGTCCCGACCTCCCGCGTGTACCACAAGGGCGAGCGCTTCCGCATCCAGATCGCTGGCCGCTACATCCGCGAGGGTTGGTTTGAGCCGCTGGCCTGGGACGAGGAGGCCAAGGGCACCCATGTCATCCACACCGGTGGCCAGTATGACTCCTGGATCGAGATCCCGGTCATCCCGCCGCGCTACCAGGCAGGGGAGTACATCCGCCGCTAAAGCTTTAGCCGCGAGGGAAGGCTAGCCGCGTAGGGGCCGCGCCACAAGGTGCGGCCCCTTTCCTATGACGCTGGATGACACACCAACTCCCACGGAGCCAGTGTGTCACTTGAAAATGACACACTGGCTCCGTGGGAGTTGGTGTGTCACGCGGGAGCCAGTGTGCCATCCACCTTGTTGCGTGAGATTAAACGTTGTCTTGTTGCGTACTATTTGATGTAAACGATCCGCACTCAATAGGATGAGTTGTACGAGAGGGGCTTGACGGTGAACAGTCTTGGACAGGCGAAGGGCATTGGAATGGCCATGGCTGCCATGCTTAGCCTTGCGCTCTTGGGTGGTTGTGCAGGCAACCAAACGTCGCAGTCCACAGAGACGCAAACAAGCGCAAAGGAGGCGACGGTCGATTCCTCGCAGGAGAGTGCCATCGACTACAAGGCGCTGGTCAACAAGACGCACGAGCTCCCGGCTGGCTGGGAGGATGCGATATCGATCGTGAGCTTCAAGAACACCGAGGACTGGGACGTCGACGTCGAGGAAAAGGCCTATGACGCCTACCTTGGGCTCAAGGAGGACCTCGAGAACGAGGGCGTGTACGTAGACCTCGACTCCGCGTACCGAAGCATCGAGGAGCAGCAGCGCATCGTCGACGACTTCACCGAGAAGTACGGCGAGGAGTACGTGAAGAAGTACGTGGCGGTTCCCGGCTACTCCGAGCATCACACGGGCCTGGCGCTCGACCTCTTCCTCATCATCGACGGTAAGGGCGTGTACATGAACGAGGACATGGTCAAGTACCCCGAGATCTGGGACAAGATCCACGCCAAGCTGGCCGACCATGGCTTCATCCTGCGCTATCTCCCCGAGAAGAAGATCGAGACCGGCTACAGCTATGAGCCTGGACAAGGGCATCACCTACGAGCGTTATCTGGGCGCGCTCGACCCGATGATTGCCGACTGCACGGTCGACTACGGCACCTCCGGGCTGTACGGCGAGCCGGACATCGACGGCGCGATCGATCCCATTCTGGCTGAGTTCTCCACGTGGGAGGGCTGCACGCTCAAGAGCCTTGCCTTCACCGATGATGCCACCTGCGAGAAGGAGCTCGAGTCGGCAAACGCGCTGCGCGACGAGGGCACGGAGGAGTTTACGCAGGCGCTCGTGATGACGTCCGAGTTCCATTCGCCGAGTGCCGAGCAGGCTGAGGGCACCGCATGGGAGCCCGACACCGACTACAAGGACTGGACCTGGCTGCTTGCACGCAGGAGCAGCGAGGATAGCTGGGAGCTTCTCACTTGGGGTCAGGGTTAGACTCTGACTGCATGACACGCTAGAGAAGGTGGCGCGCCAACTCTCACGGGGTTGGCGCGCCACCCTTTTTGTGCTTGTGAGGATACCCAAAGGCAACAAAACGCGGTCGCTTTTAGTTTAGGCGGCTAGACAGTGTGACCTTTGCCCTCTCTCCGTAGGATTGGGATAGAGAAGTGTGCCAATTCGAGCACATATATGGAGAGGAGCAACACATGAAGGTTATGGCTATTTGCGCTGGTCGCAAGAATGGCAACGGCGAGATCCTCGCCAAGGAGGCCCTTGCCGCCGCCCAGGCTGCAGGCGCCGAGGTCGAGATGATCAACCTCTTTGACTACAACATCCTTCCTTGCACCGGCTGCGAGGGCTGCACCATGCAGATGGGCGAGGTTGCCATGGACCCGTCCAAGCAGTATCACGGCTGCGTGCTCAAGAACAAGGACGACGTGGACGCGCTCATCGCCGAGATGCACACCTGCGAGGGCGTCATCTTCTCCGTGCCCACCTATGACCTCACCCCCAGCTCGCTCTACACCCGCTTTGCCCAGCGCTTCCTGGCCTACGAGCTCTCCTTCCTGCTGGAGATCGGCGTCGTGGATCACAACCCGCACACCGTGGCCGGCCTCATCGCCGTCGGTGGCTCCATGCACGACTGGCAGACCCTCGCCCTCGAGAGCCTGCAGGCAACCATGTTCACCATGTCCCTCACCGTCGTCGACCGCTTCATGAGCCAGCGCGTCGGCCGTCCGGGCAACGTCCTGCTGCATCAGGAGCAGCTCGACCGCGCTCACCAGATGGGCGAGAGCATCGTCAAGGCCATCCAGACCCCCGTCGAGGAGCGCACCTGGCTCGGCGACCCCAACGACGGCGTCTGCCCCGTGTGCCACTCCAGCCTCGTGTACCCCGGCGATCCCCACTGGGATGGCATCGAGTTCCCGTACGAGTGCGCCGTGTGCGGCTGCGGCGGCGACCTGGGCGTGAACCCCGAGACCGGCAAGCCCATGCTCGTCATCGATCCCGAGAACGGCAAGATCCGCGACCGCAACAACGACAAGGCCCGCGCCGAGCACCTGAACGAGATCATCCAGACCCGTATCGGCTTCTTCCAGAAGATGGACGAGGTCAAGCCGCTCATGGCCAAGTATCGCGACATGAAGTTCCCGACCTTCACCATCGAGCGCTAATCAGACCGCACGGCACTGACGCGGGCCCCGACGCAGTTCAGAATGCGTTGGGGCCCGCGTCGCTTTTGCAGGGACTACGAGTTGTCTTGCAGGTCCTCGCGGCGCAGCAGGCAGAACTTGGGGGCAAAGAGCCCGAGGTTCAGCAGGATGCGGTAGCTCACCTGCAGCATGAACAGGTCTTCGCCGCTCGTGAGGTCCATCCCGAGGATGTTGCGGATGCGGCCGAGGCGGTAGAGCATCGTGTTCTTGTGCAGGTTGAGGATCTTCGAAGCGCGCGTGGTCGAGCCGGCCACCTGCAGATAGCAGAAGAGCGTCTCCATGAGCTCGCCGCTATGGGCGTTGTCGTACTCCATGAGGCGGATGAGCGCGGGGTGGCACTGGTCGTACATGTTGGTGCGCCTGTCGGCAAGGGTGAGCAGGTGCATGTAGGAGTAGTTGCTGTAGCGGAAGAGGCCCCCGTCGTCGAGGAGGCGCGCGCTCCTCTCGCCGTAGCGGATGGCGAGGCGCGCCTGCTCGTAGGCCTTGCGCGTCTCGATGATGGAGGTGAAGAGGTTGGAAACGCCCACGGTGAGCTTGTTGAGCGTCGCCACCTCGCGGAGCTTGCGCTCGGCCTGTGCGGAGAAGCCCACGTCGGCGTCGCGCGAGAGCAGCGCAACCAGCTGCTGGTGGTGGCGCGTGTAGAGGGAGTGGTGGAGCACGGGGCGCAGCTGCCCGGCCACGCGCTCCGCCTGCACCTGCGAGAGGCCCTCGCCCGGGGCATGCAGGCACACCACGTAGAACATCTCCTTGGGATGGAAGTCGAGCGCCTTCATGCGTCGCTTGGTGACGGCCATGCTGGGAGAGCGGTCGTTGAGGAGGTTCTCGAGGAAGTACGACCCCAGCTCGCCGCTCGTCGGGCCCCAGAGCTCGGACTTCTGCATCTCCTGCGCGACAAAGCCGGCCAGGCGCGTGAACACCTCGCGGTCGAGGTCGCTAAAGGGATGGTCGTGCTCCATCATCATGACGTGCGCGATGCAAACGCCGCGCACCATCACGGCAAGGGTCATGGTGTTGCAGTCGAGTATGGTGTTGTGCTGCTCGTAGGGGCCGTGGCTGCGGGCGATCTCCGAGTCGATGCGGTTGTCGCGGATGTAGGCGACCGCCTCCTCGAGCACGGTCTCGTTGGCTATCTCCTCGGTCATCACGCGGGCGAGGCGGGTGTCGTCCTCGGGAAGCGTGCCCAGGTGGTAGGCGATGTAGCGGTAGGTGGGGTCCACCACCACGATGGGGTTTCCCAGCGCGCTCGCCGCCTCCTCGATGAGAAACTGCAGCCCCTGGTTGGAGAAGTGCGCCGCCAGCAGCCGGCGGACGATCCCCATGAGCTCCTGGTCCTCCAGAAAGGCCGTCTGGATGGCGTTGTAGCAGGTGAAGGGGTTGGTCCCGGGGCTCAGCCACACGAGGTTGGAGTTGGGCAGCGACTCGAGGGCAAGCTGCTCGTCCGACCCGTCGATGATCACGCAGCTGAACTGTGCCGCGTCACAAACCTTGGTGGGCAGAAGCACGCTGTCGGAAAAGTACAGCACGTCGCCCCGCGGTGTCTTGCAGGCCTCCTCGGTGAGGAAGGAGACGTTGTACAGGTCGCAATCTGGGTCGGCGAGCGATACACGGCTCACCGTGTCCTTGGGGAGGCGTGCAAGCAGGTCTTCAAGTCGCATGACAGCTCCTTGCGAGCCCAGAGATCGAGGCTCATAGACGGTTGTGTGAACACACAAAAGGATACGACTATCTGCCGCCAATCGTTGGGAGCCGAGACCTCGTTTTGGCAACTTTTTTCTTCCAAGATAGGTATAACGCAATTCCTATCCACCAACGGAAGGAGTGGAGCACATGAAGGTAGGCAAGTACGCACGCAGCGTGTCCATCGTGGGCGTCGGCTGCACCCCGTTCACCAACTTCGAGGACCATCCCGAGACCAAGGGCATGTCCGAGGGCGAGGCCTTTGGCTATGCGGCCCTCGAGGCCATTGCCGATGCCGGGCTTGAGCCACGCGACATCCAGTACTTCTATCATGGAGCTGCCAACCCGTTCATGATTGGCGACTCGCTGACCCCCAACATGCAGGTTGCCGACTGGTTTGGCGTCCGTGGCATCGGCTCGGTGCACCACTCCGAGGCCTGCTGCACCGGCTACGTGGCCATGCAGGAGGCCGCCATGGCCATCGCCTCTGGCGAGTTTGACGTCGTGCTCTCCGGCGCCGTCGACCTGGCCGCCAGCCTTCCCGTGGTGGGTGCCCCCGGTTGCTTCCGTCGCGACTTCCCGCTCGAGGAGATGCTCCCCTCGATCCCGATGGTCTACGACCGCGCCTATGGCCGTCCTCTCGACTCCGCCTTCGGCATCTCGTTCGACAACTGGATCAACGAGTACCGCTGGACCTACGGCCTTACCGACACCGACATCGACAACGCCCTCAACGGCGTCGCCAAGAGCCTGCGTCGTGCTTCCGTCATGAACCCGCTCGGCTTCTACGACGCCGACTTCGACCAGGTCGCCGCCGCTCAGGGCATGCCCAACGCGGACGCCTTCCTGACCTCGATGTTCAACCCCAAGGTCACCCAGTACCTGCGCGTCACCGGCTTCGAGACCAAGTGCGACGGCGCTGCCGCCATCGTCATGATGCCCACCGAGATGGCCGTCGCCCGTGGCCTCGACCACAAGGTCATCGACCTTCTCGGCACCGGCTCCGCTGCCTACGAGGGCGCCACCCTCGCCAACGAGAAGACCGGCACCATCCGCGGCACCAAGCAGGTCTACGAGCTCACCGGCGTCTCTCCTGACGAGATCGACCTGCTCTTCATCAACGACTTCTTTATGGCCGGCGACATCGTCGTGCCCGAGGAGGTCGGCTACGTCCCGCGCGGCGAGGCCTGGCAGTACGCTATTGACGGCCGCTTCGCCTTTGACGGCGACAAGCCCATCAACACCCACGGTGGCCGCTGCAACTTCGGTCACGCCCACGGTGCCTCCGGCATCGCCGACATCGTCGAGGCCGTCAAGCAGATGCGCGGCGAGGCTGGCGCCACCCAGATGAAGAAGCTCCCGCGCACCACGCTGTTCCGTGGCTTCGGTGGCGGCCAGAACATCCGCGTCCAGATCATCCGCACGCACGAGTAGCGCGCCGCGCAGATAAGGAGAACACCATGCCTCTTCTCAAGGATATGGAGCCTATCGTCAAGAAGTTCTATGACGGCGTTGCCGAGGGCAAGTACTACGGCCGCAAGTGCAAGGAGTGCGGCGCCATCGAGTTCCCGCCGCACCTGGGCTGCAACACCTGCGGCTATCACGAGACCGAGTGGGTCGAGCTCTCCGGCCATGGCACGCTCAAGAGCTTTGTCGTGCCCGGCATCCAGAACGACAAGCCCTACCTCAAGGCGCTCGGCGCCTACGGCTACGGTGCCGTGCAGCTCGACGAGGGCCCCATCTACACCTTCGTCGTCTTCGGCGGCAAGAAGAAGGTCGTCAAGGGCCTGCAGCAGCGTCTGGCCGACGGCGAGGTCATCGGCGTGCACGCCAAGCCGATCGACCGTGAGGTGCCCCTCAAGCCCGGCTCCGACGAGATGGTTCCCTGGAGCCAGCTCTGCTTCGAGCTCGACGAGGTCACCGCGTAACGCAACCACCACCTGCCATGGGGGGTGTTCCTATAGTTTTGTCAACCTCCTACAGGCGATCAACTGCATGATGTTCAGGCATGCCAAACTGGGCCCTCCCCTCGGAGGGCCTTCGCGT
>CADAQM010000027.1 GCA_902790135.1 uncultured Coriobacteriaceae bacterium
CGCGGCCATGCCGAATCCGTTGACGTCCTGCACCACGGCAGCTCCCGGTTTCCGAAGCCGTGGTGAGGCCATCATAGGGAGTTGCTGTAAATAATGTCCGAGCGCTCGGTTATGGTTGCGCTAAAGAACGCATTCGGAGAAGGAGAAGCTGATGAAGGTCGGCGAAGGCGAGAGCGTGGTTGCACTACGCGACGAGATTCGCTCGGTGCGAGGCGAAATCATCGACATCCTTGCGCGCATCGATGACATCCAGCTACAGCAGCTGCCGCAGATCCGTGCCGAATACGCGCTCAAGATCGGCTGCTGGGAGCAGGCGCTGCTTGAGGCGGAGCTGGCGGGACGCCGCGCGCGTCGCAGGCTCGCCCTCGCGCAGGCGCAGGCCAACCGCGGCGAGAAACCGCAGATGGATGCGATAGAGTCGCAGCTTGATGCCGAGCTCGCCGAGTGGACGACAAATGCGGAGCAGGCACGGCTTGCCTACGAGCATGCGCTGGCATATCTCACGGGTTCGCGGACCATGAGCAAAGCGGAAGCCGGCGAGCTGAAGCGGGTCTATCGCATTCTGGTCAAGCGGCTGCACCCGGACGCGCACGGCGGAGGCGACGAAGAGTACGCGGCGCTCTTCCTTCTCGCACAGGCAGCCTACAAGGCTGGTGATGTGGATGCCCTGCGCTCGCTTGAGGTGGCCACGCGGCATCTTGAGCCGGAGGGCGACGACCTTGACGATGCGGACGACCTCGCTCTGCTCGGGCAGGAGCTTGAGCTGGCGCGCATAGAGGAGGGCGTCATGCGCGAGCGGCTGCGTGAGCTTGAGGACGGTGAGGAGATGCGCCTGGGCCGTCTGCTCGCCGACCCAGAGTGGCTGGCGGCGCGCACCACGGAGCTGCGTCTTGCCGTCGAGGGCTGGGAGCGCGTGAAGCGCGACTGCGACGAGAGGCTGCGGGAGTTGAGGGAGGGCTTCGATGGGCGCTGAGAGCACGGCAAACGACCACATGACAAGCGAAAACGCTGGCCTCGCGACAATCGCTCCCATGACGGCGGGAGCCCTCATCGCTGCCATGCACTCGGAGGGCGGTGGGGCACTCGACGTACCCAAGCCCTTCTCCCAGCCCATTTGCCTGGCGCCGGACACGCGGGTGGCAGGCACCACGCACGTCGAGGGCATCGAGGATCTTGCACGAGGGCTCTCGGAGGGCGACCGACTGCGTCTGGAACGCGATCCGCGCAACCGCTACGACCGGTGGGCCATCCGTGTGCTTGACGCGCGCGGCAGGCGTCTCGGCTACGTGCCTGCCGACGTCAACGAGATCCTTGCGCGCCTGATGGACGCTGGCAAGTGCCTCTACGGCGAGGTGACGGGAATTGACCTGGTGGGCAGCTGGTGGCGCATCGCTATGGGAGTGTGGATGGATGACTAACTGGTGCGGCAGCGGAGGCGGCTGGGATGTTGATGCGCCCGTCTGGGATAGCAACTTCGAATACACCTTTGATGGCAAGAAGTACGCCTACCCAGACGTGACAATCACAGAGCAGCGGCAACAGCCGACCGAGACCACGACTGGCCGTGCCTGCATCTGGCACTACGTCCCCAGCATGGATTCTGGGGGCTGGCAGGCGTTGCGCTTCGGCTCGAGTTACTACGACGAGGGCATGTCCTGCGATCCCGAGTTCGACCACGAGAAGCGCATCATGTGTTTTCAAGCCGCCGAGCTGCTCTACCTGCACGCTTCGGCGCTGGGCAATCCTCTTGGAGACCTCAATCTTGGCTACGTCTACTCCTACGACCGCTGCGAGGACCACTACTGGGAGAAGGTCATGACGTGGGAGACCGAGGAGGATCTGCGCCGGCCCTATCCCTGCGACGAGAAGGCGTACGAGCATTACCGCCGTGCTGCGGAGGCGGACATCGCCGAGGCCTGCTACAAGCTGGGCGACCTGCTGCGCGACGGGCGTGGTTGCGACCAAGACCCAGCCGAGGCGTTCACGTGGTTCTCCCAGGCCTATAAGCTGGGCAAAAGAGAGGCACCGGTCATCTGGGGCAGCGCTGCCCTGCGTCTTGGCTCCGCCTGCGAGGAGGGCGAGGGCTGCACGCAGAGCTTCGAGGAGGCATGCGCTTGGTACGAGCGGGCGACCACGGGCCTTGGTATCGCGGTGCGCTCTGGCGAGGATTGGTATCGTGGTGCGCTCCGCCGCGCCGAGCGCGGTCTCACCCGCGTGCGCCAGGAGCTGGATGGGCGATACTAAGGGCGATGCTTCGACACGTGTGTGACACACAAACTCCCACGGAGTAAGTGTGTCAGGTACGTCTAGATTGTCCTAAGCGCCTATAGCCGAGTGTCTCTGCTAAGCCTCGTCCACCGGAACGGGCTCGTCATCGATCAAGCCATTCACGACCCAGCCATCGGCAAAGCGAACGGTGTCCATCATGTTCTCGAAGAGCTCGACTTCCTCCTCCGAGTACAGGAATCCCATGACGTTAACCGACTGATCGGACATCTCGTGCGGCAGCACGCAGTACGTGTAGCAGTAGTACGGCTCGCCGCTCGAGTCCCTGGCAATGAACATGAAAGCCGTGATGAGCGATGAGCCCTTCATGCCGCTGCTGAACCCGCCGAACTCAACGAAATTGGGCTTCGCCGACATCGTGCTCACGACGACGTCTTCCGTGGCATACACCAATGACGCGTCGTCTGCCTGAACGGAGAAGTACGACCGGCCGTCCGGACCGCCCCAGATCTGAGTGCCGTTGCCCAAGCCGATGAGCTTGTAGCCTTCGGGCACGTTCATGTACACGATGCCCTGCGCCAGCCATGCCTGCTCGCGGAGGCCGGCTTCCTTGAGAGCCTCGGGAGCAACCTTTTTCGCGCATTCGGGGATGCACTCGTCGTCGATTTCGATCGCGTCGATGACCTGCTGGATGGCATCGGCATTGCCGTAGAGTTCGATCCTGACGACTTCGCTGTCAAGGATCAGGATGACAGTCGCGTTATCCGAAACGCCCGAGGTACGCTCTACCAGGGCAAACGTACCGTCGATCATCACGTGGTCCGTCTCGCGTGACTCGGTGTCGCCACCCTCGAAGGCATCCGAATAGTAGAACAGGGCGATTTCCGGCGCGTACTCCCGGCCGTTGGCAACGACGTCGAGCTCCGTTGTGTCGGCGAGGTTGACGTTAACCTGTATGTCTTCGCCCACGCTGTACGCCGAATCATTTTCTTCGTCGTTGATGACCTCGGCAGGGGCGGGCAGCTGCACATGAACGCCGTGGAAGTCGAGCTTGTCTGTCATCGACTCGCTGCTTGCGGACGTGGTAGTTGACGGCTGCGCGTCGGAGTCAGACGGACTTTGCGAACCACAGCCAACAGACACGCCGAGCATGCAAGCCGCCAGCAAAACGATTAGAGCCTTCTTCATACCAACGCCCCCTCAAAGCATGGTCGAACTAATCGCGTTCATTGTAGGACACAGCGGACGGTGCAATTCTTGATGCGAGACGGCCGGAGTGATGGGGCGGAAGGGCGGCGTCGGGTGGTGTGACGGTCATCCGGGGGCTTGCGTCTCGTTTGCGGAGCAGATGGGGGTGATTCGTGCAACTCTCCCCCTTAGAAAAAGTTGCACGCCATCGGGTCTGCCGCCACGCAAACACTGTCACCCAATCGTTGGGACCCAGTTGATCGTGCGCCTCTCAGTCTGAGGCACACCTCAGACGCCCACATTTCGCCCCTGTGGGCAGAAATGTGAGACGAAACCCGTCGAGACGGCGTAATAGTGTATAGAAAGACGTTCAAATCAATCAGAGGAGAGACCATGGGCAACATGACGTTTGACGAGGGCAAACTGGAGCGCATGAAGGAGTGCACCAACGCGCAGGAGGTGCTGTCGCTTCTTGCGGAGGACGGTTTCGAGCTGACCGACGCGCAGCTCGATGCGGTCGCGGGCGGCACGGCGGCAGGCTGGTCGCTGGAGGAGCTGATCAGCTCGTTTGACGAGACGCTCGACAAGCTCTTCCCCGAGGGCTTCGACCCCAAGGTCGTGTGGAACTTCACGCCCTCGTTCATCGGGCACTAACCACCTGGGACAAGGGTCGTGGCCATGCGCCGCGAACGCATGGGAGTGGCTCGTCAGTTCTGCCAGTTACAATTGACACGGCTTGGTGTGCCCACAGGTCTCGCGGGGCCTGTGGGCACGTTGCTTGCTTGGGTTGGAGGCTCTGATGCTGAGGCGCATGTTGACCGTTCTTATTGCGGGCGTGATCCTGGTGGCGGCGCTGGTCGTAGGCGTCAAGGCGGAGGTCATTCGTCCAAACATGCTTCTTGTTCCCGACGGCGTGAAGGGCGTGGACGTGAGCGAGTACCAGGGTGCGGTCGACTTCGAGGCGCTCTCGGACGAGGGCATCGAGTTCGTCTACGCCAAGGCGACCGAGGGCTCCACGCACGTCGACGGCCAGTTCGCGGCCACGTGCGAGCAGGCAAAGGGGAGCGACGTCGCCTTCGGCGCGTACCACTTCTTCTCGTTTGACTCTCCGGGCAGCGACCAGGCGGAGAACTTCATCGCGTCCGCAAAGGCGAGCTGGAGCGACCCTGCCATTCGCGCGCTTCGGCCGGCCGTCGATGTGGAGTGGTACGGCGACAAGGAGCAGAACCCGCCGGTGACCGAGGACGTGCACCGGGAACTCAGGGCGTTTGTCGATGGTGTCGAGGCAGCCTGCGGACAAAAGCCCCTAATCTACGCAGGTAACGATATCTATGATCGCTACCTGCGGGGATACTTTGACGACTGCGAGCTGTGGATTGCGTGCCGCAAGTGGCCTGCGTGGGTCGAGTGGCCGCGGGGCGGCTGGACTATCTGGCAGTACAGCGATACGGGCGAGCTGGCAGGGGCATTAAACGAGGCGGGCCACGTGGACCTGGACGTGCTTGCCGAAGGCGTCTCCGTCGAGGATCTCGCCGTCAGCCCCAAAAGCTACAGGTAGGAGCTCGTACCATCCTCGACTCCGAAGAGCTTCCTGAGATAGTCGCTCTTACCGCTAAGTACACGATCAACGAAGACGCGTCTCTCAGTTACGCGAAAGAAGACAAGGTATCCGCGTTCCGAAACGAATCTCCAATCGGAGCGAATTTGGCACACGGAGTCCAGAGGGGTGCTCGCGAGCGGAAAGGTGGCGACCGCGTCCATTCTGTCGAGTATGGCTTTAACTGTTCTGTCGGCCGCAGAAGGCTCATCGTTATCTATTGCAAGCCACTCCCATGTTGCGTCGAGGTCTGCCACAGCAAGTGGCGACCAGACTACCTCACTCGGCATCGGATGCCCTCTTGGCGAAGCGCGCACGCACGTCATCCGAGTTTATCCAGCCTTCCGATTCTCCGGAAATGCGACCTCTTTCAAGCTCGGATATGAGGTCTCTCTGTGCGACGAGGCGGTCATAATCGGCCATATCGAGGATGGCGTAGCGACCGTGACCATTCTTGGTGAGAAAGACGGGGGAGCCGGGGCGAACGTCATCCAACACCTCGGTATAGCTGCGCAGAGTTGAAACAGGCATGATGGCGGGCATGGGTCCTCCATTAATATTGCTGCAAAATATTGACCATAATTATACAGCAAACAGTGCAGCGTTGACATGGGCGTAGGATGGACCTGAGTTGGGCGTGCTGATGATTTGCTCTTTCAGTCGGTAAAGCCCGATGGACGCAGCAAGCCCCATTGAGTAGTAAAGTGTTATCGGATTGTGGTTACCTGGGCGTGGGCGTGCGCCTCGCCTTGTGACTCCGAAACGAGAGGTAGAGATATGTCAAAGAGGGCATACGACAAGTTCCAGCGCGCACTGAGCGACGACCCGCAGCTGGCCCAGAAGCTGCGCGAGCGCGTGGCCGAGGCCGATCCGACCCAGCGAGTGGACGTCACCGTCGAGTTCGCGCGCAGGCACGGCTTTGAGATCGACGCCATGGACGTGCGTCGCGGCTAGCGAGCCATCTGCCCGTGGTGGCAGAAATTGTTCTGCTTTGTACGCCAAGCCCCTTGCCTTGTGGCGAGGGGCTTTTTCCGCAGAGCTCCGCCCAGTCCAAGCCCGCTCCGGCGTGCTGCCAAAGTCCGCACGCGCTTGACGATTTCGGCGGGGCGGGGGAGCATGGACTGAAAGCCTCGATCAGGGAGTGGGAGACGGAGCATGCTCGACATGCGGCACATAGGCTATTGCGGGGTGGACTGCTCTGCTTGCAAAGACCTCGCGTCTGGGTCGTGTCCGGGATGTCGCGAGAGCGTCTGGCCTGATGACGACCCCTGCCCACCTGTCGCGTGCTGCCAGCAGAGGGGCATCACAGTCTGTGGGATGTGCGAGGACTTCCCCTGTCCCATGATGGATGACTTCTTCCGCGAATCCGAGAGCCACGGGCGCGCGGGCGAGCTCATGCACGAGGTCTTTCGCGAGACGTTTAGTCAGACGAGCGCAAGGAGTGCCAATGACACGTGATCTTCTGAGAAGGCGGTTCGACGAGCAGCCGGAGCTCCATCCAGGGTTGTCCTGGGAGTATGTCGAGCAGCGTCTGGCGGATCATCCGGACGCGCTCGAGGTGATTGCGCGTATGGATGAGACGGGCGGCGAGCCAGCGGTGGTGTTTGTCGACGAGAAGAGCGGCGAGGTCGTCTTCTGCGACTGCTCGAAGGAGTCGCCGGCGGGACGAAGGAGCCTTTGCTATGACGACGAGGCGCTCCGCAAGCGCAAGAGGAACCCTCCCGCCGGAAGTGCGATTGCCCAGGCACAGGAGCTGGGCGTCGAGCTGATGGGCGAGGAGCTCTACCGCATGCTGCAGCAGCGCATGGAGTTTGATACCAAGACCTCGAGCTGGGTCCTCACGCCAGATGACGTGCGCCAGCGCGGCGGGGCGCTCTTCTGCGAGCATCGCTACGGCAGGACGTTCACCTTCCACAACGGTGCCGACTCCTACTACGGCGTCCGCGGCTGGCGGGGCGTCCTGCGCGTGTGAGACTGGTGCCTCCGCACCCGCAGTCCTACAGGTTCTTGATCATCGTCAGCACGGCGCTGGCGCACTCCTTGGCGGCCGCGGCCTGAAACTCCTCGAAGGACATTCCGTCAGAGTCGTCGGAGATGGCGCGGATGATGACGTAGGGCGTCTCGTTGAGGTGGCAGACCTGCGCGATCGCGGCGCCCTCCATCTCGGCGCAGAGGCCGCCGAACTCGGAGGTGATCGCCTCGATCTGCTCGGGCGTGGAGATAAACTGGTCGCCGCTGCACACGCGCCCCTCGAGCACCTTGGAGCTGGGCGCGGCCTCGCGCACCGCCGCCACGGCCTGCGCACGCAGCGCCTCGTCGGCGGGGAACGCCACCAGCCCGGTGTAGGGGATCTCGCCCTTCTTGAAGCCGATGGGGCTGACGTCGTAGTCGTGCTGCACGGCGTCGACGGAGACCACAAAGTCGTTGATGGAGAGCTCGCTCGTGAGGTTGCCGGCCACGCCGGTGTTGATCACACGCGCGGCGCCGAAGGCGTTGATGAGGGTCTGCGCGCAGATGCCGGCGTTGACCTTGCCCATGCCGGACTGCACGACGGTGACCGCGTTGCCGCCGATGGTGCCGGTGGTAAAGTCCATGCCGGCGATGGTGGTGACCTGCGGGTCGTCCATGTTGGCCTTGAGCGCGGAAACCTCGCTCTCCATGGCGCCGATGATGCCCGTGACGTTGAGGTTTGCGCTCATGCTGGGACCCTTTCTCTGGCTGGCGACTGCCCGATTGCCGTCATGAGCATTGTGACAGAAATGCGGCTATCTGGGCTTGCGCGGGCGCTTGACGATGACGAAGGCGATCCACACCGGAAGGCCGAACACCAAATAGGCGGTGAGCAGTTTAGGCATCATATCGTCAAACTGCGTGGTGTCGACCTCGAACGCCACGTCGAGCGTGGCGCTGAGAAATGCGGTACCCACGAAGAGCACGGCAAAGGAGATGGGGAAGCCGAGCAGGAGACGCCGCCACCTCTGTTGGCTTTCCTTTGGGTCGGTGGGATGCCGGCGCCGCTCGCGTTCGAGGTCCTTCTCCCGCTGTTCGCGCTCCCTGCGCTCCAGGATGTCCAGGCGGCGGAGCTCGGCCTCGTCGCGGATGGTGACCGTCTGGTTAATGTTGATGTTGGTGCTGCCGTCATCGAGGCGGATGCGGGTGCCGCAGTACTGGCAGTAGAAATCCCGCGGCTCATCGGGAAGCTCGAGCTGGCCGCCGCAGTTTGGGCAGGTCAGCGGTATCAGCTTGACAGACATGCGCATCCTCTTTCTAGTCGTGCGTCCGTTCCATGATAGGGGAGCGCGCGGACACATTTGGTGTTGGTGCGGGGAATGGAAGAAGCCCAGCTCCAATCATCGACAAGTATTCTAGGCGAAGGCTACAATCTATTGGTTTTGCATCGCAGGCACGTGGCACGTGGTGCAAGTCGACAACGTGCTGGTCCGCTATCTAACAATGGGAAAACCATGTCCTCTGTCATAACCTACCTGGAAACCACGGCCAAACGGCTTCCCGACAAGTGCGCCTTTGTCGACGACTCGTCCTCGGTCACGTTCTCCGAGCTCCTTGACGTCGCCCGTCGCGTCGGGACGGGGCTTATCCGCAGCGTGGGGCACCCGAACAAGCCTGTGATGGTGTTCATCGAGCGCGATGTCCAGAGCATATGCGCCTTCATGGGCATCCTCATGAGCCGCAACTTCTACGTGCCCGTGGACACCTCGCAGCCCATCGAGCGGATCAAGGCGATGATTCGTCAGGTTCAGCCGGCGGCCATCATCGCAAACGGCAACGTTCCCGCGGGGCTGGGGGAGAGCCTGGACGTCCCCGTGGTGGACTTCGAGGCCCTCTGCGCGACGGAGGCTGACACGCAGCTTATCGATGACGTGCGCAAGGGCTGCCTCGACATCGACCCGTGCTACGCCATCTGCACGTCTGGATCGACGGGCGTTCCCAAGTGCGTGCTCGTGTCCCATCGCTCCGTGCTCGACTTCATTCCGTACTTCGTCGAGACCTTCGGGTTCTGCGAGCAGGACGTCCTCGGAAACCAGGCCCCCTTCGACTTCGACGTCTCGGTCAAGGACATCTATACCAGCCTCTACTGCGGCGCGACCACCTACATCATCCCGCGCAAGTGCTTCTCCATGCCCAAGCTGCTGGTCAGGACCCTCAACGAGCGGCAGATAACCTCGCTCACCTGGGCCGTTTCCGCCCTCTGCATCATCGCGAGCGTCAACGGCTTCAAGCACGGTGCGCCCGAGTCGGTCCGTCGGGTGCTCTTCTCCGGTGAGACCATGCCGATAAAGATGCTCAACATCTGGCGGGAGAACCTCCCCCAGGCGACCTTTGTCAATCTCTACGGGCCCACCGAGATAACCTGCAACTGCATGTACTACGTGGTGGAGGGCGAGTTTACCCCCGAGGATAGGCTTCCGTTGGGGCAGGCCTTCCCCAACGAGCAGGTGCTTGTCCTAAACGCCGACAACAGGCCCGTCGGTCCGGGCGAGACCGGGGAGATCTGCGTGGTTGGCACCTGTCTGGCGCTCGGGTACTACCGAGACCCGCAGCGCACCTCCGAGGCCTTTGTGCAGAACCCCCTCAACGGCTCGTACCCGCAGAGGATGTATCGCACGGGAGACCTGGCCGTGCTGGGCGAGGACGGCAACTACTACTTCTCCGCGCGCAAGGACTTCCAGATCAAGCACATGGGGCATCGCATCGAGCTGGAGGAGATCGAGACCCATCTCAACGCAGCCACGGGCATCGAGCGGGCATGCTGCCTGTTTGACGAGGCAAAGAACAAGATCGTGGCGCTGTATGTCGGCGAGGCGACGAAGAAGGACATCTTTACGGAGCTGAAGGCCAAGCTGCCCAAGTACATGATCCCCAACGTCTTCATGCAGCGTGACGCCCTGCCCCTCAACAAGAACGGAAAGATCGACAGGCAGATGCTGCGCCGCTATTACGAGGAGAACAAGTAGCCTTGCGTAATCAGATTCGTGACGTGCAGGAGTACAAGGACCTCGTGCGCTCGACAAAGAAGCGCCTTAGCGGCAAGGTGAGGTCAAACTGCCTGCTCATGAGCTCGTACTTTGCCCTTCCTGCCAGCGAGGGGCGGCTGTTTTGCGACGTGCTCGACAACGGCCTGCTCGTGTACCTCGACGAGGGCTCCTATCTGACCATGTACTACTTCTGGAAGCCGGAGGCGGAGCTTGAGGTGGTGCGGCAGGAGAAGCCGATCATAGTCGAGGAGCTCGCGCCCTCGGGTGGCATCAAACCCGCGACTGCGCTGTTCTACGAGAAGGCCGGGCTTCGGAAGATGCGAACAAACCTGCAGTACGCGCTTGATGTCGACGTGCAGCCCGAGGGGGGCGAGGCGTTGGCGGAGCGCTGCCAGTCTGCCTTGGACCATGTGCGTGAGCAGGAGTTTACGCTTCGTCCGTGCGTCACCGTGGAGCAACAGGCAGACATTCTGGCGCTCTGGGAGCAGGAGCTCGAGCTGGGGGACGTGCCGGCGGACCATCGGGACTTTGTCGAGCGTGGCGACGGGAGCGTCGTGTACGTGGCGGAGCGAGAGGGCGTCCTTGCGGGCACCTATTGGTGGAAGGACGAGCGGCGCACCGTGCGCTCTGGGCGTCACATAGTGACAAGTCCGCTCTTTGTGAGGCGCGGGATCGCAAGCGCGCTTCTTGCGGCGTGCGTGCAGGATGCCCAAGCCCGTGGCATGCGACAGCTGGTAACATGGATTGCCAGCAGCAACCGGGCATCGATTAGCATGCACGAGAAGTTTGGCTTTGTGGCAACCGGAAGGCTTGCTGAGCAATACGTGTTGGACGCTATCTGTTAGGAGTGCACCATGGACAAGATTCTCGAGATTCTGGAAGAGGTCCGTCCAGACGTCGACTTTCGCAAGGAGAAGAAGCTCATCGACGATGACATTCTCGATTCCTTTGACATCATCACCATCGTGAGCGAGTTCAACGAGGAGTTTGACATCGACATCGACGTCGAGGATCTGGAGCCCGAGAACTTCAACACGATCGAGGCCATGGAGGAGCTCATCACGAGGCTGCAGGACGAGTAAGTCTGGCCGTCTTTGGTGCGTTTTTTGATCTGTGAGCTGGTGGCGGAGAGCATTGCTTTCCGCCACCAGTTTTTTGCGGCGAGTCCGCGCTGGAAAGTGCACATTACTGTCCGGGCAGTGGTGTATGTATAGGTGATCGTAGGGAGTAAAACGGGCATTACTCGCAGAGGGCGGCCAGGCGATGAGGCGCGAATTCGAGCATATACGGAGCGTTGAGGATCTGTTGCGCCTGGATGAGGGCGTGCTCCGAGGGCTTGTCGCGAACGTGTTCCGCGACTATGGGTATGTCGTTACTGCTGCGTCGGGGCCTAGGAGCTATGGCGCCGATGTTGTCATGACAAAGGATGGGCAAAAGGTCGTCGTTCAGGTGCGGCAGTACGAGGAGGCTGCTGGGACAGACGACGTGAGGGATGCCCACTTTGCCAAGCATTACTACGGAGCCGACGAGGCGTGGATGGTCTCTGCGCGCGGCTTTGCGGAGCAGGCAGTAGTTGCGGCGGAGGAAGTGGGCGTGCACCTCGTGACTGGCGAGGGCGTGTTGCGGCTGATGGAGGGGTGTACCTTCGAGGAGGGTGAGCCGGCGGACGAGCCTGCGGCGCCGGAGGAACATCCGAGCACGATGGCGCTGGTGAGCTTTGCGACGTATCCCGAGATGTTCGATGGACCGACGCACGAGCTGCGAGCACTCAAGTTTGATACGAACCGCTACGGAGATCCGCCGGGCTTCCTGTGGGGATTTCTCGTGGTCGACCGCGGCGTGCCGGGGCTGAACAGCCTGTCGGGTGAGGCCGTGGACGGTGGGGGAGTGAGGTTTTGGGCGGAGCTCAACGACGGCTGCGAGCGCGGGTATTACGCCGTGCGGAAGGCTGACCAGGGCTCTGAGTCCGCGTCGATCGTCGAGGGACATCTGGAACCCAAGGACGACGAGCGTGGCGCCAGCGACCCATTCCGGCGGGAGATTGGTCCCATAAAGACCGGGTTCTCCGTGTACCTCTGCAACTGTCATCTGATCCCCTCGCCTGGGATTGACGGAGCCAAGGCTGCCCGCGTGGAAGAGGGGTATCGCCGCAGGGTCACCCCGCTGGCCGACGAGTTCTGGCGCGTGAACGGGGACCAGTCGGACAGGGGCAAGCTGCGCAGGAAGGACAAGCTTGCCGCGCTCGACGGGCTCCACGACAAGATCAGGTCCACCAACGTGCAGTTTGTGGCGAAGGCCCAGCAGGTCGGGCTGGACCATGGGTACTACATCAGAAGGTACGGGGGTTCGATCGGAAACGAGCTTGCCCCATCCGTGCAGGCAGCCCGTGCCAAGGAGACGGCGAGGCTCGCGAAGGCAAAGAGGAGAAGCCAATCTTCCGGCGAGCTCATGGGATGCCTCGCCGAGGGTTGCCTCAAGGGCTGCTATTTCCTGATCATGGCTGCCTTCGCCATCATGATGCTGGTTGGGTACCTGATGATCCTGTTTATCTAGGCTACAGCTCGCCGGCCGCAGCCTTGCGACGCAGGTCCAGGTAGTATTCCTCGCAGGGACACTCGTCGAAGGCGTCCTCGTGCCAGCTTGCGACGCGGGAGGCGTCGTCCTCGATGACGAAAAAGCTGTGATGTCCAACCAATTGCAGTTTGGTTGTCTGTCATTAGAAAGAGCGTCTTTGCGAAAGCAGCTGGATTACTTGCCGTTGTTATCCCTATCCCTGCCGCCGAACCAAAACATGCCTGCATTGCAAAGTATTGCCACGAGGAGAAGGAGCATCATCCCCGCATCTGCATTGCCAAGCATAGAAAGAATCCCCAGCGCGATGCAGATTAACGCGATGAGTACAAAGAAGCCAATCAAAGCCTTTGTGACCATCGTCTTTCGTTTTGTCTCTGCAATCGAAGCCTCATCGACAGTTCGGTTCACCGTAGTCGTGTTGACGTAGATCTTCTTGATCGAGTCATCGTTTATGGCAATCTTCGTACCGCAGTACGAGCAGTAGCAGAAATCCTGGTCCACGGGCACGTCAATTGACGCGCCGCAGTTTGGGCAGGATAGGGGCACAAGTTTGATCGCCATCATCAACCTCCAATGGGAATCCAAAACGAGGCTATTTTAAGGCTACCACTAACATGGTCTATAGCGGGCCGAGCTCGCTTCAAAGAACAGTCTGTAGGTGTCCTGCAATATGAGAACATCGTATCCGTGGCACATGACGCCTCGACCATGTTGAGGCTACCCAGACTTCCACCAAAAGAAATCTCCCGCTAGATCTGATCAGGGTTGAACGTGTGCCGCCTGTCGTTGTCGCACATGACGAAGATGCCAAACTTGCCCAGGTAGGCGGTCATTGTGCTTCCGCAGGTGGGACACCTTACGAGGTTGACGCTCATATAGTGGTTGACCGTCTGCTTGGTTAGGTACTTGTTCTGACCGCACTTGGAACAAGTCAGATAGTGTGCGCTGCTCTTGCGGCTTTTGACCATGCGCATCGGTCCCTTGCACTTCGGGCATTTCTCGTGTTCCTTGATGTATCCCGCGAGGCCGTAGGCGCCCTTACCGTCATCGTCTGGCCCTTGGGTGCCATACTTCTCCATGAGCGTTTGGGTAGTCTTGTCGCTCTTCCTTTGGTCCATGCGCGCGAGCGACCAAATCATTGAGATGGTGTTAAGCCCCTCGATCCTGATGGGAGTCGCGATTGTGGTGGGCTGCCTGACGCCGGTCTTCATGGGCGGCATCATCCGCGACGGCGGCATGCCGTACCAGCATATTGTTCCGTCTAAGATGGTGAGCGGAAAAATCGCGTCATCGGACTGCCATGCATACGTCTTCATGTCTGAGGAGAGCGCGTCGTAGTTGAAGCACTTTACGAGTACCTCGACCTTGCGCTGCTGAGCTCTCCTCAGGGCAAGGTAGAGGAGGCTGGCGAAGGGTTCCGTGAGGTCCCCGTCAGGCAGCGAGATGACGATTCGCTTGGACGTCTTGTCAATGTCCCTCAGGAGGGCCTCCTCGGCTTCGCGCTCGTCGAAGTACTTGATGTTTGGGCCAAAGTCGAGCTCAGAGAGGAGCTTGCCTAGGCCTCCGTTGTGTGCTGTGAGGGCTTGATTGTGGTCGAGGTGGTGTTTGCAGAGAGCACCGAAGGCGTTTTTCCTACCCAACGTGCGCTCGTCCCAGAAGCTCTCGTTGGCAACGGTCACGAGCTTCCCCCTCGCGCGCGTGACGGCCACGTTGACGAGCCGGTCGACCGAGCCGTTCTCGTTCTTGTAGGTAAGGATCCCCGGCTTGCTCGATGGGTAGCTCTCGACTGTGTCGAGCACGATGACATCGCGTTCCGATCCCTGAAACTGGTGGACCGTCGAGCATGCAACCTCGGAGAGATTGAGCAGGCCTTTTTGCTTGCGCTTTTGATAGTCCATGATCATGGCGCGTATGAGTCTGACCTGCGCGATGTACGGTGCAATGATGCCAACGCTGCCCGCATCGTCGCGGACAGCAGCGAGTGCGAGTCCAAAGGAGACGATGGCTCCGAATACGTTGAACCGGGAGTTATCCACGTTCCTGGTGGACGCACAAGGGGCGCCACGTAGATCCACCAGTGCCATTGGTCTGCCTGCGCATGGCTCACTTGCCGCAATGTTGTCGCGCGCGTGGACAACGCTCTCGTGGTCCTTGAGAAGGCGGTCGTAGAACTGAACACTGGAGAATGCGGAGATGTCCGGGTGCATGCGCCGCTGCTCATCGAGCATGACAAGCCATGGGTGGTAGTGCGCCTTTTGCACGTTGTCGGTTATCCCAAGGAACGAGAAGATGTCCTTCGACAGGAGCTTGCTTGCGATGCTGCTTGACGTGATTGGTGCGAGCTGCCTGAAGTCTCCGACGAGAACCAGCTTCTTGTCCGCATGCATGGCTGCGCACATGATCTGCGGCACGTAGGCCATGCTCACCTCGTCGAACAGGACCAGGTCGTACTTGCGTCCCTCGAAGAGCTTATTTGCGTACATCTTTGATGCAGTGGTTGCCACAAATCGGGCTCGGCTGACAGCCCTTTGCTCATCCTCGACCAACACCTTTCGAATCCTGCCGATGCGCCTCTGGATTTCGAGCGTTTTGGTCGAACTGCGCACGCCCTGCTTCCTGAGCTCTGCAAGCTTCTTGTCAAGGGCGATGAGCTCGTCTTTCAGCCAAGGGTTGCAGCTGAGGGCGTAGTGGTGGGCTACCAGGTCCTCTTCGGCATCCAGTGTCTCATCGCGGACATGGCCGAACCGCATGATTTGGGCATTGTCGATGAGCTTGCCGTTGCCGCGCTGGCGCAGGAGCTCGGCGACTTTGAGCACGATGCCATCGACGGAGACATTGCTGTGCGAGACGGCGAGGACCGACTTGCCCGCAAGGACGTGGCTGATGGCGATCTCAGCCATGGTGTAGGTCTTGCCGGTGCCAGGCGGGCCCCATATGACGGAAATCTCGTGCTCCCGTACGTGCGCCTTTGCCGCATTTTGCCCTGTCTCGACATTCGAAATGGGTCGCTTGGTTGCGAGCAAGGGGCCTTCCTGCATGAGACGGACAGCGATTCTGTGTTTCGTGCTGTCCATGGTTTTGAGCCGGTCATTTAGCGCTTGTAGGAGCTTCCACGGATCGGCTCTGACGAACGCTGAGGCGACGGTCTCGCCGATGTCCTCCGCAAGGGATAGGGTTATCTGAAAGTCCTCGCATGCGACCACCTGTCCGCGCACGGACCTGTTCTCCACCTCGACGCTTACCGGAGCGTCATCGGAGAGGAACAGCTCCGACTCCATGTCGAAGCAGTAGATGGAACCCGTTTGCTCACGCCTAATCCGCTCACCGTTGACAATCCTGTATTTCCTGCCGCCTTGGTCGCGCAGATAGGTCATCTCGGCATGGACGCTCTCGCGGTATTCGTTTAGGGTCCTTCGAACCGTAGGGGGAAGGTATGTATCAAGCTCGAACTCAGACTCGAAATGCATGGCATTCATTCCAAACCGAGTAAACAACAGGTCAGTTGGGGGTTAATGTGAACGACCTCGTTTTTATAGTCAAGGAATAATCGGTGACAGCATGTCTTGAGCATAAACCTTATTCATTATCGTGATGCATCATGCGGAGATGACCAGCTCGATGAAGCCTCTCAGGACCGACATACGATCCTTAGTATCGATTCCATCAAGCTGGTCTATAGGGAAGGACTCTGCAACCTTCTCTGTCTTATTGTCCCTCAGATAGATGTCGTATTTCACGTAGTAGTGCTACGAGTAGCTGCCCAACCCATATCTTGAGGAAATGAGCTCGTCAGCAATCTGCTTCTCGTTCAGATTGCGGATACATTGCTATGCGCACGATAGGTGCCGTGAGCCACAGCACAGACCTGCAAAAGCGACAAGTCACCAATTTCCATGGAAATCTACAGACCTGCTCCTCTGAATCTCGTAGCTACTTCGACACATTCACATCAAGCGTAAGAGGTATGAAGAGATAATCCTCGTCAGTAGTGGAGTCAAAGATGACAGCATACGTCTCTATGGTCGAGAAGTCTCCTGCTTCGCTCGGGATGTCTTCGTCGTAGATCATTGCATTCATTTGACCACGAACGCCCGATGGGATGAAGTTATCCTCATAGAAGGCCTTGGCTTGAAAACCGTTCACTGTTGTTCTGGCTGATTTGAGTGCAACCTTTAGGTCCTTATCCGATTTGTTGTCGAAGTCGAATACCAAGCTGTACATCGGAATGCCGTAGTTATCGTCATGCGTAAAACTCTTGATGGCGATTGTTCCTAGCTTTCCTTCATACAAAGTGGGGCTCGGGTCTTCCTTCGTCACCCTAACTGGGACCACCTTTATGGTGATGTCAAGCGTACCCTCATTGCCCGCCTCATCGACAGAAACCAGCTTTACCGGTATATCAGCAGCTTTCTGGGTGTCGAGTACACCCGTAACGCTGTCATATGCATCGCTGCCGCAATCAGTGCGGTATTCCAAGGTACCTTCAGTAACGTCATCCGAAATAGTGAGTTTTCCTGCAAGATACTCGTTCAGATTAAACTCTGTACCGCCCTTGACCTCGATGATTTCGCCGTTACTTAGACCTTCAAATGAAGGAGCTGTTTTGTCATTCTCAATCGCATACTGCTTCTTTAGGTCATCAAGCTGTGATCTCGCCGCATCGAGGGCATCGACATTCGATACGTTTTGCTTCTGCTCGTCTGTCAAATTGTCGTACAGGGATACAGTTTCTTCGATGAGTTCGATATCAGAAGTGTCCACATCTCCTATGGCATTGATGTTATCAATAACTGTCTTCGTAGCCTCATCCGTTCCGCACCCAGTGAGAGCAATGGTGGTTGCCAGGTACAGCGTTAGTGCCAAACGTTTCTTCATTGTCCGATACCTTTCCTGGATAGTTGCTATAACGGTGATATTAAAGCGACTGGTAGTATGCCTTGATCTTCTTGGCCATTAGCTCGCGACGCTCAACAAGGAAGCGCTCGTAATCCTCGGCGCCCATGTCGAAGATGTTGGCTGGAATGCAGTTGGTCGCCAGGTTGTCCATGAGCTCCTGCTCGTCGGAGATGTCACCGAAGTACTTCTCGCCAGAGCGAATAGCGTCGAGAGCGGTGGTGAAATAGTCTCCCGGTCGCTTTGCCCCGACGGCGATGTTGATGCGCCGCTCTAGGAACGTGTAGTTGGCAACCTGGTTGTATAGCCGCTGCGGTGCGTTCAGCTGCTTCTGAAGGTACTTGCGCGGGAAGATATGGTGCACGTCCCCCATGGTGGTGACGATATCCCCAACCTTGAAGCTCCCCGAGAAGAGCGTGTTGTCGGCAGCTTTTATCTGAGCGGCGCAGTACGCAAGCCACGCGCCCGTACGGGTGCTGGTGGTGACGAGGTTCTGCGGCAGCTGCACGTCCCAGAACGTGTCCGAGAGCTGGGCACGCACGACGTCCCTGTAGAACGGGAGGAACCCCTGCTCGACGATGCGGCGGATGTCGCGGTCCATGACGGACTCGGAGGAACCCGAATAGCGGCCCGTGAGCACGCTCATCACGTACCAGCGGCGCACGTAGTGCTTGACCTGCGTCGCGGGGACGCTGGGGTCCTCGCGCAGGCGCAGATAGAGGTTGTAGGCGAAGTTGACCGCACCCTTCGAGTAGATCATGTTGGGGCTCGCGAAGCCCGCCGACTTGAGTGCGAGGGTGAAGTCCTGGAAGTTGTCCTTCGACATGAACCTCAGGACCCCCTCGCGCAGCTTGTCGAACGACTCGTCGGCGATCTCGCTCTTGAAGTCACGCGTCTCGAAGTCGCGGCCCGAGAGCAGCGACACGAGGTCCGCCAGCTTGCCGCGCCCGAAGCGGTACATGAACGCCACGCGCAGCACGTCGTTGTAGTCGGGGTCGTAGATGTCGTCCTTGTCGTCCTTGAGCCAAGACGACCTCTGGGCGTACTCAGTCGCCATGTAGTCGTGGTCCTGCGTCGATATGGTGGACCAGAACTCCGGTTTCACCGCGAGGTGGCAGTAGTAGTCGATGGCCTTGCGCAGCATGTTGCCGCCGTGCACCTCATCTGCGGCGATCTTGGACATGGCGAAGTCGGCCTGGGAGAGCACCGCGCCCATGGAGTTGATCCGGATGAAGATGTTGGTGACCTCGTCGACCGTGCAGTCCGCGTTGACCACGATCACGCCGAGCTGGCGCGTGCCGATGGCGCGTATGTCGGTCAGCTTTGCGTCGAGCACGTCAGGGTTGCAGTCCGGGTTCGCCTTGCAGTAGTCGTTGATGAACCGGAAGGTGCTGAAGTCGTCCCTGAAGAATTCGGCTATGTCGGACACCCACTTGACGTCCTTCTCGATGACGGGCGTGAGGACGGCGAACGGCGTGTCCTCGCCCTCGTAGAGCGGGTTGAAGGCGATCTTGATGCGCTTGGACTCGTAGTCGTCGTTGAGGACGGGCATGCCCGCGAGCGCCGCCATGATGGCCGTGACGCGCTGCTGGCCGTCGATGAGGACCGTCTTCCCCTCCGCCGTCCCGCCGCCCTTGATCTTGACGTCGGGGTTCTTTCACGTGATGAGGTACCCCGTGGGGTAGCCATGGTAGAGCGAGTCCACAAGGTCGCGCACCTTGGTGCTGTCCCACACGAACGGCCGCTGGATCTCGGGGATGGCGATGTCGCCCGAGGTGATGAGCTTGAGAATGTGCTGTACGGAGTACTGGGTAACGGAGTAGCAGTCCTTCATTGTATAAACCTCGCGATTTGCTAATGGCTTTGTTTGTTCCTCTTGACCTTGTTGCCGAACTTCTTTGCGAGGAGCCTTGCTGCCTCGTCCGCATCATAGGGTCGTGGGACGGATTTTGGTTTTGCCTTTGGCTGGCCTTGAGCCTTCCTTTTGCGCTCGGTTCGCCTGGCGGGCTCATTGACCTTTATGGTCGGCGCCCTTCTTGTACGTTCTGCAGCGTCATCCTTTGGGACGCGGCCTGGTAAATAATGCGTCATGACGTGCACCGTGACGCCAAGCACTTTGGCAATGGAGCGTATCTGGACATCGTTGACTCTTCGCTGCCCGCAAACGAACGCCCAGTAGTCATCTGAAGAGATGCGCTGATCGCGGACGAGTATGTCGTTGGCTTTCGCTACGACATCGGCCACTTTGAGCCCTGCCTCCTTGCGCCACCGCTCTGTACGGAATCCGACACTCGTGAGCTCGTTCGGCGACTTGTGCCTATACTTTTCACCCGGAAGCCCCAGGTAGCTGTTCTCGTACATATGTGTATACGCCGTTGTGACAAAACGAACGATCTTTGGCTCCAATCAAAACCACACCGGATTCAACGGCTTGGCATAACAGGAGAATTATCGATTCCTCTTCCTCTTGCGCTGCTCCGGTATGCGCACGCCGCCTGACGTGGATTTGTAACCCTCGGGTCTGCCGTCCCTGAAGCGTATGACCCTTCCCGTCGGTCTGCCCGCTGCGGGCGTCTCAGCTGAGCCACCCGCTTCGTCGTAGACGTAAGTCCCCCTTGACCTGTCTGGCTCCTCCCCATACCGCACCGGGTCGGTCTTGCCAGAGCGGATGTAGTGGGCGCCGCGACCGTGAATCCTAGCCATCAGATGCTCCCTTTAGTGACGCTGTCCACTCAACAGGCCAGTTATCTGGATGCGGTATCTCATCGATGTTTGTCGGCAGCGACTGAACGATCTGCTGGGTCTCCATGGAGACGCGCACCAGGCGCACGATGAGGTCAACGATGTACCACGGGTCGTCCGAGTAGTCGTTGGGGTCGTTGGTGATGCCGCTTTTCTTGTCGGTCTTCACCTGGTAGCGGTCGATGACCCAGTCGATGGGGCTGCGGCCGTTGACCACGTAGTTTTGGGCCTCCTCGGGGATGCCCGTGATGGTGAGGTTGGCGTTGTAGACGAGTTTGGTATAGTCCGGCACGCGCTTGCCCGTCTCGGGGTCCTTCTTCTTAGCCCAGACAATTTTCTTGACGGGGCCAGGGTCAGACGCACGCAGCATGTCTACGCTCACCGTGGGCCAGGGTTCAAGCTCCTCGTAGTGCAGGTGCAGGTGCGCGAGCTGGCGTCCGGCATCTGCGAACGACTCGAAGTCCCTCACCAGAGGAATTCGAGGCAGCTCCTTGGCGAGATTCGCAGCAAAGCGCTTGCGATACTCGGGTGAATGAAGGACACCGTAAACGTAATAGAAAACGTCCTCCTTGTTGATGCCAGCCCCGCCATTCTTCTTTGCCCGCGAGATGTATGCATGGGGATATGCAGATTGGAAAACGGAGAGAGCCGTATCAGTTATTGCATCACGACGGATATAACGGTTTCCCAAAGCGTCCTTCACAGCTCTTGCCGCTTCGCTCTCAAATAGTAGCGATCCGTCAATCTGCTCGTAATAATAGAGCGGGAAGCATTGAGAATCACCTACATAGTGAAGGTCCGGCACTCTACTCGTCATTAAGGCAGAGAAGCCTTTTTCACCCGATAAGGCAATCTGGAAGTTGACTGCCTCTTCAAAGGGCATGAGCTCAGGTTGGAGGTAGACGCAGTTGTTCATTTGCCTGTTCATATATACCCATTGAGAAGAGAATGGTCTATATGCCGATGGTCTTATGTCCCCTTCCTGATAAACGGATGGCTTCTCACGAACAAAATCTGCCTTTAACTCTCTCGTCCACTTAATGATGTGTTCGTCGAGAGTTACGAAGCTTTCCATTGGCAGTGGCTTTCCCGCACTTTGCCATCTCTCAAGTTCAGAACAATAGGCATCAGTCATACGGCTCATGTTGGCGGCGAGCATTTCCCTTGAATAGGATATTGCCCAAGTATCTCTATTCGTCTTTACCCCACCACTCCAAATGGCAAATATGCCGAGAGGAGAAGATCTTTTCTTCATTCCCATTGGAGCGTAATCGTAGTAGGAGCCATCCCTTTTGTCTACCCAATCTCCGCGCTCGTCTTGTTCAACAATCTCCCAATTAGGCTCTTCTTGACTAAACGAAGCTGAAAGATCGAGCTTCTCTTTAAGGCTGAGACTTGGCCCAATGTCTAGGTAATGTATTCCTCGTTCCTTCGTTTCTCTGTTCTTCACTAAGAGAGTTATTACAATCGACGCCCTTGATCCAGAGCCAAAAACGTTATCTCCCTCTGCATCCATCTGCGCGCGTGTCATCCGTCTAAACTCTTTATGCCCCCGCAAGTCAAGAGCATATATAGAATCGAATTCCTTTGCGAAAGTCCTTCTCACCCCAGCACCAGAAGAGCTCCTCAGCCAACCACCGTTGCTTACGAAGCAAACGATTCCCTCATCTCCAATTCGATCAGATGCCCATCTGAAAGCCCTTATATAGGAATCATAGAGAGAGTTATTGAGAACTGCCTCACTTCTCTCTACATACGTTGTTCTAATCCGCTCATCAAGGGTCGGGTACTTCTCGTTTTTGTTGTTATCGTTTTCGTTGTCTTGTCCAACCTGGTAAGGTGGATTTCCTATTACCACCGTGATATCAAGATCAGCCTGCTCTAGCTGCCTGATCGAGTTATCTACAAAGAAGAACTCGTCAATTTGGTTTTGCTGTTCAGTCATTTGGAAGGTATCTGTAAGGAGCGCCCCCTCAAACTCGCGATAATCGCCCGTTCGAGCATGGTAAGCATATTCGATGTTGACGACCATGATGTAGTACGCGAGCAGCAGGATCTCGTTGGAGTGCAGCTCGTGGGCGTACTTATGCGGTAGCGCTTCCAATGGCATGAGCTCCTCGTCCTCGATGAGGCGCGCGATGAAGGTGCCGGTGCCCGCAAAGGGGTCGAGGACGTGCACGCCCTCGTCGGATATGGACTTGCCGAACTCGCGCTTGAGCGCTCGATCGGTCGCGTGCAGGATATAGTTGACAATCTCGTCTGGGGTGTAGACGATGCCGAGCTTGTCCGTCGTAGCCTTGAAGGCGGCCTTGAAGAAGTCCTCGTAGAGGTTCTTGATGAGAGCCTGGCGTCCGTTGTCGGTACGCACCATCTTGGCGCGCCGCGCGACGGAGGCGTAGAGGTCGTCGAGGCTCTTGCGGTCGGAGTCGCTCATCTCGCCCACGCCGTGGCCCTCGAGCCTCTGTAGAAACTCGTCGATGGCGACCGAGACCGGGTTGGACTTGGCGAACTGGAAGTCGCCGAAGAGCGCGTCGAATACCGGCAGCGTGATCATGTGCTGGGCGACCATCTCGATGGCGTCGGCCTCCGAGATGCCGGGGTTGAGCGACTCGCGGAGCCCCTTGATAAAGGTGTCGAACCCATCGCGCGCCGTGGCGTCAGTCGCCAGGGCGTCGTTGATCTGCTGTATGTGGCGCTCGGCGATGTGGGCCACGTCTTCGGCCCAGGAGTCCCAGTAGATGCGCGTGCCGACCTTGTCGACTGCCTTGGTGTAGATGGCCTCGGCGAGGCGCTCGGAGAAGGTGATCTGGAGCTGGGTGCCGGACTCTCCGCCCTGCTCGCCGCCGCCCTCCCTGGCAGGCTTCCCGATGCCGGTGCCCTTGCCCTGCTTCTTTTTGCGGAACTGGAAGGAGTTGACGTATGCCTCGATGCGTTCGTCGTGGGAGCGCAGGGCTTGAAGGACCTTCCACACGACGTCGAAGGTCTTGGAGTTGTTGAGCGCCTCCTCGGGAGAGAGCCCCTCGGGGATGAAGACGGGCAGGATGATGTAGCCGAGCTTCTTCTCCTCGCCGGTCTTCTCGTTCTTGAAAGTCCTCATCACGCGGCCGACTGCCTGAACCACGTCGACCTCGCTCTTGCGCGGGCTAAAGAAGATGACCGCGTCGAGCGAGGGCACATCGACGCCCTCGGCGAGGCATCGGGCGTTTGTAAGTATGTTGCAGCCCTGTCGATCGTCGGCGGACGCCAGCCAGGAGAGCTTCTGCTGGCGGACTTTGGAGTTCATGGATCCGTCAACGTGGTCGAGGGCGCACGTCAGGTCGTAGTACTCGGCGTCTGAGGCCTCGTCGTTGTACTGTGTGACAATCTTGTTGAACATCTCGCCGAGGTTCTTGGAGTCCTGGATGGATCGGCAAAATCCGACGGCGCGGTGCAGCGGCTCGATGTCGCGTTCGAGTTCGGGCACTGCCTCTAGGTCTTCAATCTCGTCGATGAGGAAGAAGTCGGGGACGTCAGGCGAGCCCGCCTCGAACATGGAGTCGATCCTCTGTTGGGATACCACGCCGTGGGTTGCGAGGCCCTTGTAGCAGCCAATGATCTTGGCGGCCTCGCTCATCTCCATCTCGGAGCCATCGGAGAGTGTGCGCTGCATGTCGGCGGGCATCGCTTCCTCGCGCACGGCCAGCACGACCACGCGGTAGTCGCAGAGCAGTCCGCGCTCCACGGCCTCGGAGAAGGTGATCTCATAGGCGGTGGGACCGAAGGTTGCCTCGTCATCCATCGAGGTGAGCACGTAACTCTGCTCGCGTGCCGTTCGGTGTGCCTGGTCGCCGTAGATGCGCGGGGTGGCTGTCATGTAGACGCGCTTGGAGCCATGGATCTTGTTCTGGTCGTGGACGATGAGGAACGAGGTGGTGTCCTCGTTGTCGGTGGCCTTGACGCCGGTGGTGCGGTGCGCCTCGTCACAGACGACGAGGTCGAACTCAGGGAGCCCGGCAGCCTGGGCGTCAGCGATGACCTGCATGGACTGGTAGGTGGTGAAAACCACGACCATGGAGTTTGGCGCCTTGGAGCGGACGTACCTGTAGTGGCTCAGCAGGTGCGACACGTCGGTCGACGCTGGGAAGGCGAGGTCGGCTAGGGCGTCGATGATGTCGTCGTAGTCGGCCACGCGGGATGCCTTCGAGTCAGAGCACACTACGAGGGAGCGCAGGTCGACGCGGGCCTGGTTGGTCCACTCGCGCATGGCTTGGGAGACGAGCGCGATGGACGGTGCGCAGAAGAGTACGGTGCCGCTTGGGCATCGGCCCTCGGCGAGGCGGAGCGACATGAGGGTCTTGCCTGTGCCGCAGGCAAGTATCGCCTTGCAGCGGTCGCGATCTTCGAGCGTCCTATTGATGGCGTCGACGGCGTTCTGCTGGTGCTCGCGCAGGTCGAAGGTAGGTCTGTTCTCCGGCCCCGACTGGCTGACGAAGGCGTTCCAGTTCACGCTGGACTCGTCCATCTTCTCGGGCGTGATCATAAGGGTGCCGGTCTGCTCGGCGTAGTCGAGGGCGGTTTGCGTGAAGTCGGAGGCGCTGACCACGACGTAGCCCGCGTAGCGCTCGTCAGCGACGGCTTTGGCCCAGAAGGTCGAGAGCTCCTTGTAGTCCATCTTGTGGGCGGCGTCGTAGTTCTTGCACTGCACGGCCCAGTACTTACGTCCGTCCGCGCTGGCCTGGGAAGCTGCGGCGTCATACTCGCAGACGATGTCGATCCCCGTGTCGTGGCCGTCGTTGGTGGGGGCGTCCTCCCAGAGTGTGACTTCGCCCATGATTTGACGCATCTCCGGGTCGTGGCGCAGGTAGAACATGACCGCGCGCTCCCACCAGGAGCCTCTCTCGGCGGTGCTCTTGGCATGCTCGCCGATGTAGTCGATGACGGTGTAGACGGAGTTGAAGTCCATGGTGGCTCCTCGCGGGTTTTATGGGTGACTTTAAGTTGCCGCAACGATGATTCTAGCAGGGTGCACGGACATAATAGGGGTACTGTCTCTCATGTGTATCGGTGTCTTGCGGTCTTGACTCGCCGAAAAAAGAAAGGCGTCTTCTCGGTGGCGTCGTAAGATTCCTTCTTGAAAAATAGTCTTCAAGCTTATGACAACAGACAGAAGGTGATGAGTTTGATCGAACGCGCTGCTGGAGCAATCCCTCTGATCGCATACGGTATTTACCTCGCTGGAGGTGCTGCTGTCGGATATCTGGGAGTAGGTGCGTATGAGAAACACAAGAAGAGGCTTAAGAGGAATGAATACGATGAAGATGGCTTTGGACCAGATGGCTTTAACGTCTTTGGGAAAGATCGTGAGGGATACAACCGACGCGGATTCAAAGATGGCTTCAATAGACAGGGCTTGGACGCTAGCGGCTATGCGAAGGATGGCTTCAATCTCGAAGGGCTTGACAGAGCCGGTAAAGATCGCAGTCACTATGCCGATGTCATAAGTAATCTAGACAAGCGTATAGACAAGGCTCATGAGCAGCGAAGGTATGATAAGAGAAATCTTGAATACGTCCTGCTTGAGGTTCGGTTGGGACTAGAGGAGGGGGTCCAGAACTGGTGCCAGCACTGGAAAGGCTCAGTAAGCAGTGGTGAAAACTTTGCACGTGTTCTCGATCAGATATCGAAAAACAATCTAGAGGATGAGATTCGAAATAAGCTTAAAGGTGCATACCGAATCTGTAGCCAAGGTTTGCATCACGGTGATTGTCAGGAAAAGAACATCGACCAGGTTACCTTCTGTATTTACACGCTTAAAGAATTGAGGGAGCTTATTGCATCATTCGCTGGTGTGGATCCGAAGTATGACTTTGGCTAGTCAACTATCCAAGATGAACTCCATGTAACAGATCATGAACTGCATCTTGTCGACGAGGTGCAGACGATACGGGTTAGTTAATGAGAGCTAGTTTTCGCTTATGACTCTAGATGGGGAATAGGCTGTGGCCCAGAATCAGTGAAGTACCGCTAAATATGGTGGCTGATTATCATCACTGCATGGAAGGCTTCGATATATGCAAAACAGCAAAAAGGCTAGCCATGCTTGTTGAGCTGGCTAGCCTTTAGCAGAGAATCGACGTACAAGGCTTTGAGCCGTGCTGTTCCGTCAAAACGAAGGCGTTATGGCCAGGAGATTACCTCATCAGAGATGCCCTCCCCCTGCAGCCATCCATGGACTTCGCTGAAGTGTGCATCAAAAATGTCTGCTAAATCGACGTATGACTCCTCGTCAGAGCTGTAGGAGATCTCGTATCCGTGGTTCCAGTCGCTCCAGTTCGCCTCCACTTCCATCGTCGCAGAAGCCCAATCACCATCATCTGTTTGGTACTCGAAGTCTATGGAGGTGTAGTAGCTATCGCCGAGCTTTAAGGTGTCGAGGTAATCATCTTCGCTTTCATATTCTTCGCCATTGATTTCGACCATCGGGACTTCCCTTCCTTCTTTGGCTATTAGGTTCGTAAAGAATAGGCTAGCTCCTACGTTTGAGGAACACCGCATCGCCGAGAGAAGTGTCATTCTCCGTTAGTTGCTGGGTGTACGTCCTGAGTCGGCTTGATTTGTGTTGAAACAGCTGGCGAGCATGCGAGAGGTTGTGAACAGAGTGGCCGACGTGTTGGACCCCACGGAGTGCTTGGATGTCGTTAACATGACTAAGATGTTCAACAAGGACAGAGGCTGGAAACGACCTGGCCACTTCGTTCGACAGCTCGGTGGTAACGAAACGAGCCATGCGTCGATGTTTGCGGGTGCATGCGGATGGTAATTGACCGCAAGGGGCGTGCAGAGCATCTGACGTAGCAGATTGGAAGGCAGGCACCACGCCTGGATGCATGGTGCCTGTCAGCATTCCGTTTTCGTCTACTGATGTTGGACTGGTCTCTGTCAGCTACTCTTCGTTATCGGGTTTTGTGTTGTTCGCAGAAGGCTCCACATCGATACTGCTTCCGGTCGCTTGCTGTGCCTCGTACTCCCTCAGTGCGGCTTTGAGCTCATCGGTCGATTCTTGGCCTCTACGATGTGTGGAGTACCACGACTTGACCTTCCCGTACAGCCACTTGCCGCCTTGGAAAAGCCCCACGGCCAAAGCCGAAACGGCAACACCCTCAATGACACCAGCTGACTTACCATCAGCATAGGCACCTTCTCTAATGTCATCGATTAACGCCTCTGGCCCACCGTGCTCCTTTGCAATCTTCGAAAGTCCTGCATAAACCCAGATATCAGAGTCTTCAAGCACTATATCTCCCGTCTGCACAAAACAATAGGGCAGAATGCTTCTACTGGAGCGACCGTTTCACCTCCTACGAACCCCAGCACCGAAATAGGGAATGCCGTTGCCGACTCTGCCGGCACGTGATTTCTATTACCCGAAACTGGCTTTTGTAAAACCTGTTGAGCAATAAACGGCCCTTCCGAGGGGCTGTACGCAAAGGGATGTAGCTACGATTATTGCCGCAACAATTAGTGTCTACGGATCATGGCAAATTTCCAGAAACTGTCATCCTTCTATACGTCAGTAGGGTTTCTATGTTCGTTAGCGTTACGCATTTCAGCGGTGTTCGTGCCGTCAGAGGCCGATTTGTCTCCGACGAGAGACCCTTCAAGACTTCGCGCAAGTACACCCATGACCCAGATCCCATTGTTGTGAAGGCCAAGGAATGCGATGGCGGCTACTGGCTCAGGGTGATCAAGCGAAAGCTCAGTGGTGAGGTCCTATTCGAGGGACTTGTCGCAGATAGTAAGCGGAGAAGGGTCAACGATCTCTGTCCGAAGTGCTTAACAACGACAGAAACTCCGGCCTTACGAAACGGCCCTGTGGTTATCGCGACTATGCTGATGCTATGCATAGAGAGCAGTAAAGGCGCATGGATTTGTGCATCACATGCGCCTGGTAGCAATTGTGGGAGTATCAGAAAGGCAATCCACGTTTCCGTGCTCAGGTTAGTCCCATTCCCAATCCATCAGCTCCATATCTTCCGCTCCTGCTGCGTTGGCATCGTTTATCACTACGCGCGCACAGTCTGCGCAAAGGCTCTGGCTTCCAATCAAGTCGTCATATGCATCTGATCCAAAGATCCGATCGATGCTTCTTTTTGCTGATGATAAGTCGAATTCTTTACCGCAGCTAATACAAATCGGCATGAGTCCTCCAGTTCATTCGATAGACAACTTGTTGCGATGCTACCACTGCCTCGAGCCATTCACTTCAGCCAATTGCTGCTATTCCGATAATTAGTTGTCGATTGGCATTAAATGTGCCTGCTTCTCGAAGCGATGCCTTCTGGCAGCATCTATGCCTGAGATTACTTCTTAGGCTTGAACTTGGCGCTGTACGTCTGGGCCTCCTTGTCGCGCATAAGCCAGCCGAATTTCTGCAGGAAGCCAAGGCTTTTCCTCGTCGCTATTCCACTCCCTCTGAACGTGGCGCACCCCTTCGAATCGAGTGTTCTCACGACTGTCAAAGACCCAGCTTCCCAGTCCCTGCTTCAACTGTCGAGGGATACCGTCCCTTATTACCTTCCACACCGATGAGCATCCAGATGTGGTCAGGTCATTTCCCACGAAACCATCGAGGCGGCCCTCCTTGAGTATCTTCAGAAGTCGTCTGAGGCTGTAGATCGCGTCGTAAAGAAAGACGGGACTCGCAGCGCTTTCCGCGAGTTCTATGACGACCTCAGGATGTGAAGGCCTGGAGGCGGGCCAGCCCTACCATACCCAGTAGTTAGTCTGTGCGCAGGGCGACGGGCTGGCTCATCCCATAGTTTGCGCCGCGTAGACGGCATCCTCGCCGTAACGACATCAAGTCATGCCGCCATTGATGAAAGTGTCGGTACAGATGATTAAGATTGGCTGATAGCAGTCTATGGGATTAGCTTCATCGGAAAATGTCGCGTTAGCAGGAGGACAGCGTGGATATCGAAGCAGCCAAGCGTAGGCCTTTGGATATGAGAGTCGTAGATGTCAGCGACGATGATTTGAAGGCAATAAATGATCTCAGATCCAAGTTCCGGGATGCTGACGATCGTCCGATATATGTTAAGGGACTCTACTACATCTCTCTCGCCGACTCGCAATACTCCGAGGAGGAGAAGGCGCTGGTGGAAGGCATTGCCTGTGCACTGGGCGTCAACGAGAATACGCTTGAGGAGATCAAGCGTGAGATTGAAGAGGATCCTGATGGTGCAGCACGGTCACTCTCCGGTCTGAGCAGCGGAAAGCTTCGTGGTCAGCTCTTTGAGGAGATGGCCAAGCTGACGTACCTTAAGGGCTACCAGCTTGCCACTGAGGACGAGGTGTTGACGAAGGTTGCTCCCATCCTTGGAATCAAGGCCAACAAAGCAGACAAGATACTGTCCGACCTCTACATGGGTGCGCAAGGCTTCGACGTCTCAAAGAAGTCTGCGTTCGCCAAGGTTGCGATTGGTGCGGGTGCCATCGCGGCAGGAGCGGCCGTGTGCGCCGTAACTGCAGGCGCAGCGGCGCCCGCAATCGGCGCTGCAATCGGCGGACTCCAAGGCCTTTCCGGTGCTGCAGCAGTAAACGCGGGTCTTGCTGCGTTGGGCGGTGGTTCTCTAGCGGCTGGCGGCGGAGGCATTGCCGCCGGTACGGCTGCGGTCGTGACTGCAGGTGCAGTTGCTGGTGGTGGCGCTGCGGCGGTTGGCGTTAGCGTGAAGGAGAACATCAGTGCCGCGCATGACAAGAAGAAGCTCCAGGCGACTATCAGGCAGCAGCAGCGCGACAACATGACCAAGCAGGAGATTACTGAAAACCTGATTCAGGCCATCGAGGTTCAGAAAGCGCGACTTGTACAGCTTGAGGACTTGCATGCTAGCAGACGCGATATCGCCCAGGTGGAACGTGACCTGGCCAATCTGCAGGCCCAGAAGGCTGAGGTCGAGCTGGGGATGAGGTGATAGGCTCATGACCTACGGCAAGCCCCACGTTGACCCTTATCTCGTGAAGCTAAAGGCAATACAGGCCGAGGTGGCAGGCATTGACATGAGGCTTTCAGCACTCGAAGCGGGATATGCGCTCGATGCGGATAGGGTGGATGCCTTCGTGCGGTCGCAAGTCGCGGACCATCCAGCGAGATACGAGGACTTTCTCTCAACGGAGGAGATTCGTGCAATAGCTGTGCGGCATTCCGAGGCGCTCAACAGGGGAGTCGAGCTCGATGCGCTTGATTACGGTCTTGCTGCAGTCTGCGGAGTGTTTAGTGGATTACTGGACGTGTTTCTTGTTGGTATGCCCGGGACAGATGTCGCAAATGGTGCTGCGGGACAAGCCTCGGACAAGCTCTTCGAGAATCTAGTCGTGCGTTTCGCTCAGAGCGTCAAGAGCCCCGATGGGAAGAGCTGGAGTCCAGAGGGTAAGAAGAATGTTTTTAAGTCTGCGATAGGCCATCTCGAGAAGTTTAGGGTGGACTACGACCAAGCGACTACCAAGGCGATGGGTGGCTCGGTCAAGCACATCAGCATGAAAAACCACCACACAAAGTCGCTTGCTCACTACCCAGACATCTTTGGCCTCATAGCATCTATCTGCAACCAGTTTACCGACACATCTTCGTTCTTTGACTCTAAGCGTGGTGAGCTGATTGTCGTTCAAGGCACTGGCAATGGGGTGGAGCTCAAGGGAAACACGCTGACGGCAAAAGTGTTTGCGGGATCGGTCAATTGGTTCGTGCACTGCATGTCCGATATCGCTGGTAGCAGCGGTTCTCAGGGTAGGGGTACCGGTCTGCCCATACCTTTCACGGAGCTCTTCCAACTTTGTAGCGCGAAGATGTTCAGGAACGAGTCTGGCGATTTGCAATCGCTCGGTACCGTTATGACGCAGGTCTACGAGCAGGGTTATGACCTGCGTCACGGCGTGGCGGCAACGTTCCCAGTGATCATCAATGATCTGCTGATTCGTGCGCTTTACACTCTCAAGCGTCACTATGCTGACGACGTTTCGTGGAGGGAGTCCCTTCCCAAAGCTGATAGTCCCGAGCTCCAACGCATGGTGACGGTGGGTGTTGGCTCGATGTGCCTAGTGGATTTCGGTCATGCCGCTGTGACTTCTTGGGGTAGTTGGGTGAAGTTCTTCAGCGATTTGAATCTGGCTGCATGGGCACGGTTCGGGCTTCAAGGTGCCAACGAGCTCGAGATGCTGGCTAACCGCGAGACCAGGAATCTGTTGCTTACCAGCGAGGAAATCTCAGATGAGTGGGACAGGCTGCTCGAGCGCAGTACAGAACTGCTCAACGCGTGAGATGGGGGCCGTAACAAAAGCCCCTGAGAAGATGGCCCGCGGCTACGGCACCAGCCGTGGCCGCGGGCCATTGTCTGTGCACGAGGGACGGAAGGTGTGCCT
>CADAQM010000028.1 GCA_902790135.1 uncultured Coriobacteriaceae bacterium
GCGCGGGAGGTGGCCATAGGAAAAGGTGGGCCGGTCCCCGAGAAGTCGGAGGCTGGCCCACCTTTGCCACTTGACAAGTCTATCTACATATCAGTCGAGCCAGCTCTCGTAGGCCTCGTCCTCGCGATGGTCGGGGAGGCCGTAGTTCTCCGCGAGGTAGGAGCCCACGTAGGCCGACACCTTGCGGGCGCCCGAGACGTTCAGGTGGTCGCCGTTGTCGCTGGTATCCTTCTCCCAGTCGATGTCCACCTTATGCTCCCCCTCGTTGAGGTCGATGTAGGTGACCCCGACCTCGGAGGCAAACTTCTCGACGGCCTTGTGACGAGTGACGTTCCAGTTGATGGTGCTGGGCGTGCTGACGAGTATGGGCTCTGCGCCGATAGAGCGGCAGTAGTCGAACATGTGCTGCAGATACGCCTTGTTGAGCCGCGGAATCCGCTCGAGTCGCTCCTCCTCGTCCTCTTCCTCCTCCTGCATGTACCCCGCCGCATCGGCGGCGTTTACTGCGTACTTGGCGACATAGCCCTTCGCGTCGTCGGAGTAGGTACAGGTGGGCTCCTCCGTGAAGTCCTCTGGGACGAGGCTCTTCCAACGGTTGTGGTACTCGAAGACGGGCAGCGTGTCCTCCACCGTGCGGAAGAGGCTCTTGCTGATCGAGAACCTCCTGAACAGGGCGTTGGTCTCGATGACGACCACGCTTGGCCTCTGGTGCGCCGTCGCCCTGTGCAGGAGGGTGTTTGCGTAGTACAGGCGCTGCGTGTGCGTTCCGCAGTTGTACGAGGCAAAGCCGTAGTCCTCGAACATCTGCAGCGGCGAGAAGGAGCTGTAGCACTCGCTGTCGCCGAGGAACAGGACGTCGAGGGTGTTCTCTGGCTCGCCCAGGACGCCGTTGGCCTCCTGGTCGTGTATGCCGTACTCCAGGCGATTGTCCTTGGGGTAGAACAGGGCGGACAGTGCCACGAGCGCCACCAGTATGGTTGCCCCTGCAAGCGCGGCGCCAAGCAGCGCCCTCATGGTGTCTTTCTTTTCAACCTTCTCCATGGTCAAGCCTTAGAACTGTGCGTACATGGGGTCTACCGGCGTGTAGTCGTAGCCGTAGGCGCCAAAGATGACGATTGCGAGAATCAGCACGACCAGAACGGCCCAGCGGACGAGCGCGCGCTGCGAGTCGATCTTTGCGCTCACGTCGAGGCCATGCTCCTTGAGGTACCCGATGACAAACACCGCGACCAGCATGGCGATGACGATGTTGCGGTCGTGGACGTCGAGGTGCATCTGGAAGGGGTCCCACTGCGAGAACGCGCCGAGCGTGAAGTCGTGCGCTATGGCGGAGAGCATCTCCAGGCCTGCGCCAAGCCCGTTGGCCCTAAAGATGAGCTCGCCGACAAAGACGATGGCTAGGGTGCGTGCGGTCTGGAACAGACGGTAGGGGAGGGAGTTGCGGTCGATGCCAAAGCGCTCCGCAGCGCCTACCGCCACGGGCTCGATGAGGCCGCCCAGCATGATGAGCACAAAGTAGTACATGCCGAAGAAGATGTACTGCGAGCCCGAGCCATGCCAAAGCCCGTTGCCAAACCACACGCAGAACAGGGCGACCGAGCTTGCCAGCAGGGGACCGTAATGGATGCCAAAGCGCTTGCGTGCGGCAGAGGTCAGCTGCTTGCAGGGAGCTGAGAGCGACACGGGGTAGTAGACGTAGTCCTTGAACCAGGCACCGAGGGTGATGTGCCAGCGCTGCCAGAACTCGGAGGCGGTGCGCGAGAAGAAGGGCTGGCTGAAGTTCTCGGGCAGGTGCACGTCAAAGATGCGACCGATGCCGATGGCGACGTCGATGGTCCCGGAGAAGTCGCAGTACAGCTGGATGGTGTAGAGCACCGCCGCCAGGGCGATGATGCCACCGTCATAGCTGGCGTATCCGTCAAACACCATCTCGACGAAGGCGTTGAGGCGGTCGGCGACGATGAGCTTCTTGGCGATGCCCCAGAAGATGCGCAGGGTGCCCTGGTAGAGGTTCGAGCGCGTGATGTCCCTACCCTCGGTGAGGGACTCGGCCGTGTGGCTGTAGCGGCCGATGGGGCCCTCGAGCATCTGGGGGAAGAAGCTGAGGAACAGCGCCAGGCGGCCTAGGTTGCGGTCCGGCTTGACCGTTCCGCGATACACGTCGATGACATACGAGAGCGCGATGAAGGTATAGAACGATATGCCGAGTGGCATGCCGATGCGGGGCGCCTCGACAGGCGCGCCGATGCCGGCAAGCGAGAGCAGCGGCTGGGCAACGCTCAGCAGAAAGCCCAGGTATTTGCAGGTGACGAGCAAACCGAGGTTGAAGATGACCGCAAGCGCGACCACGCGGCGCATGCGTCTTCTGTACTCCTCTCGCACGATGCGGCGCTTGGCGCCCTTGACGGCGAGCGCCGCATCCCTCCTGTCCATGATGGAGGCGAGCCACAGCCCGCAGAGGTAGCAGCTCAGCGTGGTGGCAATCAAAAAGACGATCAGCTTCTTGCTTGTGTGGTAGAAGCAGAAGTAGCTGATGGCCAGAAGCACGACCCAACGAAGCCGTCTTGGCGCAACGGCGTACGCCAAGACGGAAAAGGGTAGTACCAGTGCAAAGAACGCTAGGTTAAAGAACATACGCGAGCTTCTTAGTCGTCGTACTCGTCGGAGAGGCGCTCGACCATCGCGCTGATGGCTGCGGCGGAGTTGAAGTTGCTGGCCACGATCTCCACGGGAGGAATCTCGATGTCAAAGGAGTCCTCGAGCTCGGCGACGAGGGCGACCATGGTCAGCGACCCAAGGATGCGGTCGTCGACGAGGGTGGTTGCGGTCTCGAGGTCCACGCCGGGGCAGAACTCCTCGAGAATCTCGATGACGGTTTCGCTGGCGCTCATGGTTGTGTCCTTTCGTTCGTAGGTTCAGATTCTTTAGTTCAGTGGCGCGGGCGTGTTGACCGCGCTTGTCTCCATGCGATCGCGCACGAGGGTTACCGTGCCCGATGCACTCTTGAGGTAGATGCGGGGCAGGTCGCGGCTCAGGAAGAGCGACATGCCCTCGGTCATGCTGTAGGCGCCGGCGTTGGGAAACACCACGCAGTCGCCAACCTGGAGGTCGTTCAGTGCTACCTGCGCCACCAGCGTGTCGCCTGCCGTGCAGAGCGCCCCGCAGATCGTCCAGGTCGTGGTGCCCTCCCCGGAGCGGTCGGGCAGGAAGTGCGCCACCGGGGGCCTGAGTGCCAGGGTCTGGCCGTAGTACACGAGCTGGTGCTTGCCGCCGTCGGTGATCGCGTAATGGTTGCCCTTGTTGGCCTTGGTGTCCACCACGCGGGTGACGTAGGTGCCGCAGCATGCGGCGATGCCCCGGCCGATCTCGAGGATCTTGGTGCCGGAAAAGTCCATCTGTGCCAGCGCGTCGGCCAGACCCTCCAAAAACGCGCGGTCGGCCTTTGCGGCTGCCGTCTCGTCCGGCTCGCAGTAGTCGACGGGGATGCCGGTGCCGTACTCGAGCTCGTCGATGACGATGGCATCGTCAGCCAGTTCCGCAATGAGCTTGTCGAGGAGGGAGAGCTCTCGGCGGATCCTCTTGGCGGAGCGTTTCTGCGTTCCCGAGAAGTACTGGATGCCGCAGATCCTCACGTGCTTGCCGTCGCGCTGCTCGTCGAGGATTCGCCTGAGGTCGCTTGCGTCCATGCCAAACTGGTTGCCGCTCGTCAGGCGCAGCAGGATGGGCACGCATGCGCCTGTCTCGCGCGCGGCCTCCTCGAGTAGCTCGAACTGCGAGACCGACTCGGCGGTGTAGCGATGGACGGCGCTCTTTGACGCGATGAGCTCGCGCATCAGTGCCGGCTCCTTGTACACGCCTGAGATGACGAGAAGCTCGTCGGGCACGCCGAGTGCCCTGCAGGTCTCGAGCTCACCGGGGGAGCATACCTCGATGAGGTCCGAGGCACGGCTCGCCGCATCGAGGATGAAGGAGTTTGCCTTCATGGCGTAGCAGATGCGCGTGCCCTCGGGCATGAGGCTCCGCACGTGCTCGATGCGGTTGGCGAGTGTCGCCTCGTCAAACAGGTAGAAGGGCGTCTTGCCCGCTGCCACGAGCTTCTCTATGGTCTGCCGGTCCCTCATGGCCTTACCTGCCCGTTCTTCTCGTATGGAGCATGTCTGCCAGCTGTGCGCGGTCGACCTTGCCGTTCTTGGTGAGCGGCATCTCGTCGATGTGACGCAGGGTTGCCGGCTGCATGAACGAGGGAAGCGTCTCGCGCACCTTCTCGGACAGCTCCTTCTCCTGGGCCGTCCCCTCAAAGAACGCGTGGAGCAACTTGCGCTTGGCGTTGAAGACGCAGCGGCAGCGGTCCACTCCCGACAGCTTCTCGATGGCATGCTCGATGTCCTCGAGCTCGATTCGGTGGCCCTGGTACTTTATCTGGTTGTCCCTCCGGCCGCGGAAGAACAGCATTCCCTGCTCGTCGAAGGATGCCACGTCGCCCGTGTTGTAGACGCGGTCGGGATAGCGGTCGTTGAGCGGGTTCTGGCCGAACGCCTTGGACGTCAGCTCGGGCTGCCCCAGGTAGCCGAGGGCGAGGGAGGGCCCACGCACCAGGAGGTTGCCCTCGACGCCCGGCTCGCTGACCTCGTGTCCCTCGTCATCCGCCAGGATGACGTCGCAGTGGGAGAAGGGAACGCCCAGGGGCACGCCCTCCTCGTACGGATAGTCGGGGTCGAGCACGTGGTACAGGCAGTTGCAGGTGATCTCCGTCGGGCCGTAGAGGTTGACGAAGGTGGCCTGCGGCAGGTGCGTGCGCCACGACTTGAGATGGCGCTTGGGCATGGTCTCGCCGCTGAACATGATGGTCCTGATGCTGGAGAAGTCGGCGACGTCGAGGGCGTGGTAGGTGCTGACCAGGCACAGGGCGGCGACCGCCCAGATGAGCACCGTCACCCGGTTCCTCTCGAGGTATGCGGCGAGGTCCGCCGGCTGCATGAAGAGCCGCCTGGGGATGATGACCAGGGTGGCCGAGGCGGCCAGCGTCGAGTAGATGTCCTTGGTGGAGACGTCGAAGTCGAAGGGCGCCTGGTTGCCAAGGCGGTCGGTGTCGCGTATCCCGAGCGTGCCGACAAACGCGTCGATGAAGCTGATGATGGCATGGTGACTGATGACGACGCCCTTGGGCACGCCCGTTGAGCCTGAGGTAAACAGCACGTAGGCGGGCATGGTCTCAATCGACCTGCTCCTGATGGCCGCGAGTGCCTCCTCGTCGACGGCATGGCTTGCAAGGTTGGCAAAGGGGCGGATGATCAGGCCAAGGTCCATCTCCCTCACGCGCTGCTCGGTGGTCTCGTCCACGATGATCGACGTCTGTCCCACCGCTCCCACGATGCTGTGCAGGCGCTCCGTGGGGATGTCGGGATCCACGGGAACATAGTGACCGCCCGCATAGAGCGCGCCGAGCTGGGCCGCGAGGGCGTCCGCGCCTTTCTCCATGCAGACGATGACGCCGCGACCAAAGGCATCGGTCTCTGCCAAGGCGCTGCCGACCCTGCGGCATGCGTCGTATAGCTGGGCATAGGTAAGCGACCTGTGCTCGTCTATGACGGCGCAGGAGGTGGGGTGCGTCGCAACGGATTCCTCTAGGTAATCGAGAACGTTTGTCCTCATCTAGCATCTCTTTCGTCAGCGGTCTTTCAGCATACCGAATGATACTGACAAACTGCTGTGCATTGGTGCCACATCAATTGATAACCAGAGAATTGAACCGGATTAACAAATTGTGTGTAAGAGTCTCCGTGCGTCGTCGGAATGGGGGAACAAACTGGTGCCATCAAAACGCAGAAGACGTCCCGTTGGGTGCGGTGTACTTGGGCGGGTACCTCAAACTCGCAAATCTGAAAACATCAACAGGGAAAACGTTGTCGCTCGATCGAGTTTGAGGCACCCGCCAAAGTACACAACAAAATCCCCTGGCGTACAGAGCGAACGCCAGGGGATTTTCGCGCTCAATTCTGCGTTTTCTAGATCAGGCCGAGGTGCTTGAAGGCGTTGTAGAGGCCGTCCTCGTCCACGTCGTCAGTGATGTAGTCGGCAGCCTCCTTGATCTCCTTGCCGCCGTTGCCCATGGCCACGTTGTAGGCGCAGAGCTCGAACATGGAGAGGTCGATCTTGGCGTCGCCGAAGGAGATGGTGTCAGCCTGGCTGGCGCCGAGGTACTCGAGCAGCACCTCGATGGCGTGCTTCTTGGTGATGCCCTTGGGGCCGAGGTCACCAAAGAGCGCCTGCTCGTCCTTGCCGCCCCAGGTGTTGGCCTCCATGTCGGGGAACTCGGTGCGGGAGTCCACGTGGTCTTGGTAGCTGGAAAGGATGAAGCTCACCTTGTTGACGTCGTCGCGATAGAGGTCGTCGGTGCGAATCATGGAGTTGACGAAGTTTTGGCCTGCCTTCTTTGCAGACTCCTCGTCGGCGCCCTTGCCCATGGCGTACTTGTACATGACTGCCGGCGCCTGCTCCACGAACCAGCTGTTGATGTACATGCCACTGTTAGCCTCAAGGTAGAAGCCCAGGTGACGCTCGTTGCACCAGTCGACGATGTGCTTGACCTGCTCGACGGTGAGCGCCTGATGCATGACGACCTTGCCGTCGTCCTCGACGTAGCCGCCGTTGGCACCGATCATGCCGTCCAGCTCGGGAAGGTCGCGCTGCTCGATCTCGGCCTTGGAGCAACCGGTGCAGATGTACACCTTGTGGCCGTTGGCGCGGGCGATCTCGACGGCCTTGGCGGCAGACTCCGGGCACACGGCGTCATAGTTGATCAGCGTGCCGTCGACATCGAGAAAAACGATCTTGCTCATAGCGGTTCCCTTCCCATGCGTTTGCCGGGTCTTATCCCTCGTTGGTTTCATCCTAACAGAGGATGTGGATGTGACACGGTGTGACAAAGTCGTCACTTGTACAAATAAGGCCTCGGCATAGGGCCGAGGCCTCGTGGGCAGCGCTGGGGTTAGTTCTCAGGCTTAGCGGGAGGCTCGCCTTCATCGCCACTAGGCCTTTCGGGCGGCTCACCCATCTCGCCTGGTGCTCCTCCCATACCGCCTCCAGAGCTAAGGGTGAACTCGATGGCCTCACCCTCGGATGCGCTGCCCTCGCTATAGGCCTCCCCGTTCACGTAGAGTGTGTGGCCGTTGAGGTTGATGGCATTGGCGTCGCAGGTCAGCGCCGTGACATAGGAGTCGCCCGTCAGGGTCCACGTGGAGCCGGACTCGATCTCGACGTACACGGCGCCCGCGTTGTCGGCGTTGATGGCGCCCTCGTAGGAGGTGTTCTCGCTCAGGTAGAGGTTGAGCTCGGACACGTCGTCCACCACGATGTCGCCGTCAAGGGCCTCGTCGACCATGTTGAAGACCACGTGGCCGCCGTTGCTGCCCTCGGACCCCCAGCCCGCTGCGGCGGCGCGCAGCAGTACGCCCGTCTCGTCCTGGTTGGTGACCTCCGCGCCGTCGAGCGTGATGGTGCAGGCCGTGTTGTTGACAAAGAACACGTCGCCGTTCTTGTTGGTCAGGCTGCCACCGTCCATGGTGAAGGAGGCCTCGCCCTCGTCGGCATCGCCGGACATGGACTGGTAGATCATCACAGCCTGATACCAGTCGCTCTTGTCGCTGTTCTTGGTGTTGTTGTCGGCAGTGAGCTCGCAGTCGTTGAGCGTGACGGAGTTCTGGCCCTCGACAACGACGCCCTGCGATGCGGTGGACTCGAGCGTGGCATCGCTTACCGTAACATCGGCGGTGGAGTAGATGACGGGCGAGCCCGTGCCGTCGGTGGTGTAGCTCCCTCCAGTGACGGTCTCGGTTCCGCCGCCGCGATCGGAGCGGATGGCAGCGGAGGAGTTGCCCGTGGTGTGGATGGTCAGATCGGTGGCGTTGAGCGTGCCACCTCCCGTGACCATGATGCCGCCGGAGCAGTTGCCCGAGGTGTTGATGGTCGAGTCGCTGACGTTGATGGTGGTGCCCTCGCCATACGAGAAGACCGCGTTGGCGTGGGTACCGTCGGTGGTCACGGTGATGTCATCGAGGTCGAGCGTGGCACCCTCCTCGGCATAGACTGCGGCATTGGTGCCATAGAAGTCCGCCTCGTCACCATCGGCATCGCCGGTCTTGGCCACGTCGACCGCGGAGTACGAGGCCTCCTCGCCGCTGACGGCGATCGCGTGGCCATTGTCCGTGTCGTCGGAGATGGTCTCGCGCTCCTGCGCCTCCTCGGCTTCGTCGGCGGCAACCTCCTGGGCTGTCTCGCTCGCGGTTGCGGATGTGGTGTCGCTCGTGGCCGCAGAGCCGCAGCCGGTAATGGCGAGCGAAAGGGCAAGCGGCAGGGTCCAGAGGCCGTTGGCAAGGCGGGTCATGTTGTCCGTACGCTTCATGGTGCGCTCCTTTCATTACGCTGCCGAGCATCATAGGATGCGTACCTTAAGGAACCTTGAAACCGCAGCCGTTCACAGGATGCGCTCCAAGCCAAAGCCCTTTCAGGTTTGCTCAGCGTAAAGAAATCGCCCCCTTGCCACGAACAGCAAGGGGGCGATTGGGAATGTATGGGTTTGCGCTACAGCAGGTGCACGCCCGCAGCCTCGCAAGTTGCGATGGTCTCGGGGTCCCACACGCTCGCCTGGACCTCGCCCACATGGGCGCAGCCCAGAAGCAGCATGCACAGGCGACTCTGGCCGATGCCGCCGCCGATGGTCGCGGGCAGCTCGCCGGCAAGCAGCATCTTGTGGAAGGGCAGCTCGCGGCGGTCGTCGCAGCCGGCGATGGTCAGCTGGCGGTCGAGCGACTCGGGGCTCACGCGGATGCCCATGCTCGAGGCCTCAAGCGCGCAGCTCAGCGGTTCATGCCAGAAGAGCAGGTCGCCGTTGAGGCTCCAGTCGTCGTAGTCGGGGGAGCGGCCGTCGTGCGGCTTGCCCGACTTGAGCGCACCGCCGATGCCCTGGATGAAGGTCGTGCGATGCACGGAGACAAAGCGCTGCTCGCGCTCTTTGGGGTCGAGGGTGGGATAGAGGTCCTCCAGCTCCTGTGCCGTGACAAAGGTCACGTTGCGGTCGAGCTCGGTCCCCAGCTGCGGGTAGTACCACTTGAGCTCGTCGAGTGTGCCACAGATGGCGGTGACGATGCGGCGCACCACGTCGCGCAGGTACTCGGGGCAGCGCTCCTTGTCCTCGATGACCTTCTCCCAGTCCCACTGGTCCACGTAGATGGAATGCAGGTTGTCGAGCTCCTCGTCGCGGCGGATGGCGTTCATGTCGCAGACGATGCCCTTGCCCACGTGCAGGTCGTAGCGCTTGAGGGCGTAGCGCTTCCACTTGGCGAGCGACTGGACGACCTCGGCGTCAAAGCCGACGGCTGGCACGTCGAAGTCAACGGGGCGCTCGACGCCATTGAGGTTGTCGTTCATGCCTGTCGAGGGGTCCACCACCAGCGGTGCGGTCGCGCGCACCAGGTGCAGCGCCGCGCAGAGCTTGGCCTGGAAGACGAGCTTGATGCGCTCGATGGCGCGCTGGGTGTCATAGAGCGAGAGCTCTGGTACGTAGCCTTCGGGGATGGTGGTCATGATCGGCTCCTTACTCCTCGTGTTGCCTGAACACGATACGACCAAAAGGGCATTCGCGCGAAATTTGGAGACAAAAAGAAGCCTCCTTGCAACCAAACGGCAATGCCTCGGATGGGAACAGGCACGTCCGCTCGACAGCATGACGTGTTCCCGTAGGCAGATGCCTGTGCCAACGAGGCATGTTCCTGTCGTATAACTGAGGTGTCATTGCAGCAAGGGGGAATGGGGAGACACTCATGGCACAGTATCTGGTTCTGGACATCGGCGGCACGTTTATCAAGTACGCGATCATGGACGACGAGGCGCAGTTCATCGAGCAGGGCAAGGTCCCGGCTGTGACGGGCAGCGAGGAGGGCACGCTGCAGGCGCTCGCCGACGTGCGCGATGCGGTGGCCGGTTACGACTACGAGGGCGTGGCCATCTCCATGCCGGGCCGCATCGACACGGACAAGGGCATCGCCCATACGGGTGGCGCCTTCCAATGGGTGCACGAGTACCCCGCAGCCGAGAAGTACGGTGCCGTGTTTGGCAAGCCCTGCACCATCGCAAACGACGGCAAATGCGCCGCGAGTGCCGAGAACTGGATCGGCGCCCTTGCTGATGTCAACTCCGGAGCGGTGCTGGTGCTGGGTACTGGCATCGGCGGCGGTATCGTGATCAACAACCAGGTGTGGATGGGTGCTACGGGTGGTGCCGGCGAGCTCTCCGCGTTCATCACCGACCACGAGGGCGTCAAGAATGGCCTGGGCTGGGGCAACATCGGCATCATGTGGGCCGCGCACATCTCCGCTGGCTCCATCACGGGCAAGTACGGTGCCATCAAGGGCATCGAGAAGGCTGATGGCATCATGCTCTTTGACGCCTACGAGGCGGGTGACCCGATTGCCAAGGACGTACTCAAGACCTTTGGCGAGGAGGCGGCCGCTGGCATCTGCTCGCTGCAGAGTGTGCTCGACCTCGAGCGCTACGCTATCGGCGGCGGCATCAGCGCCCGTCCCGAGACGACCCAGATCATCAAGGACGCCGTGGACGCGCTCTTCGATCCCTACATTGACTTCCTGCCCTACGGCAAGCCCGAGATTGTGACCTGCAAGTTTGGCAACGAGGCTAACCTCATCGGCGCGCTGGCCTTCCATCTGCGCCAGGACAAGTAGCGTTGAGGCAAAGGGCGGGAAACAGGTACCTGTCCCCTGTTTCCCGTCCGCAAATCGTAAGGAGACGCAGTTAGCCAATCGTGAGGCTCGTGAGCTCCTCGGTGTAGCGATCGCGCACCTTGAGCGTGGCGCTGCCGCTTGCACCAAGACGCACGACTGCCTGCGCATAGCCAAAGTAGGTGGTGTGGCTGCCCGCGTCAAAGCGCTCCTCCGTCCGCGGACGTGCGCTGCCAAACGCCAGCAGTTCGCCCTTCTCCACGTGCGCGTCGAGCAGGCGGTCGTCGAGCGACTCGACCGTGCCTACCTCGTCAGCCACCGTTACGTCGACAAAGACGATTGCATCCGGCACCGCCTCGTAGGGCTCTGCCTCGAGGTGTGCCTTTGCATCGCCCGCTGAGCGCAGGGTGGTGGACCCGAGCACCTCGCCGCGCGCGGTGAGCGCCGTGGCGGTCAGCTCGCCGGGCTCGTAGGGCACGCTCCAGCGGCAGATGCATCCGTGTGGGCGCTTGCGGCTGATGGAGCGCCCGTTGAGGCGCAGCTCCACGCCGGGCGCATCGCAATATACCTCCACCGTGGCACGCTCACCTTTGCAGTCCTTCCAGCTCCAGCTGGGGATGGCGTTGGAGAAGCGCCAGATGGCACGCGACGGCTTGGCGCCCTGTCCGAGCGGCTGCACGGCGATGAGCGGTTTCTCGGTGGCACGCCCCCATGCGGCCTGCGCGAGGAAGAGCTCGGCGTTGGGCTGCCCGCAGATGTCGATGGCGCCCTGGTTGGCGAGGAGCCACGGGTAGGACTTCTGGAAGGCGGTGTCCTTGTCGCCGTAGCTCCAGGCACCGCAGCCTGCCTCGCCGAGATAGTCCCAGGCAGACCAGGTGAAGTCGCCGATGAGGTAGGGGTGGCGCTCCATGGCGCGAAGGTTGCGCACCACGTCGCCGTGGAAGGTCTCCGAGCCCACGATGACGCGACCCGGATGCGCCTTGCCCTCAAGCGGGTAGCGACCGCGGGCGTAGTTGTAGCCGGCGATGTCCAGCCTGTCCAGCGCCGGCGAGCAGACCTGGTCGTAGGAGGGCAGGTTGGCGAGGTAGTTCATGCCGGTGCCAATCACCTGGGTCAGTGCGTTGAACGTGCTGCTGTTGAGTCCGGCCCCAGCGTTGTCGTCCTTCTCCTCGTTGCCCTCGGCGTCGTACACGGAGTGTCCCTTTGCCGAGCTGCCGAGGATGGCGAGGTTGATGCCGCAGGTCACAGGCCTGGTGGGGTCAGCCTCGTGCAGGTGGGCGACCATCTCATCGATGGCGGCGAGGCCCTCGTCACAGCTGGGTTCGCTCACCTCGTTGCCGATGGACCACATGACCACCGACGGATGGTTGTAGTCGCGCGCCACGAGCGCATCGAGGTCGGCGAGGTAGTTCTCGCGCCACTCGGAGGCGTAGTCGTGGGGGTTCTTGTGCCAGAACCACTGGTCCCAGGCCTCGTCCATGAGGTAGACGCCAAACTCGTCGCAGGCCTCGACCGTCGCGTCGGAGGCCGGGTTGTGCGCCGAGCGCAGTGCGTTGTAACCGGCCTCCTTGAGCATGCGCACGCGCCTGCGGTCGGCCGCGGGCTCCGCCGCCGCACCGAGAATGCCGCAGTCCGCATGGATGCAGCCGCCGCGCAGCAAGGTCCGCTCGCCGTTGACGAAGAAGCCCTCGGTGCCCCATGCGAGCGTGTGGATGCCAAAGCTGCCCTGCGCCTGGTCGAGCGTCTCGCCCGCGCGCGAGAGCGTGGCGCGCCAGGTGTAGAGGTGCGGATCATCGGCGCTCCATGGGTGGGCGTCGGGTACCGTGAGCGTGAGCTTGGTGCCCCATCCCGAGGCCACAACCTGGTCTTGGTCGATGAGCTCGACCAGCACGTCGCCCTCGTCTGCGGCGACCTCGACCTCCACCATGGCCGGGTCGAGCGAGACGGTGCTCAGACGAACACCTTCGGGCTCTATGCAGGCGTCGGGACCCTCCCACAGCCACACGGGACGGAAGATGCCAGCGCCCGTGTACCAGCGGGAATCGGGCTGCGCGGCGTTGTCGCAGGTCACCACGAGCAGGTTCTCACCGCCAGCAATCAGCGCGTCGGTAAGGTCGATGAAGAAGGGACTCCAGCCATAGGCGCAGCTACCGATCTCACGCCCGTTGAGCGTCACCTTGGCATGGCGATACACGCCGCCAAACTGCAGCATGGCGCGGCCGGGGACGTCAGGCGCGACAAAGCGCTTCTCGTAGCGGTAGGTGCCACCTTCGAAGTTGCCTTGCTCGCCCGTGGACGGTGCCTCGGCCGAGCGCGGGGCGTGGATCATGGCGTCGTGGGGGAGGGTGACGCGCTCGCCATGAGAGGAGCCGTCACGATAAAAGGTCCAACTATCGTTGAATGCGGTGCGTTTCATGGGGTGCTCCTATCCTCGTATTCAACCAGCGTATCTGACGTGCGTGCGCTCTGGTGAGACCCGATTGCCAGGCGAGATATGCCTGTCGGTAACGGACTGCGAGTGCCTGACCCCATGTCTTTCAAAAAGTTGTTGACAAGGCGAGACCGCCGTCGGTATAGTCAACAATCGAATTGGGTGTTACTCAGCGGGTGCTCCGCGAGGCATTACCAAGATGACGACGTCGCAAGACGTTGTCATGCGTAATGTTTCGGGAGCTTTTTTCATGCCGAGAAGCACCGCGGGCCGATCGCCACGACAACCCTCCCGAAGACACCGACAGCAACGACAGGGAAGAAGGGTCAGACATGGCAGACAACGCTCAGACCGCCAAAGACGTACTCGCCGCAGTGGGTGGCGCCGAAAACGTCACCAATCTCATTCACTGCATCACGCGTCTCCGCTTCAGCCTCAAGGACGAGTCCATCCCCGCGATCGACGAGATCAAGAAGATCCCCGGCGTCATCGGCGCCCAGTGGAGCGGTGGCCAGTTCCAGGTCATCATCGGCCAGAACGTGACCAAGGTCTACGACGAGGTCATGAAGCTCGGCATCACCGGTGGCGGCTCCATTGACATCGACGAGGGCGATGCGGCCAAGTTCGAGTGGACGCCCGCTAACGTGGGCGGCGTCATCCTCAACTACCTCTCCAAGACCATGGTTGCCATGATTCCCATCATGATGGGCGGCGCGTTCTTCCGTACGGTCGCAACGCTCCTTGGCCCGTCGCTTCTGGGTCTTTGGACCGAGGACATGCAGGTCTACCAGCTCTTCAATACCTGGATGTACAATGCCGCGTTCTACTTCATCCCCATCTACCTGGGCTACTCCGCGGCAAAGCAGTTGGGATGCAGCGAGATGCTCGGCATGTTCATGGGCGGCATCCTCATCTGCCCCGACCTCGTGGCGCTTGCACAGGCTGGTGAGGTTGCAAGCGTGAGCGTCATGGGCATTCCGGCTCCCGTGGCCAACTATGGTCAGACGGTGCTTCCCATCGTCTTATGCATGCCCGTGCTTGCGCAGGTCGAGAAGCTCATGAAGAAGATCGTCCCCGATATGCTCTCCACCGTCTTTGTGCCCTTCCTCACCATGCTCGTGATGGTTCCCGTGGCCTACTGCGCGCTTGCACCGCTCGGTGGCTGGCTGGGCCAGGGCGTGGGCACCGCACTCTTTGCCTTCGGTGAGTTTGGTGGCTTCATTGCCGTTGCCGTCATCGGCGCCCTTTGGAGCTTTCTGGTCATGACCGGTATGCATCAGGTGCTCATCGTGCTTGCCATCACGCAGCTGCTCTCCAGTCCGGCTGGCGACCCCTGCGTCACCGTCGGCGGCATGATTGCCCAGTGGGCTACGTGGGGCATCGCGTTTGGAGCCTTCCTGCGTCTCAAGAACAAGGAAGAGAAGATGGCCCAGCTTGGTTATGCACTCTCCGGCATCATCGGCGGTGTGACCGAGCCCGAGATCTACGGTACCGGCTTCAAGTACACGCGCACCCTCGCTGGCATGGTGGGCGGCGGCTTCATCGGCGGCGCGCTTGCCGGCATCTTTGGCGTGCACAACTACATGCTTGCCGCGACCAACGTGCTCTGCGTGATGGGCTTTGCCAGCCCCAATAACCCCAACAGCCTGCTGCTGGGCACGCTCTCGGCCGTCGTCGCCTTCGTGGCATCCGCTGCCATCGTGTTCTTCTTCGGCTTCAGCAAGGAGCAGCTCGAGGAGGACCGCGCTGCCGCTGAGGCAGCCAAGGCAGCATAGACTCGCCTTCCTTCCCGCCGCCTCCCAGCGCAGATGCAGGGAGGCGGCGGCTTCATCTGGGGCCGGCATTTGCCGGCGTTACAATTGACGAGAAGACCGGTTCGAGAGGGGACCACACCATGAAGCAGCTACTCATCCGCGCCGACGACATCGGCTACAGCTACGCCGTCAACCTCGGCATCGCTCGCGCCGTCAACGAGGGGCTCGTGCGCTCGACCGGTCTCATGCCCAACATGCCCGAGGCCGCCCGCGGCTGGGATTGGGTCAAGGATGCCGACATCGCCATCGGCCAGCACACCAACCTGTGCCTGGGGACGCCCTGCGCCGACCCAGCGCTCATCCCGAGCCTGCTCGACGGGGACGGACAGCTCAAGAGCTCGCACGCCTACCGCGCGGCCTTCCAGGAGGGCCGCGAGATCGCGGAGTACGACGAGCTGGTCATTGAGGTCGAGGCGCAGCTCGCGCGCTTCCGCGAGATCGTGGGCAAGGAGCCCGACTACTTCGAGGCGCACGCCGTCATGAGCCGCAACCTCAATCAGGCCATCCACGACGTGGCCGAGAGGCACGGCCTCAAGGAGCAGGTCGCGAGCTTCGACCCCACCAAGATCGTGCGCTGCGGAGAGACCGACGTGCACATGGCGCTCGAGGACATGCTCCCGCCCGAGCAGTACGACCCCGAGGCCTTCATCAGGCGAACGGTGGAGAACATGGCCGACGGCGAGACCTACGTGCTCGTCTTCCACCCTGGCTATCTCGACGCCTTCATCCTGGGCAACTCCAGCCTGACCGTGAACCGCACAAAGGAGGTTGACGCGCTCATCGATCCCGAGCTTCGCGCTTGGCTCGAGGCACAGCCCGACCTGCGTCTTGTCGACTATCGTGACATCTAGGCCTTACCAGTTGCGGATTTGAGGTACCTTGGAGTTCTGGCAAGGTACCTCTACCTGTGCCCGTGACCCGTCGTGGCACACAATCAAGAGAAGGTAGTTCGTGCAGGCCATACGCAAGATCAACAACAATGCCGCCGTCTGCTTGGACGGGAAGGGCCGAGAGCTTGTTGCCCTCGGCCGCGGCATTGGCTTTGGCGCGATGCCTCATGAGGTTGCCTTGGCCGATATCTCGCGCACCTTCTACCGTGTGGACGAGAAGTACCTGAACTTGGTGGGGGAGATGCCCGAGGACGTGCTCGAGTTTGCGGGGCAGCTTGCGGATGTGTGTCGCGCCACGCTCTCGTACGAGCTCTCGCCCAACCTGCCCATCACGCTTGCCGACCACATTGCCTTTATGATCGAGCGTGCTCGCAAGCACATGGTGGTGCAGATGCCACTGGCCTACGACGTGCAGCAGGCCCACCCCGTGGAGTATCGCTTGGGGAAGATGGCGATACGTGGTGCTAAGAAGACCTTCGGCGTGCGCCTTGATCGTCACGAGGCAACGGGCATCGCGCTTTCCATCGTCAACAGCGCCTTGACGCTCAGTGAACGCGCTACTCGGCGTGAGGAGGACGTGAGCTTCCTCATCGAAGGCATCACGCGCCTCGTCGAGGAGGAGACGGGCATTACGGTCGATCGTGACTCCTTCGACTACGCGCGCTTTGCCACGCACGTGCAGTATCTCATCGACCGCGTGAGCTCGGGCGAGCCCATCGACTCGCAGAACGCATCGCTCTACGACGAGATCAGGGCAGCCTATCCCGGGGCGGCGGAGTGCGCCAACCGCGCCAGCAAGCTCATACAGGTGCGGCTCAAGGTGCCCTCGCTCACCAACGAGGAGAAGCTCTACCTCATGCTGCACGTCAATCGCATCTCGGAGCGTGTGTCGGCGCGCGGATAGCCATGACCGCTTTCGTCAACCGTCCTCTTTCATTACGAACACAGCTATACTTGAATGCGTTAGAAATCGATTCCAACGTAAGGGAAAGCTATGGCCAAGCGTGACAACCAGATTCTCGAGATCCTCACCTCGCAGGGCAAAGTCGAGGTTGCCTACCTCTCCCAGCTGCTCGGCGTGTCGGAAGTCACCGTGCGCAAGGACCTCGACGCCCTGCAGGCAAAGGGCCTGGTGCAGCGCGTCCACGGCTTTGCGCAGCTCGCCAACCCCAACGACGTGGGTGGGCGTCTGGCATACCACTACGAGGAGAAGCGTCTCATCGCGCGCAGGGCGGCTGAGCTCGTGCCGGACGGCTCCACCGTCATGGTGGAGAGCGGTAGCTGCTGTGCCTTGCTTGCCCGCGAGCTTGCGGACCATTCCAACGGAGTCACCATCGTCACCAATAGCGCCTTCATCGCCAACTACGTGCGTGACAGCTCACGGGTGAGCTGCGTTCTTTTGGGCGGTACCTACCAGCGCGACTCGCAGGTGATGGTGGGGCCGCTCGTTCATACCTGTGCGCAGGAGTTCTATGTCGAGCGTCTCTTCATCGGTGCTGACGGATGGATCGAAGGCGCTGGTTTTACCAATGCTGACCAGATGCGCGCCGATGCCGTGCGCTCGATGGCGGAGTCCGCGGCGGAGGTGGTGGTGCTCACCGAGTCGGAGAAGTTTGGCCAGCGTGGTGCCATCCCCATGCGTCTGCCGGGCAAGCAGGTGAGCGTCATCACCGATGAGCGCATCTCAGACGAGTGGAGCCAAAGCCTCGAGCGCTCGGGCGTTGCCGTGGTTCTGGCGTAGCCGCGCGAGACCTCAATAGTTACTGCTGGTCCGTGAGTTCCCTTACCTTGGTCAGCAGCATCTCGTTGAACATCATATACAGCATGTTGTCGATGATGGCGATGCGCTCGCGTCCCACGCTGTCAGCCGAAGGCAACACGATCACGCTATCGCAATAGGAACGCAGTAGGTGCTTGGGGTTCATCGTCACGAGTGCGATGCGCGGGCGCTCGGCATCTGGCAATTTTGCCAGAACCCTCATGAACTCTCGGTACTGTTCACCCGACCTCACCGAGAAGAGAACGATCAGCTCGTCGGAGTGGAATTGGCGCATCACGAAGTCGTACTCCGGATTGTCGGCATCTACGCCATGCAGCGCGCGCAGCGCCACGCTCAGGAAACGTGCGGGTAGGTTGGAGAGATAGAACCCCATGCAATAGACCTTGCTTGCACCGGTGATCCATGTCGCCAGCTCATCAAGGGCCTGTTGGTCAATCGTCTTCTCCTGCTGGAGTATGAAGTCAGAGTAGGTCTGGCCGATGGACTTCTCGCGGCTGTCCTCTGCCCTCCGTTCGAGGTCGACGCCCAGCTGGTACTGCAAGCTGGCATAACCCGTGTACCCGAGCTTCTTTGCGAAGCGGATGAGCGACGAGGGGGAGATGCCCAAGTCTTCGACGAGTTCGTCGTAACCCTTGTGCGCAAAGCCTTCGGGATCTGCCTTGAGATACTCATAGATGGCAAGGTCCGTCTTTGTGAAGGCCGAAACCTTTGTCTCCATCAGCTCGAGTACGTCCATAACCAATGCTCCTACGATCCGTGATTGTCCTCGTGGACAGTGTATCAGCTGCATGTCAAAATACTCTAATCCAAAATAGAAAAAATTTTTCCAGAAATGAGTATTGTAAATTGGAAAAATCTCTATATGATGGTGTTAGTGAACAGACGGCGGGCGAGAGACTCGTCGCCTCGCAAATCTGCGTTTCAGAGAAAGGAAGGAAACATGGAAGGTTTGACTAACTGGATGCAGGAGCACATCGCTCCTCTAGCCACCAAGCTCGGCCAGAACAAGTACCTTCAGGCCATCTCGGGTGGCATGATGCACACCATGCCGCTCACCATCGGTGTGGCGCTCATCGCCATTCTCATCAACCTGCCCATCCCCGGTGTGTCCGACTTCCTCGCCTCCAGCGGCCTGACCGCAGCGGGCAACGAGGTCATCGGCTCCACGATGTCGCTGCTCGCCATCTACGTGTCGTTCCTCATTGCCTACCAGTACGCCAAGGATGACGGGATGAACCCCCTCACCGCCGGTGTCCTGTCCATGGGTTCGTTCCTCATCCTGGTGCCCAGCACCATCGCGCTTGAGGATGGCAGCACCATCAGCGCCTTCAAGACCAACTACCTGGGCAGTGATGGCATCTTCGTCGCCATCTTCCTCTCCATCCTGGTGGCCATGGCCTATGGCTGGCTGACGCGCAAGAACATCAAGGTCTCCCTGCCTGACTCCGTGCCGCCCATGGTTGCCGACTCCCTGAGCCCGGTCTTCACCGCCATGATCATCTTCACCGTCGTCTATCTGGTCAAGTGGGGCTTCACCTTCACCCCGTGGGGCAACATCTTCGACTTCATCATGCAGAACGTCGCCTCCCCGCTCATGAACCTCGGTGCCACCCCGTTGGCCGTCATCATCGTGTACACCGTGGGCAACATCTTCTGGTTCTTCGGCATCCATCCCAACGCCGTCATGGGCGTCTTCTATCCCATGATGCTGCTGCCTGCCCTTATGGCCAACCAGCAGGCTTATCTTGAGGGTCAGCCCCTTCCCTTCCTCATGTTCGCCCTCATCGGCAGCTGCTGCTACTTCGGTGGCCAGGGCAACACCATCGGCCTGTGCTTCGACATGTTCACCGCCAAGTCCGAGAAGTTCAAGGCCATGCGCAACCTCATGACCATCCCCAACATCTTCAACATCAACGAGCCGGTCATCTTCGGCGTGCCCGTGATGCTCAACCCCGTCTTCTTCATCCCCATGGTCCTCTCGGCCATCGTCCCCGGCCTCATCGGTTGGGCACTCTGCACCATCCTGCCCATCCCGCTGAACCCCACCATCCAGATGCCCTGGGCCATGCCCATGTTCATCTCCGCACTGCTGATGGGTGGCCCGCTCTACATGGCCGTCGTGCTCATCTGCATGGTAGTGAGCGCCATTCTGTACTACCCCTTCTTCAAGATCGCCGATAACCAGGCGTATGAGGAGGAGCAAGCTCTGGCCGCCGAGATCGCTCAGCAGTAGGGCAGAGGCCACATCATCACCGGCCCTTCCTTCCAGGCGGGACTAGGGCACATGCCTTGGTCCCGCCTTCCATATAGAAAAGTGAACGGGCCGGCACCTGCTAAGGACGCAATGAGAACATGGCGCTTTCTGCAAGGCGGGAAGCAGCCATCGACGAGGAGGGGCACATGATTCTTGCAATCGATATCGGAGGAACCTTCATTAAGTGGGCGGTGTCGCAGGGCTACTCCCCGACAGACGTCCGTGGCAAGGTGCCCACGCCTCAAGACTCGTTCGAGTCGCTGGTGGAGGCCATCGCGCGGATCGCAGAGGCTCTGTCCGAGCGTCCCGAGGGCATTGCTGTCAGCCTGCCGGGAACCGTGGACGCGGCGACGGGGCTCATCGTGCAGGGAGGTGCGCTGCAGTACGCCAACGGCCGTAACATGGTGGAAGCCCTGCGCGAGCGCCTGAACCTCCCGTCATCCATCCAGAACGATGCACGCTGCGCTGCGCTGGCCGAACTCGAGCTCGGCGAGCTCGAGGGCTGCACGGATGGCGTCATGGTGGTCATCGGCACGGGTATCGGGGGAGCCGTGGTGAGCGGTGGCCGCCTTGTGACGGGGGCTGCCGGAGCCGCAGGCGAGCTCTCCATGCTTGCCGTGCGCCCCTTGCGCCAGGAGGGTATGGCCGGTCTTCTGGGAAACCGTTCGGGAATGCGCGGACTTCTCGCGTACGCAGCGGAGGTTCTGGGGCGCGGAGGCCTGACGGGCGAGGGGCTGATGGCACTGGTGGATAAGGGCGATGCCCAGGCAACCGCCGTGCTTGACGAGGCGCTGGCAGACCTTGCGGACGCCATGCTCTCGCTGCAGTTCCTGCTCGATCCGCAGCGCTTTGTCATCGGCGGTGGCATCTCTGCCAACCCCACATACATGGCGCATCTGACCGCGCAGTACGAAAAGGCCTTTGCCACGCTGCCGTTCCAGGCGCCCCACGCCGAGGTTGTGGCAGCACGCTTTCGCAACGATGCGAACCTGCTGGGTGCTGTGGTGCACTACGGTACTGCCTCTCGATAGAAACGAACAAGGGCGTCCACGCGGCGCACGAAAGGGGTTACATCATGTCAGAACTTACCGATGACATCCGCAGGGTCTTCAAAGAGGGCGACGACATCCGCGACGAGGGCCTTACCACGCCGGAAGGCGTGATACGCCACGACGACATAGCCTATGGCCCCGATGCAGCATGGCAGGTCATGGACCTGTATCTGCCTGAAGGCGCGAAGGATCCGCTGCCTGTGATCGTGTCCGTCCACGGTGGGGCGTGGGTCTATGGCGACAAGGAGCGCTACCAGTGGTACTGCATGGATCTCGCGCTGCGCGGCTTTGCCGTGGTGAACTTCACCTATCGCCTCGCGCCAGACTTCAAGTTCCCGTCGAGCTTGGAAGACGCCTGTCTGGTGTTCTCCTGGGTGCTTGACCATGCCGAGGAGTATGGCCTGGACACCAGCAAGGTGTTTGCGGTTGGCGACTCGGCTGGCGCCCACCTGCTGGGGCTCTTCAGCAACCTCTGCACCAATCCTGCCTATGCCGCCAAGGTTCCGGTAAAGGCTCCCGAGGGCTTTGCGCCCGCAGCCGTCGCCCTCAACTGCGGCCAGTATCACACCGAGCTCGACGACCCCGAGGAGCTCACGGCCCAGCTCATGGCGGAGTATCTGCCCGAGAAGGGCACCGACGAGGAGCTCGATCTGATCGAGGTCGTGGGCTACGTGACGCCTGCCTTCCCGCCAGCGTACGTCATGACCTGCGAGGCTGACTTCCTGCACGACCAGGCTGCTCCTCTCGCGCAGGCGCTGCGCGACGCGGAGGTGTCCCATGAGCTGCATGTCTACTGTGGCGTGGGGGACAAGCTTGGCCACGTGTTCCACCTCAACATGAAGAGCGGTGACGCCCGTCGGTGCAACGACGACGAGTGCGCGTTCTTCAAGAGGTTTCTGTAATACCGGACAGCGTGTGTAGACGAGGGATGAGGGCAACATGACCAAGGGCTTTCCCAAAGACTTCGTGTGGGGTGCCTCCACGGCGGCAAACCAGTACGAAGGAGGCTACGACGAGGGCGGCAAAGGCCTCTCGGTGCAGGACGTGCTGGCCACGACGCCTGGCGGCCATCGTCGCGAGACCGAGCGCATCGAGCCCGACCGCTACTATCCCAGCCATGTGGGTTCCGACGGCTTCCACCACGTGGAGGAAGACGTTGAGCTTCTTGCCGGTCTTGGTGTGAACGGCTATCGCATGTCGCTGGCTTGGACGCGCGTCTTTCCCAATGGCGATGACGCGGAGCCGTGCGAGGACGGGCTGGCGTACTACGATCACCTTTTCGACCTGCTGCTGGAGCGTGGCATCGAGCCCATCGTGACGATGAGTCACTATGAGCCGCCGCTCAAGCTTGCCTATGAGGGTGGCTGGTCAAAGCGCTCCACCATCGACCTCTTCGTGCGCTACGCCGAGACCATCATGTGCCGCTATCGGGGCAAGGTCCGCCGCTGGATTACCTTCAACGAAATCAACTGCACGCAGGTGCCTTTTGGCATCATGACTGGCGCGGGCATACTCATGCCCATGTTTGGGCCGGAAAACACCGAGCAGCTGCGCTACACGTGCCTGCACAATCAGTTCCTGGCCTCGGCGCGTGTGGTGCAGCTGGCGCACGAGATTGACCCCTCGCTGCAGGTGGGCTGCATGATTGCCAGCATGTTCAACTATCCGCTCACGTGCAATCCGACGGACGTGCGTGCGGCGCAGGCACAGAACCAGATGAGCTTCCTCTTTGCTGGTGACGTCATGGTGCGAGGCAGCTACCCCGGCTACGCACGGCGTTACTTTGCCGAGCACGACATCACGCTTGACGTGACGGCCGAGGACAAGGCCCTGCTGGCTGCGGGAACCGTAGACTTCTACAGCCTCAGCTACTACATGACCAACTGCGCGGGCGTCGACCCCGATGCCGAGAAGACCAGCGGCAACCTGGTTACCGGCCTGAAGAACCCTTACCTCGAGGCAAGCGAGTATGGCTGGCAGATCGATCCGATGGGCCTGCGCATCCTGCTCAACGAGCTCTGGGACCGCTACCAGGTGCCGCTCATGATCGTGGAGAACGGCCTCGGCTGCCACGACGACCTCGTGATCGACGCCGATGGTGCGCGCCATGTGGATGACGACTATCGCATCGACTACCTGGCGCGGCACATCGATGCCCTGCACGAGGCGGTTGCCGACGGTGTTGACGTGGTGGGCTACCTGCCGTGGAGTGCCTTTGACCTCGTGGCGCTCTCCACAGGTACTATGGAGAAGCGCTACGGCCTCGTGTACGTGGACCTCGACGACCAGGGCAAGGGCACGCTGGAGCGTACCCCCAAAAAGAGCTATTGGTGGTATCGCGACCGCATCTCCCAAGAGCGCGCGTAACTCCCTCATATGAAAGAGGCTGGCAGCTGGCCAGCGACCAACCGTGTGAAAGGGCCCGGACGGGCCATCAAGAAAGGAGAACGACATGGGCTTTAGCAGTGACTTCCTCTGGGGTGGCGCCACGGCGGCCAACCAGTACGAGGGCGGTGTCTTCGAGGGCGGTGCGGGCCTCTCCACTGCCGACGTCATGACCAACGGCGCCCACAAGGTTCCTCGTCAGGTCACCTTCCGCATGCCCGACGGCAGCTGGGACAAGCTTCCCCTGTGCTTCGGCAGCCCTGTAAAGCACCTTCCCGAAGGTGCCGTGGCTTGCACGGTCGACGACCCCGACATCTACTATCCCACGCACATCGCGAGCGACTTCTATCACCACTACAAGGAGGACATCCGTCTGTGCGCCGAGGAGGGCTTCAAGTGCCTGCGCCTCTCCATCAAGTGGAGCCGCATCTTCCCCAACGGCGATGACGAGGAGCCCAACGAGGCCGGCCTTGCCTTCTACGAGGACGTGTTCAAGACCTGTCGCGAGTACGGCATCGAGCCGCTGGTCACGCTGGAGCATTACGAGAATCCGCTCTCCCTGGCCAACCGCTTCAACGGCTGGGACAGCCGCTATCTGGTGGACATCTTCGTGAAGTACGCCACCACCTGCTTCGCGCGCTTTGACGGCCTGGTGAAGTACTACCTCACCTTCAACGAGATCAACTGCATCGAGGTGGCCCCGTATGTGACCGCCGGCCTCATCCACGCCGACCCGCAGAACATCGCCAACGCCGCATACCATCAGTTCCTGGCCTCGGCTAAGACGGTCATCGCGGCTCACGAGCAGTGGCCCGAGCTCAAGATCGGCATGATGCTGGCCTATGGCCCCATGTATGCCATGACCTGCGATCCGGACGACCAGCTGCTGGTGATGAAGGCCGACAACGATGGTCTCTTCTTCGCTGACGTGCAGATGCTGGGCGAGTACCCCGCCTACAAGCTCATCCAGTACAAGAACGAGGGCATCACGCTGCCCGTCCAGGAGGGCGACCTTGAGACGCTCAAGGCTGGTACCTGCGACTTCCTGTCCTTCTCGCTCTACGGGAGCCATACGGTGACCGTGCACAAGGAGGGCTTGAAGAAGGGCGAGGGTAACGGTGCCTTCGACTTCGTGGTGGCCAACCCGTACCTCAAGACCAACGCCTGGGGCTGGGCGACCGACCCCAACTGCCAGCGCATCACGCTGAACACGCTGTACCATCGCTATCGCTGCCCGCTGTGGTGCGTCGAGAGCGGCATCGGCTGGAACGACGAGTTCGTGGACGGCGCGGTGCACGACGACTATCGCATCGACTACATGCGCGCAAACATCAAGAGCATGCGCGACGCGGTCGAGCTCGACGGCATTCCCCTGATGGGCTACCTGTACTGGGGCTGCGTCGACATGGTCTCCAACGGCGAGGGCGAGATGAAGAAGCGCTACGGCCAGATCTACGTCGACGCCAACGACTACGGCCAGGGCAGCTTCAAGCGCTCGCTCAAGGACTCCTACTTCTGGTACCAGAAGGTCATTGCGAGCAACGGCGAGGATCTTGACTAGTCTCTGACCTCGCCCCAAGGCGGGTAGATTGGATATGCACACGGAGAGGGCGCCCAAGCCGGGGATGCGGCTCGGGCGCCTTCGGCAAGGCAACCGCCACGGATCCTGGGGCCTGTGGCGGTTGTCGTAGTGTCCACTTGTATGGCTAGCAGACGAGAGCTCTCGCTGCCGAAGAGACCAGCTCGCTCACGGTGGGATGCGGGTGGATGACGCGCGTGATCTGAGTGGCAGTACAGCCGAGCGAGATGGCCAGCGCGAGCTCAGCCACCAGGTCGGTCGCGCGCGGACAGACGAGCTGCGCCCCCAGGATGGCGCCGGTCTCGGCATCTGCCACCAGCTTGACGAACCCGCTCTCGGACTCCTCGACCAGGCACTTGCCATTTGCGCCCGTAAGCGCCTTGCTCGTCCGCACTGCAATCCCACGCGCCTTCGCCTCGTCCGCGGTGAGACCGACGGACGCGACTTCCGGTGAGGTGTAGGCGCAGGAGGGGATGATGCCCATCTCCACGGGAGGCTCGTCGCCACAGATGTACGCGACGACATTGCGTGCCTGCGCCTCCGCGACGTGGGCGAGCTGTATGGTGCCAGCCACCACGTCACCAATGGCCCAAAGGTGCTCTTCGCTCGTTCGGCCCGCCTCGTCGCATACCAAAGCTCCCCGCGAGAGTTCTGGCTGGACGGCAGGGGAGAAGAGGCCTTCCGTGTTAGCGCGCCTACCGCAGGCGACGAGAACGCCTTCGGCCTCAGCCACTCCCTGGTTGCCACGCCTGTCGGTGTAGTGCACCTGCATAGCGCCAGGCTCGCCCTCGATGCCCATGACGCGGGCGGAGGCCTCTACCTTCACGCCACGCTTCTTGAGGTGCATCGTCACGCGCTGGGCTATCTCCCTGTCTAGGGGCGGGAGGATGCGCTCCGTCGCCTCGAGTATGGTCACACGTGTTCCAAGCTGGGCATACATGGTGGCAAACTCCACGCCGATGACGCCACCGCCTATGACGACGAGCGAGGAGAGCATGACGCCCTCTCCCTCGAGGAGGTCATTGGAGGTGTAGGTGTCAGGAAGGTCGATGCCAGGAACCGGTATCGAGGTCGGCACGGATCCCGTGGCGATGATGATGTCGCGCGCTTCGTATGCCTGGCCGCCGCATTCCACGATGCTTGGCGAAGTGATGCACGCCTGGCCTCGCACGACCGTGACCTTGCGCTGCTTGAGCAACTTCTCTATACCGTCACGCAGTTGGTCGACTACCGCCTGCTTGCGCGCATGCATCTCGGTGAAGCTCGCTCGGGGCGTGGCGTCATGGAGCAGCGCCTTCGTGGGGATGCATCCGCGGTTGAGGCAGGTGCCGCCCACGAGGTCGCGCTCGAACAGGACAACGGAGAGTCCACGCGAGGCCGCCTCCTCTGCTGCGGTGTAGCCTCCGGGCCCACCGCCCACGATGGCGACGTCATAGGTCATGATGTGCTCCTTCCCCAACCGCCATGCAGTTGGTCTCAGTGTCTCCGTCTGATGCTTGCTCGTCATCCCGCGACAAGGCGCGCCACGTCAAGGGCTGCCTCTTCCGCAAAACCACCTGCCCGAAGCCGGCGCTCCAACTCCTCTACCGAGTCGGTGGACCCCACGAGGAGCTCCGAGATCCCCTCGATGAGCTCCGCGTCGAGCCCATCCGAGAAGACCACGAGGTCGCGTATGATGCCGCCTTCGCGCGTGACGTCGACGCGCACGCTTCCCCAGTCAAAGCGGGCCTGTCGACTCTCCCCAAACCTCCGCTCTCCCTTGTATAGCCATGCGGGAGAGCAAAAGCGCTCACGCTCGTACGCGAGCTCGTGCTGGTCGAGCTCGCTCACGTCTTGGCGCGTGACGGGTTGTCCCATCACGTTGGTAAAAGATTCCCGGAGGGCGCCTTTGAGCGTATCCACCGAGAGCCTCGGATTAAGTTCCCGCAGGTTGACGACGTGGGAGCGCACCGAGCGCACGCCCTTGGCTTGAAGCTTGAGCGGGCTCACGGTGAGGTAACGGCCGAGCGCATCGACGTCGACCGCCACCATGATGGTGCCGTGATGGCAGCTGGCCTCGCCGGTATGCTGGTAGGCATGACCAGAGAACTTGCGTCCGCCATCGACCACGAGGTCGTTGCGGCCCGTGCGCTCGGCGGCGATGCCCAGCGAGCGGACGGCGTTCAGAATCACATCGGTTTGCTCCGCCTGGTCATACTCCGTTGGTGTGGTGATGAACGTGAAGTTAAGATTGCCCAGGTCGTGATAGACCGCGCCTCCGCCAGAGCGTCTGCGGGCCAGATGCCCGCCGTCACGCTCGAGCCGTTCGATGTCACACTCCGCCGAGGCGCACTGGTTTCGCCCGATGACCACGGTCCGCTCGTTCTGCCAGAGATAGAGGGTGGGCTCCCCCTCTCTGGCAGAACGCATGAGACACGCCTCGATGGCGAGGTTGGTGTACGGGTCCGTCGACCGGCTCTCTATGTAGCGCGGCGCTCGGGGCATCAGCCCTCCTCGTCGAACTCGTAGCGCACGTGCGGCTTGCGCGCGGCCTTGACCTCGTCCGGCCTTCCGATGGGGCAGGTGAACGGGGCGCTGTGCAGCCTCTCGCCGTCCTCGTGGGCCTCCTTGAGGATGCCCGTCATGAGACCGACGAACTCGTCCAGCGTCTCGCGGCTCTCCGTCTCGGTGGGCTCTGCCATGAGCGCCTCGTGCACGATGAGCGGGAAGTACATGGTGGGCGGATGGACGCCAAAGTCGAGCAGGCGCTTGGCGACATCCATGGCAGAGACGCCCGTCTCAGCCTTGAGTGGTCCCACGTCGATGACAAACTCATGCATGCAGCGCTCGCCATAGGGAAGCACGTAGCCTGCCTCAGACAGGAAGTGCGCAAGATAGTTGGCATTGAGCACGGCCGATGCCGAGGCTTCGGGGATGCCCTCGCGACCAAGGGTGAGGATGTAGGCGAGCGCGCGTACCGCAACGAGGAAGTTGCCGTAGAAACTGCGAACCTTGCCTACGCTCTGCTCGTCGCACGAGAAGGCAAGCGTGCCGTCCGGCCGCTCGACCACGCGCGGATTGGGGAGGTACGGCGCAAGAAACGCCTTGCAGCCCACCGGCCCCGAGCCGGGACCGCCACCGCCATGCGGAGTGGAGAAGGTCTTGTGCAGGTTGACGTGCACGCAGTCGAAACCCATGTCGCCCGGGCGCGCATGGCCCATGACGGCGTTGAGGTTGGCGCCGTCGTAGTAGCACAGGCCGCCGGCCTCGTGAATGATCTGGCAGATCTCGACGATGTTGGGATCGAAGAGGCCCAGCGTGTTGGGGTTGGTGAGCATGAGGCCCGCGGTGTCCGGTCCTACGGCCGCACGCAGGGCATCGAGGTCCACGCCGCCCTGCGCATCGCTCGGCACCGACACTACCGTGAACCCTGCCATCACCGCGCTTGCCGGGTTGGTGCCGTGCGCGGAGTCGGGGACGATGATCTTGGTGCGGCCCGTATCACCGTTTGCCAGGTGGTGCGCGCGGATGAGCAGCAGGCCCGTGTACTCGCCGTGAGCTCCGGCTGCCGGCTGCAGAGTCATGGCATCCATGCCACAGATTTCCGCGAGCATGCCCTCAAGCTCGTGCATGGCACCAAGGCAGCCTTGGACCGTCTCCTCGGGCTGCAGCGGATGGATGTCGGCGAACCCTGGCAGAGCTGCCACCTGCTCGTTTACGCGCGGGTTGTACTTCATCGTGCACGAGCCAAGCGGGTAGAAGCCATCGTTGACCCCGTGGGTCTGCTTGGCGAGCTCGGTGTAGTGACGGCCTAGGTCCACCTCTGCCATCTGGGGCAGACGCGGGGCGCTCTGGCGTATGAGCGTCTCGTCAAAGGTGGCCTCGGGCACGTCGAGGTCGGGAAAGATGGTCTGCTTGCGACCTGCGACGCTCCGTTCGAAGAGAAGCTTCATCGGTCACACACCTCCTTGACGACAGAGACGACGCGGTCGATTTCCGCGCGCGTGTTGAGCTCGGTGGCGCACCACAGAATTCCGTCGTGCGTGGGAAGCCCCGCTAGGATTCCGTGCTCGGCCAGCCGATTGACGAGCTGGTGCGCATCCACGGGGCAGCTGGTGAGGAACTCGTTGAAGAAAGGCTTGCCGCTCATGGGGGCAAATCCCAGCTCGGCAAGCTTTTCTGCGAGATAATGCGCGTGGCCGGCACAGAGCCGTGCGACTTGGGCGAGCCCCTCCGGTCCCACGGCTGCCAGGTATACCGAGGCCGTCATGGCGCACAGCGCCTCGTTGGAGCAGATGTTGGACGAGGCCTTCTCGCGACGGATGTGCTGCTCGCGGGCCTGCAGGGTGAGCACGCATCGGTGGTCTCGCCCACGATGCGGCCGGGGAGCTTGCGCATGAGCGCCTTGGTGGTGGCCATGATGCCCAGGTAGGGGCCTCCGAAGCCAAGCGGCAAGCCGAGGGGCTGGCCCTCTCCGACCGCGACGTCGACACCGTACTCGCCGGGGGTGCGGAGGATGCCGAGCGCGATGGGGTTAAAGCCCATGACGACCTTGGATCCGGCCTCGTGGGAGGCTGCCACAATGCCGTCCATGTCCTCGATGATGCCTAGGTAGTTGGGGCTCTGCACGTAGACTGCCGCCGTGGTGGGACTGACTGCCGCACGCAGCGCGTCGAGGTCCACCATGAGGTCGCTTGTCGCGGGCACGGTTACGACGGGTACGTCGCGGCTCGCGCAATAGGTCTTGATGACGGTCATGACGTCGGGGTGTACGGTCTCGGCAACGACAATCTCGTTGCGCCTGCGGTCACGGCACATCAGCACGCCTTCTGCCGCGGCCGTGGCACCGTCGTAGACGCTTGCGTTGGCGACGTCCATGCCGGTGAGCTCGCAGATCTGCGTCTGGTACTCGAAGATGGACTGAAGCACTCCCTGGCTGATCTCGGCCTGGTAGGGAGTGTAGGCCGTCACGAACTCCTCCTTGGAGGTGACGGACTTCACGATCGAGGGGATGTGGTGGCGATAGGCGCCGGCGCCACGAAGCACCACGTCAAAGTGGCGGTTCTCGCGTGCCAGGGCTTCGAGGTGCGATACGACCTCAAGCTCGGAGCGGCCTTCGGGCAGGTCGAGCGCGTCGATGCGGACCTCGGGAGGTATGACGGAGAAGAGCTCGTCACTTTCCGCGAGTCCCAGCGCAGCAAGCATGCCCGCGCGGCCCTCGTCGGTTTCGGGAAGGTAGCTGCCCATGGGAACCTAAGCCTCCTGCGCGCAAAGCGCCTCGTAGGCGTCGGCGTCGAGAAGGTCGCCCACCTCGCTGACCTCCTCGACGCGCACCAGCCATGCGCCATACGGATCCTCGTTGATGGCCTCGGGGGCATCCAGCAGGTCCTCGTTGATCTGCACTACCGTGCCGGTCACGGGGCTGAAGACGTCCGAGACTGCCTTGACCGACTCGACGTCGGCGAAGGCCTCGCCGGCCACGACCTCGTCGCCCTCCATCGGCAGGTTGACGAAGACGAGGTCGCCCAGGGCATCCTGCGCAAAGTCGGTAAGGCCGATGGTGTACGTGTCGCCCTCGACGCTCACCCATTCGTGGGACGTGGTGTAGCTAAGCTCTGCAGGAATGACGGACATGGTGTCTCCTCTCTCAGGAAATGAATGACGTTCTGATCAGGCTGCCTTGCCTGGCCTATGCGTGCTTGTAGAAGGGCATGGGGACGACAACTGCCTCGATGCGTCGTCCGCGCACGTCAACCATGAGGGCAGTACCCTCGGCGGCAACGGACGTCTCGACGCGAGCCATGGCGATGGCCTTCTTGAGGTGTGGGGCAAAGGTGCCCGACGTGGTGTGGCCCACAAGCCTGTCACCTGCGTAGACGCTCATCTGCTCGCGCACGATGCCGCGGCCCGTGACCTCGAGTCCCACGCGCACGTGCGTCGGCTCTCCTGCAGCAAGAATGGCCTCGCGACCGATGAACTCGGGCTTCTCCATGCGAACGCCCAGCTGGAGGCCCGCTTCGAGTGGCGTGGTGTCCTCGTCCATCTCATGGCCGTAGAGCGGCATGGACGCCTCGAGGCGCAGGGTGTCACGCGCGCCGAGTCCGCAGGGGATGAGGCCGAACTCCTCTCCTGCCTCACGAAGCGCCTGCCAAAGCGCAACCGCATCGTCCGGCGCGCAGTACAGCTCGTAGCCAAACTCGCCCGTGTAGCCCGTGCGTGAGACCATGCAGTCGATGCCGGCTACCTCAACGTGTCGCACGGCCGTGTAGTAGCGCTGCGGGAGCTCGTTGACGTCGCAGATCTTCGCCAGCACGCCCTTGGCGCGCGGTCCCTGCAATGCCAGCTCGGCGATGCCGTCGCTCAGGTCCTCGAAGCTCGTGTCGGGGAGAAGATTGGCCGCCATGTGGGCGACGTCCTTCTCGCGATTAGAGGCGTTGACGACCACGAAGTACTCCTCGTCGCCAAACTTGTAGACGATCAGATCGTCTATGCAGCCACCGTGGGTGTTGCACATTACGCCATAACGGACACGCCCCACCGGCATGTCCGTGTAGTCATTGGTGAAGAGGTGGTTGATGGTAGCCAGTGCGCCAGGGCCGCGGAACACGACCTCGCCCATATGCGATACGTCAAAGAGACCGACCTTGGTTCGCACCGCCTCGTGCTCGGCCTTTATGCCGGTGCCGTACTGGACGGGCAGCAGATAGCCTGCAAACGGGACGACTTTGCCGCCTTCCTTCACATGGATGTCGTACAGGGGGGTCTTCCGCTCCATCGGATCTGCCTCCTTGGATGCCAGGCGCATAAAAAAGACAAGGGACACGCAGCGCCTTACGCGCCTCTTGTGCCCTTGTCCTCAACCTGAAAGATTCTCTGGAAACCAGATTGCTTCTTCGGTGGCCCCGCGGGGCCTTTCCAAGGTTCCGTCAGGAATCGGTCCTTCTGCCTGAGAGTTCTTGCCTCCCCTTCGGCGCCGCATGTGCGGTCTCTCCCGATTCCGTCATCCGGTGGTATGCAGTTGTAGTCCCATCGTAGCGCGCCTGTGGCCCGTTGTGCGTGAGATGCCTGTGTCAGCCATACGAGCGGTATCGATGGGGATGCCAGTCATCACGCGCATCAAAAGGGGCTTCGCTTTTGCGCAACGTCCCGGGTAGGAGGGATGTGAGTCTGGCGGCTTCGCCTTACGAGAGGTCGAACCAAAGGGGCTCGGCTCCGTCCTCGATGGTGATGCCAGGGGTGGTTGTTGGGCGCTCGTCGAGTAGGTCAGCCATCACATGAGCGGTCGATCCCAGCAGGTCGATCGAGGGGATGCGCAGCGTCTGGCAAGCGCTGCGCAGATCCGCTCGGGTGCGGGGGCTCAGGATGGTATGGAACACTGCCGTTGGGGTTTCGGTGTCGCCCTGCTGCTCGATGAAGTCGATGACCTGCTGCGCGTCGCTGGCGTGCTGGAGCATCTTAATGGTCACCTCACCAGCTGGGAACTGCGCCGACGCCGCGCGAACGATGCGCTCGACAGTCTCGCCGGTCATGTCTGATACGCCATAGACGGTTATGTGCTTGCTCATGGAAAGATCCTCTCTTTGACGAATCGTCGGACAAGGGCGGTTGTTGCTTAGAAGAAGGCCTCGATACCCTCGTCCAGATAGACCTGACGGTAGTCCTCGAGATCCTCGGGGTGCAGGTTCTTGACCCCGTGCAGGCTGTAGGGCATGTCGAGCAGCACATACTTGTTCTCTCCGAAGTTGTGGAAGGGGAGGAGCTGCACGCGCTTTGCCCCTGCTTCGCGCAGCCACTGCGCCATCGCGCGCGCGTCGTCGAGGCTGTCGTTGAAACCGGGGATGACGGGCGTGCGTGGTAGCACGTCCAGTCCGTGCTCGATGGCCCAGCGCAGGTTTGCGAGCATGAGGTGGTCGTCGACGCCGGTGTGTTCTTGCAGGCGCACGGGGTCCACGTGCTTGAGGTCCATGAGCAGGTGGTCGAGGTGCCGGGCGATGCGCTGGAACGTCTGGGGTGCCACGTGCGCCTCGGTCTCTATGCAGGTGTCGATGCCCTCCTCATGCAGACGGACAAGAAGCTCCTCACAGAAGTCCGGCCAGGTGAGTGCCTCGCCACCCGAGAGGGTGACCCCGCCGCCCGAGTCCTCGTAGAAGGGCTGATCCTGTAGGCAGATCTTGACGACCTCGTCGACGGTCTTGGTCTCTCCAGTGCAGGTGAGGGCGCGGGTGGGGCAAGCATGCACGGCCGCCTGGGCCTCGGGCGCGTCTCCGCGCAAGCTGCGCACGTCGATGTGGCGCTTGCCTGCGTACTCTACGGCGTTGGCGCCAGATGCGGCCTCAATGCAGGCGCCACAGCCGATGCAGGCGCTCTCCTTCCACTCCAGCTGCGGTGCCCGCCGCTGGCTCTCGGGGTTAGCGCACCAGGCGCAACACAGCGGGCAGCCCTTGAGGAAGACGACGGTACGGATGCCCGGCCCGTCGTCGAGGCTGAACTTCTGGATGTTGAAGACGGTCGCAGTTTGCATGGCTCCTCCGTAGCGTATCGAGACGTCGGGCGCGATCCCACTATCTCAACGTCCATATACAGCTTAGAAAACTTACGAACGAAAGTAAATACTCAAACGGACAAAATTTCTTCTTGACACGGAGAGAGAAGGTTCGTATCATGAGTTACGAACGAAAGCATTATTGCTTGCGATAGAGAAAGGAACCGTCCATGGAGAACCGCGAGCACTTCGGCGCCCTCACCGAGCGCATGCAGGCCTACCGCGAGGAGGTGCTCGACGAGAAGCCCTTCGTCGACGCTGAGCGTGCCGTGCTGTACACCGAGTCGTATCGCCAGACGCAGAACCAGCCGCCCGTGATGCGTCGCGCCCTCGCCTTCGCGCACGTGCTCGACAACATGAGTATCTACATCGAGGACAAGACGCTCATCGCCGGCAACCAGGCCACCAAGAACGGCAACGCGCCCGTCTTCCCCGAATACACGCTCGGCTTTGTGATCGACGAGCTGGACAAGTTCGAGAAGCGCGACGGCGACGTCTTCTATATGACTGAGGAGGACAAGCAGGCCATTCGCGACATCGCCCCGTTCTGGGAGAACAACAACCTGCGCTCGCGCGGCGAAGCCCTTTTGCCCGAGGAGGTCTCCGTCTTCATGGAGACGGGCGTCTTTGGCATGGAGGGCAAGCTCAACGCCGGCGACGCACACCTTGCTATCAACCACGCACGCATGCTCAAGGAAGGCTTGCGCGGCTACGAGGAGCGCACCCGTGCCGCCAAGGCTGCCCTCGACCTCTGCGATCCTGACTCCATCGACAAGTACGTCTTCTACAAGGCTGTTCTTATCGTCATCGACGCCGTCCGCCGCTGGGCTGGCCGCTACGCCAACCTGGCCGCCGAGCAGGCTGCCGCCTGCGCCGACCCTGCTCGCAAGGCAGAGCTCGAGCGCATGGCCACTGCCTGCGCCCGCGTGCCCTACGAACCTGCCGAGACCTTCTTCGAGGCCGTGCAGGCAGTGTGGTTCAGCCAGGTGCTGCTGCAGATCGAGTCTAACGGCCACAGCCTCTCCTTTGGCCGCTTCGACCAGTACATGGACCCATTCTATGAGGCTGACCTCGCGGCCGGCCGCATTACCGAGGACGAGGCGCTCGAGCTGCTCACCAACCTCTGGATCAAGACGCTCACCGTGCAGAAGATCCGCTCCCAGGCACACACCTACTCCAGCGCCGGCAGCCCCATGTATCAGAACGTCACCATCGGTGGCCAGACGCCCGACACCCACGAGGACGCCGTCAACCCCATGAGCTGGCTCGTCCTGCGCTCCGTCGCGCAGACCCGCCTCACCCAGCCCAACCTTACCGTACGCTACCACGCCAACCTCGACCCGGCCTTCTTTGACGAGTGCATCGAGGTCATGAAGCTTGGCTTTGGCATGCCCGCTCTCAACAACGACGAGATCATCATCCCGAGCTTCCTCGCTTGGGGTGTCGGCGAGTACGACGCGTACAACTACTCCGCTATAGGCTGCGTTGAGACCGCCGTACCCGGTCGCTGGGGCTACCGCTGCACCGGCATGAGCTACATCAACTTCCCGCGCCTGCTGCTGTGTGCCATGAACGGCGGTGTGGACCTCACCTCCGGCAAGCGCTTTGTCGAGGGTCACGGCAACTTCCTCGAGTGGGAGAGCTTCGACGATCTCATGGCCGCTTGGGATGCAAGTCTGCGCGAGATGTGCCGCTGGTCGGTGGTTGTGGAGAACGCCATCGACAAGGCCTCCGAGCGTGACGTGCCGGACGTGCTGTGCTCAGCCCTCACTGACGACTGCATCGCCCGTGGCAAGACCATCAAGGAGGGCGGCGCCGTCTACGACTTCATCAGCGGCTTGCAGGTGGGCATCGCCAACATGGCAGACAGCCTTGCCGCCATCAAGAAGCTCGTCTACGAGGAGGGCGTTATCACGCGCCAGCAGCTCTGGGACGCCTTGCAGAACGACTTTGCCGGCGAGGAGGGCGCGCGCATCCAGCAGATGCTCATCGACGGTGCTCCCAAGTACGGCAACGACGACGACTACGTGGACAGTCTGGCCGTCGAGTGCTACGAGCCCTACATCGACGAGGTTGCCAAGTATCACAACACGCGCTTTGGCCGCGGCCCCATCGGCGGCATCCGCTACGCCGGCACGAGCTCCATCAGCGCAAACGTGGGCCAGGGCATGGGTACCATGGCCACCCCGGACGGTCGCCACGCCCACGAGCCACTGGCCGAGGGCTGCAGCCCCGCTCACAACTGCGACAAGCAGGGTCCGACCGCCGTGTTCAAGACCGTCTCCAAGCTTCCGACCGACAAGATCACCGGCGGCGTGCTGCTCAACCAGAAGGTGACTCCCACCATGCTTGCCCGCGAGGAGAACAAGCAGAAGCTCGAGATGATGCTGCGCACCTTCTTCAACCGCCTGCATGGCTACCACGTGCAGTTCAATGTGGTCGACCGTGCCACGCTGCTGGACGCGCAGGCGCATCCCGAGCGTCACAAGGATCTCATCGTCCGCGTAGCGGGGTACAGCGCCTTCTTCAACGTGCTCAGCAAGGCCACCCAGGACGACATCATCGACCGCACGGAGCAGGTGCTGTAACCTGTGGGGCCACTGGGCATTCCCTCCGCTCAGTCCTCGGCGCGAAGGGCGCGCCTGCGGAGGTCGCTTCGGGAAGACCCAGTGGCCCCTCCATCACCAGCCCAGATGACGGTTAGCTTGGAAGATTAGTTTGTTGCGCCGCGTGGCGGCGCCTTAAGGAAGGAAACACTAATGGAGTTCTTCATTGATTCGGCTGACATCGAGGCAATCCGCGAGCTGTGCGCTTTCCTACCCATCGACGGCGTCACCACCAACCCGACCATCATCACCAAGAGCGGCAAGGAGCCCGAGCAGGTCTTCGCCGAGCTGGCCGAGGTGCTGACCGAGGACCAGAAGATCATCGCGCAGGTCGTCTCGCTCGACTACGAGGGCATTCTCGCCGAGGCGGAGAAGATCGCCTCCATCCGCGGTGGCAAGAACATCGTGGTCAAGATTCCTGTGACGCGCGAGGGCCTGCGTGCCATCCCCGCTGTCAAAGCCAAGGGTATCTCCGTTCTGGCAACGGGCATCTACTCGCCCGACCAGGCCTTCTGGGCCGCCAAGGCTGGCGCCGACTATTTGGCTCCCTACGTCAACCGCATGTGCAACTACGGCGACGGTGTGGCTCAGGTCGTGGAGCTCGTCAACACGCTCGCGCAGTATGGCTTCGAGTCCAAGGTGTGTGCGGCATCGTTCAAGAACGTTGATCAGGTCCACAAGCTGCTGGCTGCTGGCGTTCCGTCCATCACGGTGAACCCGGATACCATCCGCGACATGGTCGGTCACCCCGGAACCGCCATCGCCGTGGAGGAGTTCACCGCCAACTGGCAGAAGGCTTACGGTCGTACTACCCTGTAGAGGTTAAGCAGAGGCGGCGCGCGGTAGAGGCGCGCCGCACCTTTACAGGAACGGGGCACCCATGGCAGTCTTCCTGACGGGTGACACGCATGGCGAGCTGGACATGGGCAAGGTCGACCAGTTTGCGGTGGGCGAGGGCACCGCGCTTACGCGCGACGACTATCTCATCATCCTCGGGGACTTCGGCCTGCTCTGGTCGGATCCGCCCAGCGAGAAGGAGACTGCGCGGCTCGACTGGCTCGAGGAGTGCCCGTGGACCACGCTCGTGGTGGACGGCAATCACGAGAACTTCGATCTGCTCGACGCACTGCCCGTGGAGCCGTGGGCCGGTGGCCGCATCCAGCGCATCCGTCCCCATGTGCTGCATCTCATGCGCGGCGAGACCTACCGCTTTGGAGGCCACTCCTTCTTTGTGGTGGGTGGTGCGCACTCGATCGACAAACAGTGGCGTACGCCGCATCGCTCGTGGTGGCCCCAAGAGGTGCCCGACGACGAGGAGCGCCGCTACATCGCCGCGCGGGCAACCGAGGTCGGCGAGGTGGACTACGTGCTCTCGCATTGCCCTCCCACTGGACAGTACCAGCGCTACCGCGCCCGCTACGCAGGGTTCTGGGGACCTTCCGACGAGTACACGGACTGGCTCGAGCGCAACGTCGAGGGTGCCTTTGCCTATAAGCGCTGGTACTTTGGGCATCTCCACATGGACCTGCCAGGCGACAAGCCCCACACGGTGCTCTACAACCAGATCGTGCCCCTCGACGACTAGCGGACGCTACGGTTCGTAGCGCCAGATCGTGTAGTGCTGCGGACAGTCGTAGACCGTGAACGGATAGCCTCGGGCGTTGTGGCCGTATTGGATGGAACCCGATGCCAGCTCGGTCCAACCGGAGCGTCCCACGTAATGCCAGGTGTCACCGTTGTCTGACATGTGCACGATGGTGGCTGGATGGGTGAGCTGCGCCTCGAGGCTCTCGATAAAGGTCTGCAGCACGCCCGGCGAGAAGGGGTTGAAGAGGTAGAAGTGGGTGTAGCGGCTGAGGTCGATGTCAAGCACGCTCCCACAGATGATGCTCAGGTTGTCGTAGTGTCCAACCCATCGAGCCGCAACCTCAGCGAGCTCCGGATCGAGCTCGATCCCCGTTGCCTTGCCCGGATAGTTCTGTCGCACAAAGTGCGCCAGCACGCGTCCCTTGCCGCAACCCACGTCCAACAGGTGCGAGCTGCCGTCAAAGTCGAGGTGGGAGAACAGCTCCTCCAGGACATAGTAATGCGTGGCCGTGGGATCGTGCGCGCCCTCCTCGGCAAAGCGCGTCTCTCGCTCCTCGGAGAGGGAGACACCGCAGACGCGCCGGTCAAGCGCCTCGTCATAGGCGAGCACCTCTGTGAGGCTGCTGGGGGTTGCTGGTTTGTGTCGTGCCATGGGCTTCTCCTGACGGGCGGCTGGGGGAGTGCCTCATCACCATAGCGCCCGCCGGAGGTGGGGTCTAGAAGCAGGTGAACAGAATCAGCGAGCAGATCTCGATGGCCACGGCGGGCGGGTCGATGTGGGTGCCGCAGTTCTCGTTGAAGTAGCGGGCAAACAGCAGGTAGATGAGGTTTGCCAGCATGCCGAAGGCGATGGAGACGACCACGTTGGCGCCGGTGGCCGCCATGGCGTAGGCCACCACGAGGGTCTCGTGGTGGGTGGTGGGGTACGTGCGGCGCTGCTGGTCGAAGATGGAGAGCAGGATGAGCGCGGCCGAGATGTTGAACACGATGTTGTAGAACGCCGGGTCCATTTGCTCGAGGACAAGCGCGGTCAGGCCGCAGATGCCCAGCGCGTTGATGAACTGGAACGCCCAGTAGCGCGGACCCTCCTTCTTGTAGTAGGCGGTTGCGTTGGGGTTGGTCCAGTGGCCGTCGCCCAGAAGGAGGCGCGTCAGCACGCCCACGAGGATGACGGAGAAGGAGCCCTGGTCGGCCGGCAGTCCGATGCCGCGCGCGAAGGCGAAGACGAGGTAGCCGATCACGCCGCCGAGGCCGCCCATCAACGAGACGATGGGGTCATGGGTGAACAGCAGGCTGTGGTTGATGTCCCAGCCCTCGATGTCGTAGCGCTTGGCGGCATAGGCCGTGGAGACCGATGCCGCGTTGAAGATGATGGCTGGCAGAAAGACGGTGTTGAGCAGGGTCTCGCTCAGAAACTCCGACTGGATTCCCACGGCTTGGAGGGCGTAGATGAAAAGTCCCACAAAGCCCGTGACGATAAAGGTCTGGGTGCCGCCAAAGATGCAGCCGACGATACCGACCAAAAATGAAAGCAACGCGGTTGATGCACTAAACATGGGTCCCCTCCCGTTCCCTATAAACCCACCTTCATTTATACGATGAAATAATCTGCAGTGGGCGGGAACGCTCGCAAGCCCCGTCCTTGCGGTCAAATCGTGTGACTCAGCGGCAACATCTAGGGCACTACGGGTGATTAGGCAAGGTTGCAACGGTCGAGCACGTGCTCCATCACGCGTCCGAAGAGCGCGGCAAGAAACTGCTGGAAGAGCGTGCCGATGACGGCGGGGAACATGACCTCGGGGCCGAAGAACTGCGACGCAAGGACGGCACCCGCCGACACGTTGCGGATGCCTCCGCAGAAGGAGATGGCCACAAAGCGGGAGCGATCCTTGGTGAGCAGACGGGCGAGACCCATGGCCACAATGAAGCTCAACACCGCGAAGACCAGCATGAAGACGATGATCCCCACGAGACGCGGGGTGAGGTTGTGCAGGTAGCTCGAGATTCCAGTTGCGTTGGTCGAGACGATGATGGGCAGGATGATGCGAGAGATGGGCGTGGTAGGAGCGGACAGGCGCTCCTTGGACCACCCGCCGGTGAGCTCGTTCAGGATGGTGGCGGCGAGCGCGGGCAGGGCGATCATCACCAGCATGTCGCCCATCATGCCGAGAGCGTCCACCTCGACGGTGGTTCCGACTAGCAGCTTGAGCGTGAGCGGGATGCTGAAGGGTGCCAAGAGCGTGGAGGCGAGCAGCGCGGAGAGTCCCAAGGCGAGCTCGCCCTCAAACATACCGATCCACATGACCGTCGAGGCTCCGATGGGCACCGAGTACTCGAGCACGACGCCCGCGACGGTGGGGGAGCTCGCGCCGAAGACGAGGCAGGCCGCGCCATAGGTCACCAGCGGCATGACCACATGCACCAGAAGCAGCATGACCGCGAGAACCATCGGTTGCGCGAGCGCCTTGCGCATGGAGCGCAGATCGTTGCCGAGGGAGTTCTGGAAGGTCATGATGGCGAACAACAGGGGAATGTAAGGCTTGATTGGCAGCAGGAGCTGCGGAAACAGTACGCCGATGGCCACGCCAGAGGGAACGATGACCATCAGGTGGCTGCCAATCCACGAGCCAAGCGCCAGCCATGCGGCATACGCCCCACTTGCGGCTCTCGGTGTCTCGGTGCGTGCCATAGCTCCCTCCCCAACGGACAGTGTACGCCTGACACGCGACCAAACGGCAGTCGTCGCTGTGTTGAAACCTTGCGACGCCTGTTTCGTAACGCGCTTCGCCGATGAAATCACGCAAATAACTGTCCATCAGGTACGCTTAAAACTGACGGCGAGGTCTCAGGACCAAAGGCGAAAGTCGACAGTACGGAGCAAGGAGGTTGCAATGAAAAGGCAGGCCATGACGCGTGTCGCTTGGGCACTCACGCTGGGCTTGGTGGTCATGCCGCTCGCGGCTTGCTCGGGGCAGGGCACCTCGGGCGATCAGGGCGCGACCGAGGACACGACGACCGAGGAGACGGTGGCAGTCGACGTCGCGTCGCTCAAGACCTTGGGCGACGTGATGGCCATCGAGGGTGAGGGGCAGAGCTCGGCGTGGAACGAGGAGCATTACATCTACGTCACCAACGCCAACGGGGCGCCTCTCCGCGCGGTGGTCGATCTGACGCCGGAGATCTACAGCCAGATCGAGGAGCTCGACTTCCTCGACGAGGACTACGACCAGAAGCTCACCGACATTATCGGTGGGCTTGAGCTGGCGAGCCTCGATGACTACTCAGACCAGGTTCCGAGCCAGGAGGAGTTGGATGCGCTTGTCGGGAAGACCGGCCAGGAGCTGGTCGACGACGGGTTCACCTTCAGCACCCTTACCATGTACGGTGGCGATGAGACCGTGGCCGAATTCGAAAAGGACGCCTTCCGCTATGAGGTCACGTTTGACGGGACCGTCGATGGTGACGCAGACGGCTTCGACGGGAGCGTTGTCGCGGAGCTGACGGTTGCAAGCGCGAGCTTCGCTGGCCTGTCTAATGCGGCGATGGATCCGGGAAACGTTGGGTAGTTCGGCACGAAATGTATAAGCCGGTGACGGCAAACCCTAACCTGCACAGATTTGTGCAGGTTAGGGTCCTAGTGAGCACGTAGTAAGTTCCGCACGCTCATTAGACGTCTATCTTGCGCAAATCTGTGCAGGTTAACGAATCTGAGCATTTGAGCATGCATAAACCTTATATTTAATGCAGTTTTGCTGCAATGAGGTGCCGTGCGGGGCTTCGCTCGCAGCATCGACCCTAGAACAGGTACGGAATCAGCCGCCAGCGCGTTGTCTGCCGATACGCGTCGTAGCCAGGTAGCCCTGCGACCAGCATGCGCTCCTCGAGAATCGTGCGACAGACGATGAGGGCCGCGACCGTCGCCGAGACTAGCGCGACCGGAAGGCAGGGAAAGACCAGCACAATGGCTACGCACCACATGATGATGGCTGCATACATGGGGTGGCGGACCCAAGCGTAGGGTCCGGTCGAGCAGACGGTCTGGGCGCGTTCGGGCTGAAGGCGCGCGACCGACTCGGCATGGGCGTTTTCCATGAGTGCGGCAGTGGTCAGTACGCACGAGGCAATGTAGATGGCAAGGCCTAGCGCAATGGTCACCGGCCATGCGGGGGCGGACTGGTTGGTGACGCCCGCCACGTAGTAGACGACAAAGTAGGCAAGCAGCCAAAACAGGGCGAGAATGACCTTGTCCCAGACGGGGGTGGTGTGCTTGGTGGCAGCGAGGTCCGCGCGACGCGCCATCGTGTCCGGTCGCTTCGCCGCAAGCCAGATGCCCGAGCCGATGGCGAGGAAGTAGACGACAAACCATGCGGTCGCCCGTCCATCAAGCACCCACCCGGCCCCCACGAGATAGAGGAGAAGCCCGAGGCTGCGCTCGATGCCGAGGCGGGCGGCGTACGCGGCGAGTGGCTTTGACATGCGTACCTCCTAACGCGCCATGAAGTCTGCTATGGCCTCTGCAACACTGTCTACCAGTACGTCTGCCTTCTCCTTCATGCCTTCTGGGGCGCTGTTGAAGGTGTAGGCGATGTCTGCCGCCTCGAGCAGGGGAAGGTCGTTGAAGGAGTCTCCGATGCCGGCGGTCAGGGTTGCGCCGAAGTGCCTGGCGGCGGCGTGCAAGCCCGTGCCCTTGGAGTGGCCAGCCGGCAGCACGTCGATGCTTGCGAGGTTGACATAGGAGCAGACGACGCTGGCGTAGCGCTCGTTGATCTCGTCCGCCAGCTGCTGGGCCTCCTCGATGGTGACGGTCTCCAAGCCAAAGCCCTGGGCTGGGTCGGGGAGGTCCTCAAAGCTCGGCGCAAAGGATATCGGCCACGCTGCTGCCAGCGTGCTGTCGAAGGTCCAATAGTCGTCGGCGGCACAGACGAGTGCGGTGTTGTCGCGCGCGTAAGGCGCATAGTGGTCGTAGAGCTCCCGGGCAAGTTCGCGCGGGATGGAAGCCTCCATGATGGGTTGCACGTCGTGGTCGTGCAGCGTTGCCCCGGTCAGCGCGATGTAGAAGTCAAAGGGAACGACGCCAAGGGTCTGCGTGGCCAGAGCGCGCACCGGCCGTCCCGTGCATGCGCCAAAGAGGCCGCCTGCCCGCTGAAACGCATCGATGGCATCGAGATCGGCCCTGCGGATCGGCTCGGGCTCGTCGTGAAAGTACAGCGTGCCGTCAAAGTCGGTTGCAAAGAGCTTGGTCATTGTGGTCCCCCCTCGGCCCTGGTACTACCGTTCCATGATAGGTGAAGGGAAAGGCCGTCGGCGGCCATCGCGTCAAAGGCAGGGACCCCAGATTGCTCTGGGGTCCCTGGAAGGAAGAGGGCTTGGTTGGGGAGTCGCCTGCGGGGCTAGTCCTCGGGCAGGAACACCGAGATGGCGAGGAAGACCAGGAACAGCGGAAGCAGCAGCTGGGAGGCAGCAGCCAGTCCGCCGACGAGGGCGACCACAATCCAAACGGGAAGCAGGACAATGCCTACGACGAGCTGCAAGGTCCAGCCCAGCAAGCGCATGGCAAGCTTCATCACGCCGGCAACAACCGGGAGGACGAAGAAGGCAAGGACGATGGCGGTCAACATGACGACTCACTTTCTATATCTCGTGCGCAGGCCCCATGCCCGCGCGACAGGTATAGGTATACCCAACGTGGATTAATCCAAGATGTAGCGGGGATTAATTCTGCTGGGGTGGGTGCACGGCGGATGCGCAGCCTGTCTCATGTCGGGAAGCCGTGAGCTACCATGATGGCAGGCGAAGGCTCAAGACAGATTCGTCTCTAAGGTGCGAGAAGGGAAGCCCATGGACTTCCAGATGAGCGATGGCAAGCTGGTCAGGTATCGGGGTGACGACAGCTTTATTGTTGTCCCAGATGATGTGACCAGCATCGGAGAGAGTGCGTTTGTAGGCTGCGACCTGTCCTGGGTGATGCTTCCCGATACGCTGATGCACATTGGTGAGCGCGCGTTCTACGACAGCGGACTGGCCGACATCGCTATTCCCGACAGTGTGGTCAGCATCGGCAAGAAGGCATTTGGCTACTACGTCGAGAGGTTCGACATCGGCAAGCCCATCGAGTGCAAGGACGAATGCTTCATCCTGTGTGGCGAGCAGGGCAGTGCCGCGGAGCGCTACGCATTGGAGCATGGCTTCACGTTCGAAGCAATCTGATGCGCGCATGGGGCAGAACGAGCGCGGGAAAGGGGTCGACGGATGTGGTTCCAGGGTTTCCAGAAGCACAGTAAAGGCCGAGAGCAGGGGCAGAGCCGGAGCGTATACGAGCTGAACGAGGTCACGTTCTTCAACCCGGTGACACCTGGCTATCCGCAGGATCTGAGCGCGCGCCGCGTCATCGACTTCGCGTACCTCCCGCATGACGAGGTGCTCATCCTGATGAGCATGGACGGCCAGTATCCCTGCTGGGTATCGAGGACCGGCGTGCACGACATCGAGACCAACACCGCCGTCGCAAACGCTGTCCTCTTTGATGACTTCTCGACGTGCACCAGCCTGTTTCCCAAGTTGAACTCGCTGATGCAAGACTGCTATCGGCGCAGGTTCACCCTCCAGGGCACCGACATCAAGACGCCCTTCGACTACGGCTTCTCGTCTGAGCCTGGTCAGATCAAGTACTGGGGTCAGCACATGGCTCGGGGCATCTCTAGCCACTACCGTCGCATCAAGGAGATGTGCACGTATCGGGGGCTCGACGGCCGTTACTTGGGCTTTCTCGAGTCCTACCTGACCATGCTTCAGGTGCGAACCAACGACGCAGTCAAAGACTACGAGGGCAAGCGCGCCTTGATTGATCTCATTACGAGTGAGGACTATCTCTTCGTGTCCGACGACAAGGCAATCCGCAGCACGTACGTGAGGATACGGCGGGAGATCGGCGACCTGTACAACGACTATATGAGCATCGTCCGGTAGGGCTTAGCGGCCGACCTTCGAGCCTGGGCTACTCCGAGACGCCGATGCGCGAGAGGATGTCCTGATAGGCGATCTTGTCGGTGTCGTAGGAGAACACGTGCCCGTCTAGGCGCGTGTAGCTGATGATAGCTCCGTCTGCGGTCGTCCCGTCGGTCTCGTTGATTGTCGTGGGAAAGACCTGCAGAGCGCTTCCGTCGCCGAAGGTAAAGGAGAGGGGCTCTCCGCCAGGCAGCTCGCTCAGGGGCGACCCCATGCCCGTCTCGCTGATGAGCCGATAGAGCTTCTCGGCTTGGTCCAAGTCACCGGCGCGCATCTCGCCGTCAACGCTCATCTCGAGCGTGCCATGCTCGCGCGCGTACGTAAGGCTGTTGCCGAGGTCCTGGATAAAGCGATGGTAGTTGCCCATGAGCGACATGCCACAGCCTACGGGGACGGCGATGGCAATGAGCAGCGAGATCGCTCCCGTTATTGCGACAGCCAGCAGTCCGTCGCGCCTCGAGCGCTTGGGCGTATCAGCCTTTTTCTTCATTGACGTGACCTTTCGGGGAGCATTGGCCTAGAGCAATTGTGGCGCTATGCCGTCTCGTTGCGGACGAAGAAGTCGTGGGCGTTGTCCCAGAACATGCGGTCGGCGAGGTCCTGCCCAAAGCGGCTGGCGATACGCTCGTAGAATGGGGCGACCTTCTCGCAGGCGCTCAGCCAGTCGGGGGTCTCCGATCCGTCGAAGTCGCTGCCAAGCGCGAGGGCGCCCTCGCCGCCCAGGTCGAGGAAGTGTTCCACGTGCGCGGCCAGCTCGTCGAAGGTGACCTCGCCATCGGCTGGCGCGTCAAAGCCAGTCACGCGGTCGGACACGAAGCCGCGGAAGTAGTTGATGCCCACCACGCCGCCGGCGTCCACGATGGCGCGGAACTGGTCGTCGGTCAGGTTGCGCGGATGGCCGCAGACGCTGCGCGCGTTGGAGTGGCTAGCGGCAAAGGGACGTCGCGCGGCACGCGCCACGTCCCAGAAGCTCTCGTCGTTGAGATGGCTCACGTCTGCCACGATCCGACGGTCCTCGAGCGCGCGCAGCGCCTCCCTGCCATAGCTGGTGAGGCCGCCGTTGGCTTGGCTGCCATGGGCGATGGGATTGGCGGCGTTCCAGGTGAGCGTCACCATCTTCACGCCGTCCGAGGCCACCTCGTCGATGAGGTCGATGCTTTCGAGTGGGAGGCCGTTCTCGATGGTGAAGAGCGCCGCCACCCTCCCGGCCTGGAGCGTCGCCTCGATGTCGCGCGCGTCGCGGACTTGCGTCACGGGACCCTCAGGTGAGGTGTGGGCAAAGAACCAGTCGCGTGCGCCGCGGTAGAACTCGAGCGCCGTCATGCCAAAGGAGCTCAGGTCGTCGGGAACCCAGACGGCGTAGCACTGGCACCACGGACAGGGCATGCGGTCGGCGGCCAGCTGGATGGAGTTATGGACTAGGTCACCGCCGCTGGCACCCTGCACGAACTCGGAAAAAGCTCCGTAGTCCGCATAGGCAAGCGAGTCGATGGTGTCGCAGTGCAGGTCAAACACACGCATGGAAGCCTCCGGCAAAGCTCTAAGATAAGTGGTGCCCTCAATCCTACGCGAAAGGGAGCTTCCGTGAGCGCTCATCCCGACATCAAGCTCATCCTGACCGACATCGACGGAACGATTCTGCCCTATGGACAGCGCATTGTGTCGCCGCGCGCGATCGCGGCCTTCCATGCGGCCATGGACGCGGGCATTCACGTGGGGCCGGCGAGTGGCCGTGGCATCAGTCACGTGGTTCCCACCTTTGCGGGAGACGACGTCTGCGTGGCCACCGCGCTGGGCACCAATGGCATGCAGGTGTACCTCGATGGCCAGCTGATTCACGAGGAGCACCTCGATCACGATGCTCTGGAGCACGTGCTTGCGACCATCCACGGCAGGCCGGGCGTGGGAGCCATCGTCTTTGACGGCGGTACGCCACTTCTGGTTGAGGGCACGCGCGAGGACCTGGCGGAGAGCTTCCCGGTGTACGCGGAGCAGGCGGTCGACCATGTGGGGATTCCCGACTTTCCCGTGGTAAAGCTCAACGTGTTCAATGCGGGTGGCATCGACCTGACGCGCGAGCTGCTCGATCTTCTCACCAGCGAGGTCCCAGAGCTCGACTTCAACCTGCCCATGCCGGGGTTTCTCAATCTCACGCCCCCGGGCTACAGCAAGGCATCGGGCATCGAGATCCTGTGCCAGGCCTTGGGCATTGGCATCGACCAGGCGGTGACCTTCGGCGATGGGGGCAACGACATCGAGCTGGTGGGCGACATCCCCAACGGCGTAGCCGTGGCAGGTGCAGTGCCCGAGGTCAAGGCTGCAGCCCGTTGGCACATCGGTCGCTGCGAGGACGAGGCCGTGGCGGCGGCCATCGAGGCGCTGGCGGCAGGGGAGTGGCCCTTCGAGGCGTAACTGGAGACGCCACAGCTTCGGCGATTTCACGAAACGCAGGTGTATAGGCAGATTGCCGCCCAAACCGCAGGTCGCTATGTGCTACCATGCGTCCCTAGGCGATGACGGAGAGGTCTCGCACTCGCGTTTGGAACGGACAGAGAGGGCGCCCATCGGTTGAGAGGTGTCCACGGGCCTAGAGAGCGGGAGTTCACTCCACCAGCTGCGACCTGAACGCGCGCACGCGCAAGTAGGCAAGCCGTCAACCCCACGGAACGGGGCACAGGGGCTGTAAGACCCTAAAGTGGTCGCGCATGAGAGACAACATGCGCGTCAAACAAGGTGGTACCGCGGAGACTCCGTCCTTGTGCTGTTGCACGAGGACGGTTTTTGTTTGAAAGGGGAGCTTGTATGGCACTATCCGACGACCTCAAGGCCATTGAGGCGCAAGTGACTGAGAGTCTTATCGACGTCCAGGACATGAAGGCGCTGGAGGACCTGCGCATCAAGGCGCTGGGCAAGAAGGGCCAGCTCACGGCCCTCATGCGCATGATGGGAAAGATTCCTCCCGAGGAGCGTCCGGCCATGGGCCAGCTGGCCAACACCGTGCGCGCCAACGTGGAGGCCGCCATCAAGCAGCGCAAGCTCGAGCTGGGCAAGGAAGCCCTCCAGAAGAAGATGGCTGCCGAGGCCGCTGACGTCACGCTGCCGGGTCGCATGCTTCCCAAGGGCACCCAGCACCTCATCACGCAGATTCGCGAGGAGATCGAGGATATCTTCGCCGGCCTGGGCTACATCGTCGCCGACGGCCCCTACGTGGAGACCACCTGGTACAACTTCACCGCACTCAACGCGCCGGCGGACCATCCCAGCCGCTCGGCTCGCGACTCCTTCTACGTGGTCGACAACGCGCCCGAGGGCAAGGAGCCCCTGGTGCTCGGCGACTCCGACGTGCTGCTGCGCACCCAGACCTCGGGCATGCAGGTGCACTACATGGAGCAGAACAAGCCGCCCATCTACATGATCTGCCCGGGCACG
>CADAQM010000029.1:0-39139 GCA_902790135.1 uncultured Coriobacteriaceae bacterium
AAGATGGGCAACATGGACTGCTTCATCCTGACCTACCCGCTGACCTGCGACCCGGCTGACGAGCTGGCCAACCAGAAGAACATGCGCATGAGCAACTGGTATGCGTCCGACGTCCAGGCACGCGGCAAGTATCCGCGTTACGCCAAGGCGCTGTGGGCTGAGTGGGGCGCCGAGCCCGACATCCAGCCTGGCGACGAGGAGCTGCTGGCTGCCGGCAAGATCGACTTCTACAGCTTCAGCTACTACATGTCCAACACCGTGACAACGCACGAGGGCGCCGAGACCACCGCGGGCAACATGTCCATGGGCGGCAAGAACCCGTACCTCGAGGCCACCGACTGGGGTTGGCAGATCGACCCGCAGGGCTTGCGCTTTGCCCTCAACGAGATCTACGACCGCTATGAGATTCCTCTGATGGTCGTCGAGAACGGCATGGGTGCGTTTGACGAGGTCGTCATCGAGGACGGCGTCGAGCGCATCCACGACCCGTACCGCATCGAGTACCTGAAGAAGCACATCAAGTGCATGGGCGAGGCCATCGACGACGGTGTCGACCTCATCGGCTACACCTGGTGGGGCCCGATCGACGTCGTGTCTGCCGGCACCGGCGAGATGCGCAAGCGCTACGGCTTCATCTACGTCGACAAGCATGACGACGGCACCGGCGACCTGCATCGCGCCCGCAAGGACTCCTTCTTCTATTACCAGAAGGTGATTGAGAGCAACGGCGAGGACCTGGACTAAGGTCTCAATTGCGGCGCTTGAGTCGCTGAAACGCTAGGGGAGGGCCGTGGCACCGGGTGTCACGGCCCTTTTCGTGTGTTGAGGCAACGTTTGCGGAGCGCGAGCATGGGAAGAGGGCTTTGCACGGGAGTCGATGGTGTCGCTGTCCCACAAGGTGTCGCGCGTGTATCATGCTTAGGGTGCTGTGAGACATGCGAGAGGTGGACACGTGACTTTGCTTAAGCTTTTGTTTGGCGAGGGGGAGGGCGTGCCGGAGGCGCCCGAGCGGCCCGCCTCGCTTGCGGTGGACGCCCGTCCCCTTAGCGTGTATGCGCCGGTCACAGGCACCACGATGCCCATGGCCGACATCCCCGACCCCATCTTTGCCTCCGGCGCGATGGGGCACGTCGTGGGCATCAAACCCCAGGACTCTACGGTCTACGCGCCTTTCTCGGGAACCATCACCGTCAGCGCTGGCACGCTGCACGCCGTGGGCCTGCGCTCCGACGATGGGATAGAGGTCCTCATCCACCTGGGCGTCGACACGGTCAGCATGCTGGGCGAGGGCTTTGTCGGCTACGTCAGCCAAGGCGAGCACGTGAGCGCGGGCGACGCCCTCATCACCATGGACCTGGACCAGATTGCCGCAGCTGGCCACAGCGACGTGGTCATCATGGCGCTGACCAACAGCGTCGAGTTTGAGGTCTCCGATGCGCTGGCGCTTGACGGAACGCAGGTGGCGGCGGGGGAGAGACTCATGGTTTGCGAGCCCTATGAGGAGCGATAGGAGCATGGCTATGCAGGGTGGGTATCAGACGCTGGCAGCTGGCGTCGAGGCAACGGGCGAGTTCGTCGACCGCAGAAGTCGCTTCATCGCGCAGCTCAAGCACGTCTCGTCAGAGGCCGAGGCCGACGCGTTTATCGCCGAGGTCCGCGCACGCCATCACGACGCGCGCCACAACGTGCCGGCATGGGTGCTGGCTGACGGTCGCGAGCGCTGCTCGGATGACGGAGAGCCCCAGCGTACGAGTGGTATGCCCACGCTCGAGGTGCTACATGGGGCGGGCCTGGCCGACGTGTGCTGCGTGGTCACGCGCTACTTTGGCGGCACGCTTCTGGGACCGGGCGGGCTCGTGCGCGCCTATACCGCGGCCACGCAGGAGGCCGTGGCTGCCGCCAAGACCGAGGGTCTGCTTGTTACCATGACCCAGGTGACGCGCGTGACCTGCGTGATTCCCTACAGCGCCTACGGCCGCGTCGAGCGCCTGATCAGCGACTGCGGCGGCAAGGTCAAGGACTCCGTCTTTGCCGAGGACGTGCAGCTCAACTGCGCGTTTCTCTCGGGAGACGAGCAGCGCTTTGTTGCTGCGATGCGCGAGCTCGCACAGGGCGAGGACCTCTGCCTAGTGGCCGATCCGACCTTCGCGGAGTTCTAGCCGAAAAGTGACACACTAGCTCCGTGGGAGCAAATGTGTCACTGCGGGTAATGCAAAGTGACACACTAACTCCCACGGAGCTAGTGTGTCACCTGTCGTCTGCGCTTACCTCACGCGGGCAAGCGAGCCCATCGGATCCCACGGCGCGAGCACGATCGGCTCCGCGTCGAGCGCGGCCTGCTGCTCCTCGCTCAGATACTTGCGGTCGATGACCACCTGGTAGACGTACTCGTCAAACCATGGGTCGGAGAGGGTGTCAAAGCCGTCGCGGCCGTGCTCGGCGCCCCAGCTGTTCTCCACCTTCCAGATCACGGGGTTGCCGTCGGCGTCCAGGCGCACGCCCTCAAAGACCATGGCATGGGTCATCAGGCTCTCGCCGTAGTCCAGGCGCTGGGCCTTGTCCAGGCAACCCTCGACAGGGAACCCAAACAGCGCGTCCACGTCGAGCGCCGCGGTGTCCATGATGCCCTCCTGGTGCAGGTAGCTTTGGTCCACGTCGCAGCCAAACCACACGGGCAGCTCGTCGCGCAGCTGCGCGATGGCGAGGCGCTTGAGCTCGGCGGGCTCGAGGTTGAGGTAGCGGACGGTGCCGTCCTCCTCCACGTTGCCCAGACGGTCGACGGTGAAGCTGCGGCCAAAGGGCTTGTCGGCGGTGGGGGCACTGATTAGCGACACGTATGCGTCGAGGTCCATGCCCACGGCCTCGTCAAAGAACTCCTGTGGCGTAAAGCTGCCGGAGAGCACCACCTTGTCGTCCTTGTCGCGCAGGCGCACGTCAAAGCGCTCGGGCGGCGTGCCCAGGCAGATGGCCAGCAGGCTCCAGACCTCCTCCATCATGGCCTTGCGCATGGAGGCCAGGTCGTCGGCGTCCACGCCCGCCTCGTGCGAGCTGCGTAGGCGATACGCGCATCCGCGCAGGTAGCGCGTGAGGTACTTGTCCATCTCGCGGGTGTTCTTGGAATTAGCGGTCTCAGGCATGGCCTCCTTGGGCACCACGCCGTACTTCTTGACCAGGCTGCGGAACATGTCCCACTGCCCTCCGTCGCTGATGGGGTCGCTCAGAAGGTAGCTCACCAGGCGGCCGTCCAGAGGCTCGTCCAGCGTGTCGAGGATGTTGCCCAAAAACCAGTTGCTCTTCTCCAGCTTGTCAAAGAAGAGGGGATAGGCCTGCGACAGCTCGAAGGTCTTGAGGTTGTACTTCTTGATGGTGCGGTAGCGCATGGTGTTGAGGCTGGCAAACATCCAGCAGCGGCCGGAGCGCTGCTGGTCGCAGCGCTTGCCCTGGCTGACCTCAAGGTCAAAGTCCAGCGAGTTTGCGGCCACGGCCTCCGGCACACGCGCGGCGGCGCGGATGCCCACGGAGCTCACGGCGTTCTTGGCCACCGAGCAGAGCGGATTCTCGGCAAATACCTCGCGGGCATCGGCCAGGTCGGTGGGGGTAATGCAGGTCTTCTCGTCCATGGGGCCTCCAGTCACTCTGAGCGTACGCTCACGTCTTTCTTAAGCCAGATGAGCATAGCACGCCAGCAAATGTGAGCGGACCAAGGGCTTAAAGACTTATACTGGATGCGTTTGCACTCGTTCGAATAATCCCAGCTCAAAGCGCTAGGAGGAACGTATGGCCAAGACCGTGTCGCAAGATGTGTGCTATGAGCCGCCAGCATACGCGCTGCGTGTGCTCGAGACGCTGGAGGCTGCCGGCTTCGAGGCGTGGATCGTGGGCGGATGGGTGCGCGACGCGCTGCTTGGGCTGCCGCCGCACGACGTGGACATCTGCACGTCGGCCCTCTGGCAGCAGACGGAGGAGACCCTGCGTGCCGCGGGCATTCGGGTTGAGGAGACGGGCACCAAGCACGGGACCGTGACCGCGGTGGTGGACGACGAGCCCATCGAGGTGACCACCTACCGCGTGGACGGGGCTTACAGCGACCATCGCCATCCGGACGAGGTGCGCTTTGTGAGCGACGTGCGCGAGGACCTCGCGCGGCGCGACTTCACGATCAACGCGATGGCCTACCATCCCGAGCGCGGGCTGCTCGATCCCTTTGGCGGACGCGAGGACCTGGCAGTGGGTGTGGTCCGCGCGGTGGGCGACCCCACGGCTCGCTTTGCGGAGGACGCCCTGCGCGTGCTGCGTGCGGTGCGCTTTGCCTGTCGCATGGGCTTTGCGGTGGAGGAGAAGACCCACGACGCACTGGTTGCCGCGGCGCCCGGCCTGGCGGACATCGCACAGGAGCGCATTGGCCAGGAGATGAACGGCATCGTCGGCACCGGTCGCGTTGGCTGGGCGCTCAGGCACGAGGCCGACGTGCTCTGCGCGGCGGTGCCCGAGCTCAGCGCCATGCGCGGCTTTGACCAGCACAGCTCTTGGCACATCTACGACGTGATGGAGCACACGATCCACGTGTGCAACGCGGTGGAGTGCTTTACCGCGGGCACGGCGTCGCTGCGCCTGAGGTGGGCGGCGCTCCTGCACGACGTGGGCAAGCCGGCCACCTTCACGATGGACGCGCTCGGGCGCGGGCACTTCTACGGGCATCCGGTGCTGAGCGCCGAGCAGACCGAGTTCATCATGAAGCGCATGGGGCTACCTGCGGATTTGATTCGCAGCACGTGCACGCTGGTGCACTACCACGACCATATCGTGCGTCCGACGGCGCGCTCGATGCGCCGTACGCTGGCGGTGATGGAGGAGTCCGATCCTGGCAACGCGCTGTCGCTTGCCTTCGAGCTTATGGAGATCAAGCGCGCCGACGCGGTGAGCAAGGCGCCCAAGTGCGCGTGGTACGCGGTGGAGCTCGACGAGATGGACCGCATCCTGCAGGCGGCGGGGCGCAAGAGCATGGTGCTCGGCGTCAAGGATCTGGCAGTCGATGGCAACGACGTGCTCGAGGTGATGGGCGGAAAGCCCGGCCCCGCGATCGGCAGGGTGTTGCACCAGCTGCTGGCGGCCGTCGTGGACGGAGAGGTGGAGAACACCTACGGAGCGCTGCGCGAGGAGCTCTGGAGGAGCTTCTTGGAGAACGAGTAGCGAGCGGAGGGGCAGATCGCTGGTCGATCAGATTTGACGGCTCAGGCCATCGCGTAACAGGGAATCAGATCATCTTTGACGCCTGGCATGTTGCAGGTCGCCGTCATTCCGCGCATAACTAAAGCAGAAGCGCCTCCCCGTGGGGAGGCGCTCCAATGTCGGATGCTCTATGGGTAGTGGAGTCGCTGCCCTATGCGCCCCAGACGTCACCCGCAAAGGGAACGAGGTGGTAATCGGGGGTATCGCCGTGCGAGGTACCCGCGTCAACGTTGAGGAACGATGCCACAATACCAGTGAAAACCAAGCTCAGAATGAATGCAACCGCTGCCATGATGGCCTCCTTACCTCATCGTGCGTAACACGCACGTAACATTTTCAAGTCGAGTGTAACAGGGTTGCGACCAGCATATTACGTGATTTCGACTACTTCTTTTAGTACTTATTACAGGTTGCTTTTGTCATTAGTGCAGGTTTATATGCCGCGGAATTATGCCAGTTGGAAGGGGTAAGCGCTCGGCTTAATATGCAGAACCAGCCAAAGTTGATGCAAATTGAAAAAAGTGACGATAGGGGCTTGCATTATCAAATGGTTTCACGTATAGTTTCATCTTGCCTTGAAGCAAGTGGAAACACTGGGACTTCGTCTAACGGTAGGACAACGGATTCTGGTTCCGTCAGTGGGAGTTCGATTCTCTCAGTCCCAGCCATTCTTCAAGGGCATGGCCCGTTCGTCTAGCGGTTTAGGACGCCGCCCTCTCAAGGCGGAGATCACCAGTTCGAATCTGGTACGGGCTACCATGATTTCTTCGCAGGCCCTCCGGGGCCTGTTTTCATATCTAAACAGAGGGTGACACACTAACTCCCACGAGATGGTACGCCACAAGACAAAATGGCGGCTGAGATAACCGGACGATCCCAAGGTCATGTTGTGGGTTATAGGACAAAATGTGTGTCCGTTTGACACCCGTTTAGTCCCATCCACCTGTGCAAACACGCCTCTCAAAGTTGGTCGCCGACAACTTTGAGGGTGGACAGAATGTGTGTCCGATTCCCGGCGTTTGCCCTGCTAGAACATGTTGTTTCGATGGTCAGGTGCCCCTCATGCGGCGGGAGGATGAAGCGGAACGGCACGACGAGTGAACCCGCTCCCCGCGTGGCTTGCCCGACCCGCGCACCGCAGCCGACGACGGCACGATGCGACCTACCCTGAGCGAGCAGCGCCGGTCCGCGTTACGTGCGACGCTCGCGCGGCAGAATAGTATGAGGGAGATGCTGTTGGCGCTATGCTCGGAGCCTGGGTTGTGCGTTCTTCTCACCTATGGAGTCGACAGCCTATTCGAGCTCGGCAATGTCGGGTAAGCCCATCATGCGCCTCACCTCGTTGGGCGTGTAGGTGCCGACATCCTTGCTGTGGATGATTCGGTGGCAGTTGGGGCATACGGGGATGAGGTCCTTGGCGGGGTCGGTGACCCTCTCTCCGCCGTCAGCCAACGGGTGCAGGTGGTGGACTTCGACGATTCCTGGGACGCCATAGGTCTTCTCGGAGTCAAAGCCGCAGATGAGGAATGCTGTGCCCTTCAGCTCCAGGCACTCCTTTCTCGCCATGAAGCTGCGCTTGGCCTCCTCACTTGCCTTGAGCGTGGCCTGCTGGGCGCCTTCCACGTAGAGACGCAGCATCGTCTCCCGCTCAACGGCGACCTCGGTAGCCGTATCCTCGATGCCGTAGTGGTGGTAGAGAGCCGACCAATCGATACACGCGAGCACGCTGTCCTTGGCCTTATTCCTCTTCTCGACGTTATCGAGCTGGGCGAGCTCCGGATACAGGAGGTCGAACTGCGCGTACCACCCCTCGGCGGGCCTTCGTTTCTGCTGGTCGACCACCATCACGGGAAGGTTTAGCAGGCCGTGCTCCTTGTACGACTCCTGGACCTTGCCCGGGGGACCGGCCATGCCGTGCCATGCGGGGGACGTAGTCTGGGAACTTGTTCTCTATCGCCCTGCTCACTCGCTGTAGGTCATCTCGCGCTTTTGTTCCACGACGAAGGGCACGAGGACCGTGACGATCTCCGCAGCAATCTCAGTCGTTCTTGATGGCATACCTCTCAATGCCCCTCCTCTTGCTACTTGGCTAGCAGCTTCGTCAGTTTGCCGGAGGCAGTTATGACCGTTGTTCTCTTGGCTCTTGTCATCGCTACGTACACGAGGCTTCTCTCGGCCTGGTCGATTTCCGCCTCATTGCCCTCTCTTCTTGCCTTGGAGAGCAAGTAGGTAGGGGGTACGACTCCATCGCTCATGTTTGCCAAGAAGACAGTGTCGAACTCAAGGCCCTTCACACGGTGCATCGTGGCAATGCGCACGCCATCTATCGAGCGGTCGTCGTCCCTTCTTGCCTTGAGCACCATCGCCTTGTGGCCGCGCTCCCTAAGCCCGATGGCATAGTCATCCACCAATTTGTTTGTCCTCAATACCACGCAGATATCCTTGGTCTCAAGGCCAGCCTTCTCTGCCGCCTCGATCCGATCAGAAATCCAGTCAATCTCAGCGGTCATATCGCGGAACTCGTGCACCTCTGGCCGCTCCCCATGGATGAGCGATTGGGTGATCTCGTCCTCTACGTTTCCGTCGTCTGCCCCATCGAGGTCATCCCAACTGAGTCCCGCAATCACCGCGACTGCCGCCTTGCGGATTTCCTCCGGCGTGCGATAGTTGATGCGAAGCCTGCGGGCGCGCCCGCGTATGTTGATACCGCAACGCGAAAGGACTGCCTGCTTGCCATAAATGCGCTGGTGGGAGTCGCCCACGATGAAGATGTCGTTGGCGTGTTCCTCGCCCGCAAGCGCTCGGACCAGCTTGAAGGCTGGCGCAGAGAAGTCTTGCGCCTCGTCGACCACAACGTACGCATATGGCGCGGCTGTGGGATTCTGTTCCAGCACGAGACGCGCGTCGCGCATGGCGGAGTCCACGTCACGAACTGAACGTTCGCGCATGAGCTGGCGGTAGTTCTCCACCACGCCCCAGATCTGCATGCGATCGCTGCGGCGCAGGCGTGAACCACGTCCCGCCCTCTTGGCATGGACATACGCTTCGAGCGTCAGTTCGTCCTGAGCGAGAATCACCTGAGCCCATTCGTCCGCGTAGAAGGAGGGCTCAAAGCCCAGCGTGCAGCCAGACTCGATGGCGGCATCCTGCCACAGCGACTCTAGCTCCTTCTGGTCATAGGAGATGCGGTATTCGAAGCCCTGCTCCTTGAGGAAGCGTGCGACCCAGGCGTCAAGATTGAGGATGTCGATGCGCCGCAGCTCTTGGGTCGCGCAGAGCTTGCTCATGCTCGAACGGATATCGCTTGCAAGGTTCGTGCTGAACGTCGTGAACAAGACGCGCTGGTCGCCCGTGCAACCCTTTGCAAGGGTCCGTGCCCTGTGCATGGCAACGACCGTCTTGCCCGTTCCTGCACCTCCCAGCACTCGGGCGGCACCGTTATAGGATCGGTCGACGATTGTGCGTTGCGACGGGTGGAGGAAGGTCCTCCACTTGTCGAGGGGCGAACGAAGGATGCTCGCTAGCTCCTCCTCACCCTCGACGACAACGAAGCTTCTGAGCGATGTGATGTTCTGCAATGCATTGCCAAGGTCGCTCGTGTTTTTGGGCGGATTGGTATCGGGTGCCATGACCTCGATGACCTCGTCGAACGAGAATCCGTTAGCCAGCCATTGCAGGCCTTCAAACGCGTCGGCAGGTACGGAGGACGCCGCATGATCGAGTTCGTCAAGCGAAGTGATCGCACGCACATAGCTTAGCTGCTCGCTGGGAACGCCTATCTTGGCCAGCTGCTCGTCGCTTACTGCAGCGAAGAGCGAGGGGGCTGCCTCGCTCTCGATGGGGGTTTGCTCCTCTACGACCTCATAGACCTGCAAAGAGCCCGTTACGGCGTTTACCGAGCAGCGACGCCTGCGTGCCCACTCATACGCATCATCGTGATGGTCCACCCAAAGAAGCAGGTAGGTGCCCGTCTCCTGCTGGCGTACCACTATGCCACGATAGGTGTCGTCGATGCGTACTGAGAAGAACTTGCCGTCAGCATTGGCGATCTTTTCGTAATGGATGCCGGGCGAGGTGGGGTCCACTCGAAACTTGTTGATGAAGGTGCTTGTCTTTTGCTGGACTCGCTTGGGAAGCGCCGCGAACGCCGTGAGAAAGTCGGACGATATGGCTACGGTTGCTGCTGCCATGTGGACTCCTATTCAAAAGCCGAGCGTATCTCGGCGTCCGTCATATCGGGCTTGATGATGCTCCAACCATTCTCGATGAAGACGGCGGCATCCTCTTCTTGGTCGGGCGTGAGGTAGCAGACGCGTGAGTTGGGCCATGCTAGTTCTGCCATGGCATCGCCGCACCCCTCGTATCCATCGTACCCGATGTCGTCGATGCCCGGTGCGGCGACACCCAGCGTGGCAAGCCTGTGGGCGAAGTCCTTGCTGGTATCGCCAAACAGATAGTTGATGACCTCTTGCCAAGCGTCGTCCTCGACCTGCTCCTCTTGCGCGGAACCAGGTTCGATGGATGTGGATGGCCCCGCATCCAACTTGGCATATTCGCCGTCCAACAGGCCACGCATGGTTACGGCTCTGAAGGCTTCCTCAAACTGCATGAGGTTGAAGAGGTCGAGATACCCATTCCAATTACGCCTGAAGGCCTTTGCGTCGGGATCGGTGTCGTCAAGGACGGCATAGACCATCGTAAGGCTATTCTTCTTCATGTCCTCGACACTGGCACCCGCGTAAACGCGCAGGTGCTCGTTTTCGGAAGGTGACCATCCTTTGAGCAACGACTTCTTGTCGTAGTCAAGCGGTGTGTACTCTCCGAAGAGGGCATACGAGACCTCGCTGACCGTGGCATTGTCGGAATCGAAGACCCTTCTGTCTGTCGTCACCCCGAGCATCCCCATGCCATACGCGGTCGCCTGGTGGGCGAAGCACACCTCGGCTTCCTCGTGCGTGAGATACCATGCAAGGAGCTCGAAGGGGGCATGCTTGCTTGGCGCCAATGCGGAAAGCCTCTTTGCGAGGTACCAATTGTAAGACTTCGTGCTCGGCAACTCGGGAATCTTGAGGCAGTCGAGGTAGTAGTCGCTTGTGTGCTTGTCCAAGGCGGCCTCGACGTCTGCGAACGAGAGCCCCCACACACGGTACTTGCCGCTGCGTCGTATCGCCTCGCGTTTGACCGAATCGTCGGCCACCCTGCCCTTGTGATACTCGAAGCCATCGGTGAAGACAGCGATAGGAAGCCATTGCGCGGGTGTGGCATGGCGCGTCTTGGGCCACAGGACGAAGTCGGGTTTGCACGGCACCGATACGCCATCCGCTGGGCCAAGCGACACCTGGGGCTCGACGTCCCACACGATAGGGCCAATCGTAAGCTCGTAGCCCATCTTGTCGTTGACGAGCTCCTTTACCACCCTTGCCTTTTCTCCCGAGGCACCGACTATGGTGGAAAGGGCGTCAACGAACTTCTTCTCGAGCTCGCTTTCCAGGAGGTTGCTTGGTTTGATGTCCGACACGGTCCTTACGGACACGACCTCGTTGTCAGGATCAAGCACCTCGTTGAGGATTTGTATAGCCCGCCGGCGCGACAGGCTGCCGACGTTCTTGGTCATGCGGTAGGCGAAGAGGCAGTGATAGCAACCGTCACGGGCCGGATCATCGGCGCACGAGCAGCTGACGAGGGCCTCGCGTGCGAGGTTGAGCACCTCCATGAAGGCATCCTTGCTCGATGAGAGCTGCTTGAGATAGCCCGTGCCACCTGATACGGAGTCGTAGAGGTCGAGATAGAGCTTGCGGTAGCCGCTTCCGTCCGGAATGGGCTCGTCAGATATCGTGGCCCCGATGTGGTCCACGTTGCCGAACTTCTTGCGCATGCCCAGCATGACGGAGGCGACGAACGTCTCCTGGATGCTTTCGCCCTCTGCCACGAAACTCGTTTCGGGGATGAGGACGCGCAGGGCTTCGCTCTTGAACTCTCGATAGATGAAGAGGCTGTCCTCGACCGCATCCTCTTCGTGCACGTCGCCTGAGCGCACGGGACACGAGTAGGTATGGTCGATGACCTCCTTGCCGTTCCTGCGGTCCTGATGCGAGAGCATGCCGCATTTGGAGCAGAATCTGAATCCGGGGCGAATGGCCGGCTTTCCCGCGACATACGTCTCACGGCCCGCGAACTCTCGGCTCCTGCCGAAATTGACCTCGCGTAGCGTGGCGACGCTCGCGTATTCAAAGCCAAAGTCGAGGCCAGTCGCCTTGTTCGAGAGGTGGTAAGCCGGCTTGACGTCGTTCTGGTCTATCTCCACCAGGAGCTGTCGATTGAAGAACGCGCGGGTTCTGCTTTCGGACGAGTCGTCCGTACGGCTCTCCTGGTCCTCCACATTGGAAACGACCGTCTTCAGCTTCAGCATCTTGTGGATCTGCCCCGCATCGGCCCAGGCTGGCGAACCGCACTTGGGGCAGGTGGAGGCTGAGGTGGCGGGCACTATCCGCTCTGCATGGCTGCAGTTGGGGCAGAGTCGCCACAGCTCCTCCTCGCTCGTCGACAGGTCGATCTGGTCGATGGTGAAGTGGCGTCCGCCGGCATAGAAGGTGTTGCTGGGGGCAAAGTCGGTGATCGCAGAGGCGGCCGCACGCGAGTACTCGCGTGTGGTGCGCTGCCAACGCGCCTCGTCGTCCCCGTCCGTATCCTCCTCTTTCCTGCGCACGACAGTTCGAAGGTTGACTCCATCCTCGGGGAAGGCATAGTTGGGTAGCAGGCTCTCCCGCGAAAGCAGGCCATAGACGTCCTCGTTGTCGATGCTCTTAATGACGTCTATGAGGGCGCGGCGCTCGTACCTTCGCTCCTTGAGCTGAGTCTCGAACGAGCTATCTGCCGGCTTGCTCTCTAGGTCTGCAATGGCCTTCTTGAGGTCCTCAAGCTGCTTCTGGTAGCTCTCCCGCAGCTTCCGCCTGTCCTGGAATACCTCGAGCAACCGTGCGGGCAAGGACAGCGGGTCGTCCTCTCCGCCCATGATGAATGTCCTCAAGGCCTCCTTCGTCTGCTCGTCATCCGCGAGATCGTCGCGGAACATGGTGAGGAACGTGTTGAGAAGCGCGCGCTTGTTTGCCTTAACATACGAGAGGAAGTTGTAGGGGAACTTCGACCCGTCCTCCTTGCCGGGAGCCACCGCAAGCAAACAGGGGCGAACGTGCGGTGGGACTATGGCATTGGCCACGCCCCGCTGCAGAATCCAGTTATCGAGGCAGAAGGCGACAAGCTGGCGCGCCAGGACGGCAGCCGCATGCAGGAACACGCGCGGCGGCTCAACGTTGCCCTCGAGCATCTCCTCTGGTGCGGCGTAGAAGTACATCCCCCGCGCATTGGCATCCGCCAACACGAGGCAGAAGGCGTTGCCGTCGCGTCGTCCTGCGCGTCCCACCCGCTGCAAGAACTGCGCCTGGCCCGGCGGCATGCCGCAGAGCATGAGCGACGAGAGGTCTCCGATGTCGATGCCCATCTCGAGCGTCGGCGTACACGAGAGCACATTGGGATACCACGGCCTTGCGTCGCCGGCGGTCGCCTTGAACTGCCGCTCGAGCTCTTCGCGCTCGGTACGCTGGAGCAATCCCGTGTGCTCTGCGGCGCGCACGCGATCGCTCAGGCCACGGGTAAAGAGGCCACCGTAATAGTCGGGCCCCTGTTGCTCGCGCAGAGCCATTCTTCCCGGGCATCCTCCGTTGAGACAAGGGGAGCCGAGCCTGACGTCGATGTTGGCACTAGCCGCTTGCATGCGGGAGCCGCAGAGGGGGCATTCGAGCTGCGCGACGTCACCCACAACCCGCATCGCACTCTCCTTGATTCCATAGCACGCATAGCGCGTCTCACTGGCGAGCTCGACGAGAAGCCCTGCACGAGCGCAGGCGCGCGCCACGCAGTCAATGGCTGCGGGTGGATTGAGCATATCCGGCAGGCACTTCGCCACGATGCGCGTCATGGCATTCGAGGTCATGCTGAGGAACTTCTTGTCGCTGCCTCGCTTTAGCAGGAAACGCGGCGTGCTCATCGCTCCCCAGCCGGGCATGAAGACCTTGTGCCTGTGCGAGAGATAGTAGCCGTTCGCCCCCTTTGCGAGGTATTCGTCGTAGACGGGGTCGGCAATTGCCCCGGCACCGCGCAGCTCGTCGAGGAAGAGAATGACGAGGCCACCAACGTCCTCTTGCGAGACTGCGGCTCCCTCCTCGTTGCGTAAGAGCTCGCACGCCTCGGCTATGGCCATCTCGACTTTTGCCTCGTCGTAGGCGATGCTTGCCACGCCGCTCTTCTCCAGCGTGCGTCCCACATGCCGGCGCATGCCGAACTCAAGGACCACCTCATACCGCATGCGATTCTGGACGCTCTCCAGTAGCTTGCGCGTGCCCTCGTTGTCGGCGAGCCTGCCCGTCTCCAGCATATGCTCGTAGTCGCGCATCCACAGATTGTTAGGCGCGAGGAAACGCGCAACATACTCCTCACGAGGCATGGCGCCCTTGAAGTGGAGCGCGAAGCCCTGGGCGAAATCGTCCAAGGCCATACCGTCCCCACCCTCGCCCAGCCACTGCGCCATTGCCGTGCGCAGGCCAAATCGCCACGTACGTCCGTTGAAGAACCCCGCGCGATGCGAGGCGTCCTGAACGTTGTCCGAGAAGGCGAGCGACTTGTTGTCACCGTCGAAGGAGCTGGCAAACATCTGGGACAGCGCTACTTCCGCCTCGGTCGTATTGCGCAGGCCCATGAGCGAAAGCCCCTGGGGGCTGCCACAATGCGGGCAAATGTATTGGCGCGATTCCGCGCTGCCCGAACCGCTGCGCGACGAGGTTGTGGGCTCCGAGATGAAGACGGGGATGCACTCAGTATCACAGACGCCGCATGTATGCGAGCGCTCGCGCTCTCCCAGCGCATTCTCCAGAGTCACGTGCAAGCAGTCTGGGCAGAGCCAACCCACGCGCAGGCTTTCTGGCCTTGGATCATCGATGTTGTGCGGATACAGTGACACTATGTCTTCGCCCGACCCAAAGTAGCTGTTGTAGAACGCGTCGAGGCTTTCGGGCTTGAGGTCCATGTCATGGTCGATGAGCGAGATCCATGCCGTCTGGCCACAGTCGCGACAATTGTGCAGGGGCAGGAAGTGCTTGCGCTCGTCTTGTTTGAGATTGATGGCGAGCTCAAAGCGCGTCTCGTCGCCCTTCACCTCTCCGAGGAGGCGGGCAAGCTCGCGTGTCCAGAGCTGCGTCTGGACGGTCAGGAACGGTCGCGACCCTTCAGCTCGCGCATGGCTCACCAGCGCGACGAGCGCATCGATGACTGTCTCGGGGCGTTTGATGTCACTCAGCCATGCATGTCTGTCTACGAGACGCCCGACGATCTCGCTCGGCTGGAAGAAAGAGCTCCCAGCGGCCTCTATGAGGTCGCAGAACAAGGTGTTCGACTTCAGTGCGGCCCCAAGTCTTTGCCGCGTCTCGTCATCCGAGGCATTGTTGCCCCGCATTGAGTCTACAAGGTCGTCGAGTGCCGCCTGCAGATACCCTTGCACGTCATTGGCGGTGACCAGCCTCTCAAGCTCGATGCACTGGGCTTCGCTCATGAGGGGGTCGTCTTCCGGTTCGATTCCGTCCAGGAACTCGTCGACCGTCAGGCGGTCCTCGCCGATGACGGCGCCTTCGTCGAACGGCTCGCCAAATACGTTCTGCGCGTAGGCAAGCATGCCCTTTCTGGACGCCTCTCCCGCGTCGCCCATGGTGGCGGAGGTGCCAATGCAGCAAAGGCTTCCCTGAGGAATGCGTAGGCGCGTCTTGAGGCGCCGGAGCAGGCACGCGAGGTCGGTCCCCTGGGCTCCGTCGAAGGTGTGGATCTCGTCGACGGCAACGTACTTGAGGGGCGATACGTATGCGTCGGCCTTCCAAATGTGGGTGTAGTCAGGCCGAATAAGCAGGTAGTCAAGCATCTTGTAGTTTGTGAGCAGGATGTCGGGCGGGTTGTTCTGCATGGTCTCACGGTCGGTGATGACCGTGTCTGGTCCCATGACAGGCGACCCTTTGCCCTTGTCAAGCCCGCCCACGTACAGGCCAACGCTCACATTGCCCTTGAGGTCGGGGTTGTCCCAGATGAGCTTGGCAACGCGTCCTGCCTGGTCGCTTGCAAGGGCGTTCATGGGGTAGATGATGAGCGCCTTTACGCCACGTGTCGCGCGGTGCTGATAGCAGTACTCCAGGATGGGGTAGAGGAAGCACTCCGTCTTGCCAGAACCAGTGCCGGTGGCGATGACCGTGGATTGACCGTCCTCGCCCACAAGACGGCGCCACGCCCTCTCCTGGTGCACATAGGGGAGGAACTTGGGACGAACCGCCTCAAAGCAGTCTGGCATGGTCGTCGCCGTGCGAAACGGCAGTCGTATGGCAGTGAAGGGCTCAAGATACAACCCCTTGCCGTTGGAGGCGAAGGCGTCGAATGACGATTTGAACGGTTCGTTGGCAAAGGGGTACGTGGTACGGAAGTAGTCCTCTATGCCGCGCTGGAGCTGCCGGGCAAGAACAGAGGGAATCATTTGCCTTCCTCCTCCTCGAGCCACTCGGCAAGCTTCTTTTGCAGGAGTTGCTTGTCGGGCAGGTAGAGCTTGTACTCGCGTGCGTAGATGTGAGCATCCTCCGGCAACGTCAGCTCCACAAGCGCCTGATCGCTGCGCTTGCACAGCAGGATGCCCACCGTGGGGTTCTCCTCTGGTAGTCGCACGTAGCGGTCGTAATAGTTCACATACATCTGCATCTGCCCCAGGTCCTCGTGCGACAGGAGGTCTGCCTTGAAGTCCACCAGTACGTAACAGCGTAGGAACCTGTTGTAGAGGACCATGTCGAGGAAGTAGTCGCGGTCAGCAAAGCCAAACCGCTTCTGCCGCTTCTCAAAGAGGAACCCTTTGCCCATTTCAAGCAGGAACTCCTGTAGATGGTCGAGCACTGCTTGTTCCAAATCCGACTCATGGTAGGATGCCCTGTCTTGAAGGCCGGCGAACTCGAGCACAAAGGGTGTTTTGAGCAGGTCCTGGGGTTTCTGCGGGGTAGCGCTCTCGTTGGCAAGCCGCATGACGTCGTCCTTGTCGCGGCTGAGTAGGAGCCGCTCGTAAAGACTCGAGCCATACTGGCGGCGCAGGGTCTTTGCGTCCCAGTTGTTCTCTACTGCCTCGCGCTCGTAGAAGTCGCGCTCGGTATGGTCTTCGATGCGCATGAGCGTGAGGTAGTGAGTCCAGCTCAGACGGAAAGGTCGATGCACCTGCTCTGGCGATCGGTTTGATTCCCCAATCCCGAATTGGGGAATTCCCTCCTTGGACGTTGCTGCCAATTCGCCAATTCTGAATTGGCGAATCTCTGGCTCCCGTTCCCGATAGGCAAGATAGAACTGGCGCATATACCCCAGGTTTGTCTTGGAAAACCCGCGTCCGTACTCGTTCGTCAGCGACTCCGACAGAGCCTCAATGACACGCTTTCCGTAGCCCGCGCGGCTGCTGCCCTGCTGCTCCTCCTCCACGATGTAGCGCCCAAGCTCGAAGCTCGTATAGACGGTTATGAGATTGACCGCCTGCCCGATATAGCTGCGCGACAGCGAGACCAACTGGCTGGCTCGGCGCAGCATCTCGTCGAGACTTGTGCCCTCTGGGCCAGCTTTGAGTTCGTCAACCTTGCCCGCCATGGGCGCTCCCTTCCTTTACGCTTGCAATGCTTTTCGTGAGGCTTCCCTCGCATCATGTGCGAGGGAAGCCTATCAGATGTCCCGGACAGAAATTGCTTCCTACCCTTTGCCCGTGCCGTACTTATCAGCGAAGAAAGCCCAGGCTGTACGGTAGTCCTCCACGCGGTCGCAGGTGTCGAAGGGTGCCACGTACTCGATGGTGCGCTCTAACGGCCCTCCGGGCAGGGTGTCGTCGATGTAGGTCTTTGGGTAGACGCCTGACGTGCAGACATCTATGTCGCCAAAGGCCTTCTTGAACTCCGTGGGCTTGTACTTGAAGTTGCCCATGGCCTTGCGCGAGCACACCACGCGTCCGTTGACGTCGTACCACGTCTCGCGTTCGTATGACTGGAGCACCGAGAAGTCGAGCTGGTAGACGGTGATGAGCTGGTCGAGCGTGAGCCCGAGCGCCATCGAGACGAGCACGTCGAGCTCAACGAGCGCCTGCCGGCGCTGGTAATCCTTGCGCAGCGGCGTCTCCCAGCACCACTCGTCCGCGAGGGAGGAAAAAGTGCTCGCGGGGAGGCGCGGATCATCCTTTGCCCAGGAGTAGCTGGCGAACTCGGGCTGCCACACATCACGCCATAGGTCAGCATAGTCGCGCGTTAGGCAGTTCAGGAGGAGGGCGCGACAGGCGATTTCGTCAAAGAGTGGCGTATCGATAACTGGAACCGAATAGATGTTATCAACAGTTAAGTCGCCTTTGCCTATTGCACGTACAACATAATCCAAAGGAAGAGAAGCCATGCATCCTGCCACCCATGAAAGCAATCGATACCGTGAGGTTCGATTCTTATTTATCCACGTTTCAGATGTGGATACATAAGCTCCAAGGAGCTTATGTATCCACATCTGGCCTGGTGATGCAATACCCGCTTGCAAAGTTCTCTCGGAAGAACATCCGACCATATCTCGGAATACAACCCGATAGTATTGATCGAATGTCGCACCTGATGCATCTGTTGGCATCCTCTGTGTGTATGCTTGCCTATCTGGAACTCTGCGGTATTTCGTTCTTACCAAATAGCTTTCTGGAATTGACTCAAGATCGATCGGGTCATAGTCGCTGTTATTGCGATAAACCGCCCTCGTAGTTTGATAGATGGGATTCGCTACACCGAGGTGTGGTCCTGATAAGATGCTCTCATTAGCCGTTTCAACAAAACCAACGGATGGCTTAATCGTCTTATCCTTAACGCTGTTTGTTTCGTGCCAACACTGGGAAGAGAAGACTACTGTTTTGTCAGACCTTAACGTGACCGACTGATTGGAAATGCTCAAAAGGGCCTTCATGAGTGGCTCAGCGTGAACGGTTAGCACTCTAGCTCCGAGCCATTCCAAGTCGCCTAGCAGTCTTGCAAACGTCTTGAGCTCGTCGGCGCCTATATGGACAATCCTGTCACGGTGGCCTCTCGTCTCCCAATCTCCCTCGCTGGTCTTTACGCCAGGAACCGGGCCTTTACCATCCGACTCATAGCATTCTTCGATGGTGGATGGTGTGTACAGGTTTGAGATTGAGTCGAAGCTCGGCTCTTGGCGTACACCACCATACGTGTTCAGACTGAACACCGTATGGTGGTCTACGCCTGCGAACACTTTCAATTCGTTTACGAATTGAAAGTGTGTTCGCAGGCGTAGACCACCGGCAGCGCGAAGCGCTGCCGCTTTTGGATCGTTGAAAATGCCATCGGGATGGATGAAGGCAGATACGCCGTTTTCCTGCGAGAACCCCCAAGCCTGCGGCAAAAAACACTTATACAAGTTCGTTTGCTGCCCTTTAAGCAGCGGATAGTTCTGTACGGCGTTGAGGAAGCTCTTCTGTCCCGTCATCTTTACGTACTCGGACAGATACGTGTTACGTGCCGCAGGGTTCTCAAGCGCCTCGCCACGTTGCCGCGCCGTCTGGTCTGCCGAGAGCTTCTTGACGGCGAAACGTGGATCGTCGTCCGAGAGCACGGCCTGCTCGTTCCACTCCAGCTTGATCCAGGGTGGGTTCCCCAACAGCAGATCGAACCCGCCACGTGCCTCGAACACGTCGGCAAACTCCAGCTCCCAGTGGAAGAAGTGCTGGCGCTCGGAGATCTCTCTTACCACCGCGAGTCGCGGGAACTGGTTGCAGAGCTTGTCGAGGTCTACCTCGTTCTCAAGACCGAACTGCATCTGCATCTGGCGCAGCTCGCGGTCCTTGTCCGTCTGGAACTCCTCGCCCAAGTCCAGCTGTATTTGCTGCGTGGCCTGCTCTTCGACGCCCACCACGCCCGATACCGTGCCTATGAGGATGAAGGACATGTCCATGAGGAACTCGTCGCGCGAGGGCAGCAGGTCCGCCTTGTCGATGGGCCAGAACCACAGCGAGCACCAGTAGTCCATCGCAAACTTGAGACGCGCATAGGGGCCGGCGTTGCGCGCGTGCTCGCTGCGGTAGAACTGGGCGAGCACCTGGTCCTTTTGGCGGATGCTCGTGCGGTTGGGCCTGGCCGCCTCGTCGTGCCCAAAGCAATGGAGCTCGTCGAGCGTCTGCCGGCGCAGCTCGCGCTGCTGGTCCACCTGCTTCTTCCACAGGTCGTCGACCACGTAGGAGAGCTCGCGCAGGCTCTTGACCTCGTCGGTGCGGTATGGCTGCGTAAAGCCCTTCCGCCAACGGTTGATGCCGGCGATGGCCTGGGGTTCCAGACCTTTGATGACTTTGTCCCCGTAGTCGGCCATGCCTGGGTCGCCCACGAGGAAGTGGTAGACGCGATGGCTCCTTGAGCAGCCCGTCTCGAAGCCCACGCGCTCGGGTTCGTGGTCGTACCAGCGGATGCCCTTGGTCTTGGAAGACAGGTCCTTCTCGGTATACCCCTGCCGGCGTGCGCCAATGAGCGAGTTGCCGCAGTGCAGCTGGTTGCCAAACCAGGGCACGTGGCCGTCCTGGCTGATGGTGTTGAGCCAGAGGGAGACCTCTCCCAGTTCCACGGCGATTGGGTTGAGGTCGATGCCGTACACGTTGCGGTCTGCGATGAACATCTTGACGCGCTGCAGCTCGAGCTGTCGCTGGTCGTGCGGGATGGTCTGTCCCAGCTCCTCCTGCTTCTTTGTGAGATACGCCTCTGCCAGCTGATTGATCGCCTCGTTCAAGAACGCCGCCGAGCCCATGGCGGGCTCGCAGATGGTGAGGCTCAAGATCTGGTCGGCCGTCTTGCCCTGCAGGAGTTCCTTGAGAGCGTATTTGACGAGGCACTGCGTGAGGCTCTCGGGCGTGTAGTACGAGGCCGACTGTTCACGCTCGCGTCCGGCCAGACGATAGATGAAGTGCCCCTTCTCATAGGTCCTCAACTCACCGGCGCGAGGATTGGGCTTCTCGTAGCGCACCCTTTCGTCCTCGGTGTACTGGCCCAGCTCCGCCTCGGTGACGAAGTAGCCAACGTCCAGCTCGTTGAACTTGTCCTTGGCTCGCTTGACCTCGTAGAGCGTCTCTTGAGCAATAAAGCCGCGATATGAGAGGAGGGCCTCGTATACGCTACCCAGCTGGTTGATGCCGAGCGTACCGTAGCTCACGCGCTCGGAGCGTCCCTTTGTGGGGTGCGTGTAGCTCATCTTGTCAACGATCTGCAGCATGACGGAATCGCGCAGGCGTGCGTCATCGATGAGCGGGGTGCGCTCGCGGTCGAAGATATGCGCCTTGAGGGGTGGCACGATAAAGACGTCGTTGGTGGAGCCGGCCGCGAGCAGGCTCTGGTACTGCTGCTCGTCTGTGGGGTAGCCGTCGTATACCAGCTCGCAGGCTATGCGAAGCGTACGATCGATGTAATCTGTGTCCTCTCCCGAAGCATCGATGTCGTCGCGGTGGTTCTCCGCAATGGAGCGGATGGACTCAAGCGAGTAAGACTTGAGGTAGGCCTCAGACTTGGTGGGTGCAAAGCCCAGGTCGGGACGCGCCTCCATGAAGAGCAGGAAGAGCATGCGGTACATGTAGCGGAGGCATTCGATCGTAAGCTCGCCCGCATCGATAGGGTCCTTGCCGAGGCTGCGGCCCTTGTTGTGCGTCCAGTCGAAGATGACCTCGTTGCCAAGCAGCTCCACGCACTCGCGCAGGGCGTAGCGCAGCGAGTCGGACACCTCTGATGCGTGCTCGCGAGACTCGCGGTCGAGCTCGTCGAGCAGAATATCGCCTGTCTGTGGGCAGAGGCTGCTGTATGCCAGGAACGTCGCTACGGCTTGGAAGGAGGATTCCTCGCGCCTGCGGAAGATCTCATCCATGTCGAAGGAAAGGTAGCGCTTCTCTGGCCACTTGTTTCGGTCGACAAGCACCAGCTCCTTGGGACTGGCAAGGATGACGAAGCGGGCGGGATGTGCGACGTCGAGGAGCAGGACGTCGAGCGCCTCCTCGCACGAGTGGCCACAGGTGGGGGCATCCTCTTCTTCCGCAAGGCTCAGGGGCATCGTGGAGAGGAGGTCTTCCTCGTCCTTGGGATGGCAGGCGATGACCCACACGCGCGGCCTGTTGTCCGCGTCCCGATACTCTGCCATCAAGGGCACGAAGGTGCCATCGGGAAGGGGTATCTGGTCTGGCTGGGCTTCCGGGTACCCCAGGGCGTTGAGGTAGGCGTCCAGCATCTCGCGGTAGCCGTCTTGGGAACGACGCGGCCCGCCTTCTCCAAAGAGCCGGTAGTACAGTGTGCTGGTATCGCGCAGGTTCTGATAGGGCGTCCGCGCATCCGTGTCCTTGGCGACAGTCTTCCAGTCCTGGACGGCCTCCTTCACGCTCTGCTCGAAGTAGTCGGACAGATAGTGATCCGTGTAGAACTCGTTGACGCTGCTGATGCCGGTGAGGTCTATAGCCATCTCTTACGCTCCCACGAATGCGGCTTGGATGCGAATGTTGGGGTTGTCCTCGATCTCGAGGGTGTCGCTGACCCATTTGACGTACTGGTCAAAGAGGTCGTCAATCTCTGCCGCCTTTCGCGTGCGCACGCTCTCGAACGTGGGAAGGGCGAGCTGCACCTCCTTGTGCCGTTCGCGCAGGCGCTCCAGATTGTCAATTTCCTCGTAGATGTGCGGGTCAATCCTCTGCTTGTACGCATCGAAGGACTTGGTCATGTGCTTGTGCGCTTCGGCGACAACCATAGGGCAGAGCGTGCCGGCATGCTGAGCTTCTTGGTCCGTCGTCAGCAGCTGATTGGGGATTCGCTCGTCATCGATCTGTGTCAGTTTGACGACCTGGTTGAGCGTGAGCTCACGCTCGAAAGACCCGTTCTCGAAGAGCAGGCCGAACCATTCGTCTACGACAGGCGACGACTTACGGTTTGGGAAGATGCCCTGCACGAGGAAGAGGGTTTGGCTGGCAGCGAGTCCCTTGACGCTCACGAGAGGGGCCCCATCACGCTGGAAGAGCTGCATCGAGGCCTTGTCCTCGATCCACTCGAAGATTGGGTGCAGACGCCAGAGATACTGTGCCTGGGGCCAGTTGCCTAGTTCGAACTCTGCGCTGCGGGCACGCTCGGCATCCTCCATGCAATGCGCCTTGTCGGGGCTGAGCACCAGCGTGTCGCTATTGACATTGCGCTCTGGTGCGATCTTCTTGAGCCGGCGGGCAAGCTCGCCGCTCGGGTCGATCCGCAGGCGAAGTCCCCGCACTTTGTCGAGCTGCTGGCGGCTCTGGACGCCGGAGTCCTTGCCAAAGGCCTCCAGTCCTTCCTGCAGGAACTCCATGTCGTCGAGCAGGGTGTGGTCCTCGATCGTGGGAACCTGCCCCGCGGCCTGCTCCTGCGCCTTCTCGATAAAGAGGTCGAAGAGCGAGAAGTCGTCATCTCCACCGTCGTCGACGAAAGCCTGCTCAAACGCCTCGGCGTCTGAGCCAGTCTCGAGCGCCTGCTCCACCACGCGGGTCTCGTCCTCCACATTGAACTTGCCGAGGAGCATGGAGGGGTCCCCGATATTGTCGTGCGCCTGTCTCTCCTTCTCGATGAGAATCTCTATGATGCGGGCATCGCCTTTGATGCGGTCGTTCTTGGCTTCGGTCGTGAGGAAGCGAATCTCGGGCCGACGCTTCTGGCCGTAGCGGTCGATGCGGCCGTTTCGCTGCTGGAACACCATGAGCGACCATGGCGTGTCAAAGTGGACAAGGCGATGGCAGAGATAGTGCAGGTTGATGCCCTCGGACGCCACGTCTGAGGCCACGAGCACCCGAACTGGCGCGGCCTCGTTGCCGAACTCAGCCACGAGGTCCTGCTGTTCCATGTCGCTCATGCCGCCGTACATGGTGCGGACTGCCGCATCGTCCATACCGAGGTCGCGCTTCAGATGCTCGGCAACCCACCTCATGGTTTCGATGCGCTCGGTAAAGATCACCAGGCGGTCCGTCGCATCGCCAGGGTGCCATCCAAAGGCTGGGTCCCTCAAAAGGGTGAGCAGTCCCTGATAGCGCGAGAACGAACCTTCACCGATGCGCCGTACGGCATCATGGAATGTGCGTAGCTGGTCGGCGTCGTGCGTGCTGTCGGAATCGGTGCGATCTGAGATCTTTGCAAGCCTCTGCTCGATTGTCTTGAGGCAGGCTGCGGGACTCGAGAAGAGCGCCTTCTCCAAGACGATCTTGAAGAGGCTCGTGCTTGCGCCTCGGCGCCTTGCGTCCATCTTGAGATCGAGCTCTTCGAAGACATCGTAGACATGCTCTTCGGCAGGACTCGCGACGGTTGGAACGAGCTCCACGTTCCTCGACAGGAAGGTGTCAGCGGCTTGGTCGCGCACGTCCTTCTTGAAGCGGCGAACGCAGAGGCCCTTGATGTCCTCGGGCGTGTAGCTGTCTGGGTCTGCAATCGCGGTCGGATCCAGCATGTTCATGAGCGAGGCGAAGCTGCGGGGCCTGCCGTCATGGGGTGTAGCCGAGAGCATGATGAGCGTGTCCGAGCGGTTCTTGAGCCGCTCAGCCAGGCGGTTGCGCTGGGAGCGCGCGCCTCGCTCGGCGACGTTTTGAGCCTCGTCGACCACGATGATGTCCCAATAGGCGTTTTCGAGGTGGATGCCGTACTCGACCCCACGCTTGATGGTGTCTATGGAGACGATTGCCTTGTCGTAATAGAAGAAGGGGTTGGCATTGGAGGGAAGCTCGGCACGAATGCGCTGGATTTTTGCGGAGTCGAGTCGCACGAGCGGGATGGTGAACCGGTTCCACATCTCCATCTGGAACTGCGTAAGCATGCTCTTCTCGGTGATCACGAGGATTCGCTTGCCCCTGCCACGTGCGATGAGCTCGCTCATGAGGATGCCAGCCTCAAGGGTTTTGCCCAAGCCCACGGTGTCGGCTATCAAGATGCGCTGGCGAGTGTGCCTGAGCGCTTGGTATGCAGGTTCGAGCTGGTAGGTGAGCGGCTCCATGGCGGCGTGCTGGCCGACGTGCAGTGCATCGTCAGTGGGGATCTTGCGACGCAAGGCGCTCTCGAGGTAGAGCCTCGTGTTGCGGTACATGGGGGAGGTGTCCACCACGAGCTTGGTGTGGGCGGGGTCTACTGGCGTGACTTCGTCCAAGTCGGAGAGGAAGACGGCCTCGCGACCATGTACGAGAGGGCTGATCCCCTCACAGTGAAACGCCCTGCTACCGAGTGTGTTGGTGTTGATGCGCTTTACGAGCCACTCTTCACCACGAATGAGTACACGCGAGCCGGGGGCAATGTCTGCCGTCATTAGTCCTTCACCTCCCGGGCGATGACGTCGTCAGCTAGAAGTGCCGTGATATAGGCTGACACGCTCACGCACTTGTCCTCAGCCACTTTAGCAATCGCCTTCTTGAGCTCGGGCGTCACTGCAAAGATGATGCGTTCGGTTTTTCGACCATTGAGCATGACCTTGCGGGTATCCAGTTCTGCAGTCACGTCGTCCTCCCTGCGAGACATAACAGTTATATAAGTCTCTCAGTACGAAGGTGCTTTGGCTGCTATGCATCGACGGTTGGCATGAGGGAACCCTATCAGCGGCCCTTTAAGTCAGGTTGAACATCCTCGGCTGTTGGGTGTGGCGACTTGTTTGCTGGCAGTGGGTTATCCAGCCTTCTGCTTGCAAGAGTTGTCCCGCAATACGTCTCCCGTGATGATTAGAATCACAGACGTTAAGGATCCGAATCGATTTGACGACAGAGGAGCGCAGGTAAACCATGCCGAACGATGACGTGAGCGAGCTGAAAATAGAAGTACTCCCCGCGGGGTTCATCATCAAAGACGTGATTGGCAATTCCGAACAAAACCCGCTCTACAACTACGAGGACTGGCTTAGAGAACTGATAAACGAATCGTCAGCGTTCATGGCCAAAACAGGTGGAGTGAGATTTGAAGCTCCTGATCAAGAGGCGCACGGGGAAGCCGATGCTATCTCCGATACCTATTGCCTGGATTTCAAACTAGCCGCAGGGCAGTGTCTGATGCAAGCGCTACGGGAAACATCTTGGCAGATGATCGTTAACAGCGGGATAACCTGGACTACAACAAGCAGAAGAGAAGGTACGATGCGAGGCATCAAGCTGTATGTTGCGTTGAGGCGGCAAAGCGCATCCGACCTGCGAAAGCTATGGGACGCCGATCCCAAACGCGACTGTGCTGATGACATAGAGCAGGAGGTCGCAAGATTTCTGAAGCTTCTCCATACGAGGAAGAATCTCCTCATACTTTTCCCCTATGTTCTGTATACGGAAGGGGATGTTGAGTACCCACTCTCCAAGGTATGCGATGCGGTCTACTCTGATTTCGCGAAAGCCTTTGATTTGCGCAGCGTATTGAATCCTGGTTTCGACAGTTACCTTGCATTCATCAAGGACCAGCATCTTGTCGTTGTGGAGAGCCGTCAGGATGGATGGTCTCTATTTGATCGTATACCCTTAACCTCGAGCGAGACATTCAAGGAGATCGCGTGGCGTTATGTGCCCTGCACCAGTACGTGGCTGAACGAGCCGGTCGGTATACCAACCACGCTCGTCTAGCCAATGTGAGCTGAGGTATGACGACGCAAGCGCCTCTTGTAGCAGACAATCAGCGATGGTATCAAGTTTCTTATTAATAATCGGACACAACCCGGACACAATGGGGAACAAAACCGCCCGAACGGCGGTTTTCCCACGTACTCCCCAGTGTCCGTCAGTTTTCGAAAAGGCCCAGCTCAGACGTTCATTTCTTACTGTTGGTCATTGCTTGTGCTCGCTGCCGCAGGTCCCTCTCAAGGCGGAGATCACCAGTTCGAATCTGGTACGGGCTACCATGCATTCCTCACAGGCCCTTCGGGGCCTGTTTTCGTATCTAAACAGAGGGTGACACACTAACTCCCACGGAGTTTGTGTGTCACTGGCGCCGTCTCAGCCTCGCCCCTCGCGCTCCTTGGCCATCGCGCGGAGCTTGACGCACGCCGGACAGGTGCACATCACCTGCTTGTCCAGCTCGCGGAGGTTCTGGATCGTGTGGGCGCGTGCCTCCTCGCGGGCGCGGGACTCCTCGGCGGCCTGGGCCCTCATTGCGAGGTGCTCGGAGAGGGTCATGCGCTTTCTGCCAGTTTGACGGGCCATCCTAGAGTCCTTCGAGGTCACGCGGGGAAGCGACAACGTTTGGTTTCCCCATTCTAGCAAAGCTACAGCTACACCCCTCAACCGCAAAGCTGCTATGCTGGCCCATGCAACAACCGACCGGCACGGGGAGGTGGCCATGAATCTGGATCCATTCCTTCTCTATCTGATAGCGATAAACGCGGTGGCGTTTTTGGCGTTCGTCATCGACTTTCACATCTGCATGCGCTGGCCCGCGGTCGACGACTCTGCGGCAAACTCCCTCATCATGGATGTCTTCCCGATCGCGGGCGGTGCGCTGGGGATGCTGCTCGCGCTGTTCATCATCACGGGGACCGGTCGCGGGCATCGCATGAACAAGGGCAACATCGCGTGGTGGTTTCTCGCCATCGTCTGTCTCATCGCATGGGGGCTCGTCGCGGCGGTACGCTTCGGCTTCGTGTCGCTGGACACGAGCATCGTCGGCCTCGCAACGGGATGGAACCTCGCCAGACTCAAGGTCCTGGGCATCTACCTGGCCGCCATCAACCTGGTCACCTTTATCGTGTTCACTTGGGACAAGCACGTGGCGGCAAGTGGCAGCGACTATAGCCGTCGGGCGCCGGAGGCACGCCTGCTGGGGCTCAGCCTGATTGGGGGCGCAATCGGCGGGCTCCTCGCCATGAGCATCGTCCGCCACAAGACCCAGAAGTGGTACTTCGTCTGGGGTCTGCCGCTGTTTATCGTGCTGGACCTCGCTGTCATCCTCTGCGCGCACATGTCTGGGCTCATCTAGCCAGGGCGCACACGCTACACCCAACCAAACCAGTCCAAACAAAAGCGGGGTGCCTTACCAGGGCACCCCGCACTCGCGTTTGACTCGAACTAAGCTGCCAACGGGTCGGTTGCCATCGGCTTGCTCGTGAGGTGGTACCCGCCGCAATACGGGCACTGGTACAACCTCAGTACCTTTCCTGACTTCGCCTCTCGCCTTGCCATTGCGAATCCCGCGCTCGCCTGCGACGCGTAGCGGTCCTTGCTGAGGCACATGCTGATCCGGTCCTTGTCGCCACGCCGCACTGCGGCAACGTACGCCTCCCGGTAGCCCTTGCCCCTCCCGCTGGGACTCCACGTGCAGTTGTGCTTGGTTCCGCGACCGTGAACGCTGCGACGATTGCTCGTAAGGTACCTCCTTATTCGGCTGTCAATACGCTGGTAAGGATTGTAGCGGAGGCGGGGGAGCGCTGCCACGGGTGGCGTGGCGAGGCGAGGGGACGCGCTCACAAGGCGGCACGTGGGCAAGGCGGGCGCGGGGGCGTAGACTGTCGGTAGCGGCCTTTGCGGGAGGAGCGGAACATGGCGTCGTCACCCGAATACCTGGAATACGTGCTCGAGCTGCTCGCGGGTGTGCCCGAGGTCACCACGCGCAAGATGATGGGGGAGTACCTGCTGTACGCGCGGGGCAAGCTCTTTGGCGGGGTGTACGACGACCGGTTTCTGGTGAAGGTCACGGACGCGTCGCGAGCCGCGCTTGCGATGGAGGAGGTCCCCTACGACGGCGCGTCGCCGATGCTGGTGGTGGACGTGGAGGATCCCGATGCCGTCGCGGAGATGGTGGAGGCGATGCTGGCGGAGCTGCCGGAGGGGAAGAGGCGGCGGAGATAGTCTGGAAAGACCGGATGCAATAGTTCATTCATTGCCGGCTACCGATGGGGCATTACTCTGGCGGAGGCACCGCATTAGCCTGGTATCAAGCCTAGGACGGGAGATGCCATGGCAGCTGGTCAGAAATGGACATGGGAAGAGACACTCGAAGCGTTCGCACTCTACCTCTTGTTACCGTCTGGCCAGCATCACAAGAATAATCAGGATGTCATTGCTCTTGCAACGGCATTGGGCAGGAGTCCCTCTTCTATTTCGTTTAAGCTCGGGAATATCAAAGCACACGACCCTTCAAGTCAGGGTGGACTGCACAATGGAAGCAGTCTAGACAGGAGAGTTTGGGATGAATACGCCGAGAGGGCGGACGAGCTTACAGAAGAGGCTATAGACCATCTCATAACTGACTTCTCAGCACTGCAATCGGGAGGATTGGTTGTCGAATACCTAACCAGAGACCTGCCAGAAGGAAAAGATCGTACTGTGGTGGCAACTGCACGTGCTAACCAGAACTATTTCCGCAGTGCCATACTTGAGAACTACGATAAGAAATGCTGCCTAACAGGCCTTTCGGTTGAGAAACTACTGGTTGCGAGCCATATCAAACCATGGAGCGTTGCTGACCCCCTTACCGAACGACTCTCGCCCGAAAATGGTCTCCTGCTGGATGCTTTACACGATCGGGCCTTCGATAGAGGGCTCATGACCATAGACTATGATTTGCGCGTTGTTGTGTCACGAAAGGTTCCAAAGGATACGGCCGGTGAAGATTTGCTTTGGCGTTATCACGGGAATCGCATTCGGGTGCCTGGACGTTTCAAACCCAGAAGAGATTTCATTGAGTACCACAACGATGTAGTGTTCTTGGGGTAGAGACGGCCTGCTGAGACATGAATCGATGTGCCCGCTCATTGAACCCTGCTGTCTACCTTGCGTCACTGACCTTCACAATGACTATTTGCTGTGGGATCATTGCCCTGTCAAAAAAGACTTGTATTGAGTGACGGGACAGGGTATCGGACATGGAAGCGCGTGCAAAGACCATCAACCTCTTGCTGTACGATGGAAGCCTGCGGGGAGTCGTAAGCATTGAGGATTCAGGATGGTATTCCGGAGAGATGTACTCTGCTCCGCGCGAGGCGGTAGAGGAACTGCTAAAAACTGGCGCATGCGATAAATACGGCGTTTACCTGCTCCTTTCGAGAGATAGGGTGTATGTGGGTCAGTCCTCAGACCTTGCCCGACGGATTGCAGAACATATGTCAGCGAAAGAATGGTGGGAGAGCGTTGTGATACTCACCACCAAAGATGACAGCCTGAACCATACTGACATCGATTGGCTGGAAACCTCTCTCATTGAGAAGGCGCGCTTTATCGGAAGACTTGACTGCGACAACAAGCAGAAGGGTAATCCCGTCAAGGTCGACCGCTTTCGTGAGGTCGCATTATCTCAATACCTCGAAGAAGCCTTGTTCCTAATGGAGTTCATTGGCATACCCGTCTTTAACAAGAAACCAGTTGGTGTTGGTGGTGCTGAATCTCGAAAAGCGGCGCGCATCGACATCACCGATATACACAACCGACTTGCTTTTGGGAAGCGTACCAAGAGTCTTGCCATTGAATATGCCGCAGAGAACGGAGCTAGTCTTAGAGAACGTGCATCGTATGCCGTACTAAATGAGAGAGGTACCGAGTTTTTCCTAAACCCCAAAAGAACCATGCTCGACGGTGACTGGAGCATAGTGCTCAATGATACCTCTCGTTTTGAGCTGCTGGTTCTAGACGTTCCAGCGGGTTCATTGTGTATGGAAGAGGAAGGCCGGCAAGGGCTGGCAGCAAGAGGGGATAAGCCTGAGTACATTGACTTGCATATTGAAACGGAGCATCTGACCGATCGCAAGAGTGGGGCTGACTTCTCGAGATTCTTTGTCTATCGAGTTGGTTACTAAGCCTGCATAGAAAGTAACCACTCCTAGATATCGTGCCTCTGACCGTCCATTAGATGGAAAGCAATCAACTCATGTTGGTAGCACTCTTCCATTAATTGAATGTGCACTAACGAGATGGTTGGATCGCGTTTCCCAATAACCGATGCGTCTTCGAGGAGTTGGCGGAATTTGCGTCCGTCAATAGCATCTGGGCTTATTTGCACTTTGATGGCGACACGTTTCACGACGCTAGTGAGGCGTTGGCCATTAGCTATGAGACAGAAATAGCTCTGGAGCGTCCAGAAGGAGCATCCTCGAAATCACACTTACCTTAAACGCTCTCCACTGAAATAGGGCTAGCAAACCGAACTGATAAAGCTAAAATAGGGACTGCAATATTTAACAAAGGAACAAGGAATACAGTCCATGGAAACGCATAAGGATTTGTACACGGTTGAGGCTTTTGCTGACGTGCTTGGGGTCAGTGTCCCCACCGCATCTCGTTACGTAAGGCGCGGAGACGTGCGGACTCTTAGTGATGGCCGACGTTTGCTGATTGCCAGTGATGATGTTGATACATATCTCGAAGCGAATAATCTGGTTCCAGCCCCGAAAGATCATCCAAGGCTTATTGCCGATAAGCCAGATGTTGTTGCCCTGAGCTTTTTCTCGGGTGCCTTAGGCCTTGATTTGGGAATGGAACGAGCTGGTATCGAAGCGATGCTCTTCTGTGAGTTTGATAAGAAGTGTCGAATGACAATCGATGCAAACAGGCCAAACGCGGCGCTTGTTGGTGACATCAGTCGCCTCAAGGCAGATACTGTTCGCGAATATGCGGGGCTGGAGCCAAACGAACCAATCGATGTCATTTTCGGTGGCCCACCATGCCAAGCATTCAGCACGGCGGGTGCGCGCCGAGCATTTGGAGACTCGAGGGGAAACGTGTTTTTGCAGTATCTCGACTTGGCGCAGGAGCTCAACCCAAAATACTTAGTTATTGAAAACGTACGGGGACTGCTGTCCACTGCATGGCCAATTGAGGATGGTGGAAAACCGATACATGGTGGCGCGCTCAGCTTTATCCTCAAAAGGCTAGGCGAGATGGGATATGAAGTCTCATTCGAGCTCTATAACGCAGCGAATTTTGGAGCTCCTCAGGTCAGGGAGCGTGTTGTTCTAATAGCCAAAAAGGGTGGAAAGGTGCAAAAGCTCTGCCCGACCCATTCCAATGATTCTAACTGGGGCCTTCCGTCCTGGAGAACGTTTGGGGAGGTAACTTCTGATCTTGCTGAAGCCCATTACACTGCTTTTCCTGAGAAGAGGGCAAAGTATCTTCGCATGCTGAGCGAGGGGCAGTACTGGAAAGACCTTCCTGAGTCTGTACAAGCTGATGCCATGGGGAAAGCATACGCACTATCAGGGGGTAAGACGGGGTTCTATCGCCGTATCTGGACAGATAGGCCTTGCCCGACACTTGTGACCTCTCCAACCATGCCGGCAACATATCTTTGTCATCCGACTGAGGTGCGACCCTTATCTGTAGAAGAATACAAGCGTGTGCAGGGTTTCCCTGACGATTGGCGCATATGCGGTGATCTCGCGGATCAGTACAAGCAAATCGGCAATGCGGTCCCTATAGCTCTGGGAGAGGCGATAGGTAAGGCTATTCTCGAGGATATGAGAGGAGAGAAGCCCAACGAGAAATGGAAGGGCTTCCCTTACTCACGCTACAAAAACACGAACGAGAACACTTGGCGTGTAGGCTAATTCAGCAACTTCTTCAAACGCAAGACACCATCGATCGTATGAGGAAGACCGTATTCATCTAAGGCATCATGCATTTCTTGTTTCAGCGCAGCCATACGCTTCTGGCGTGCGAGTCTGATTGCGTCTCGATTTGCGCACAACGCGCTTGCATCTTCGACGAGCCCTTCTGGACCATCAAGGTCAGCGAGCCACCGCCAGAACTTTTTGCCTTCCAGATAGCGATATGCGAAGCCGTTCAAGTCGTAATTAGCGCGATCGCCATCCGCTGCTTGATAGACCCTTTCTTCATCTCTCGATCTGTTTGAACGCATGACGCAAAACGCTGCTCTCAAGGGTTGCCTGCTTGCCCTTTGATAGCGACTCTGGATCTCAAGCTTTGTTTTAAGCTCACGGAGCTCTTGCGGGAAACTCGATGAGTTTGTGGTATTCGGCTGCGCCTTCAGTTCGCAGACCCATAAAGCCCCGTCGCGAACCGTCATGAGATCGCCTGAGTCTAACGTGTCTGCCGATATGGCGGCTATGATTGCTTGCCAAGTGTTACCCATCACAGTCTCTTCTGACGAGCTTTCTTTGGCGCGGAATGCCTCTTCCACATACTCATCTGCGGTGTAAACACCTCGCGCTGCAAACATTACGACATCTTTGCTAAGCAGCCCTCGTAGCGTTAACCCATCCCGATTTGGGCTTTGATAGTAATCAAGTCTCTGTTCTGCGAAAATGCCAAGGAACTCGAGCGCTACCTGCTGCTGTTTGACCAGTCCTTCATCCATGGGAACCTCCATGCTAGTAACCTGCGAAGAGTATGACCCACCTACCTGCATTATGACGATGACTCATCGGCTGAAGGCTCTACTCTCTTTTCGAGTTAATCGCTTGAACTAATGGTAAGGCGTTTAAACGTATGGCGTTAAGTCGAGTTGTGTTGTCCCGGGTCTTACTGACGTATTCCTTTCTCAGACAATGGGGCCTCCATTTCGCAATCTATCGACCTCGCATAATTACCGAAGCATTTCCATCAGGTGAGATTACGTGACCGATTTCTCAACCCCCGCCATTCCTCACGTATAGTGGCCAAGTTAGGCTCTCAACATACCCTAGGGGGAATGCGTATGTCGAAGCAAAAACCGAGCGACCTGTCGCTCATCGAGCCAGTGCTCGATTCCTACGCCGAGGTGCCAGGCAGCCTCATCGCCATCCTGCAGGAGACGCAGGCGGCCTACGGCTACCTGCCCATGGATGCCATGGAGTACATCGCAAAGCGCACGGGGACACCCATCGCCACCATCGTGGGCGTGGCCACCTTCTACGCGCAGTTCCGACTCGAGCCGGTGGGCAAGTATCTCATCATGCTCTGTCAGGGAACCGCCTGCCACGTCAACGGCTCCGAGCTTATCTCCGCGGCAATCTCCGACGAGCTGGGCATCCACGACGGCGAGACCACGCCCGACGGCCTCTTCTCGCTGGAGCACGTGGCCTGCCTGGGCTGCTGCTCGCTCTCGCCCGTGATGATGATCAATGGCACCACGTACAGCAGCCTCACGCCCGACAAGGCAAAGAAGGTCCTGCGCTCGCTGGCCGCCGAGTCCGCCGAGGGAGGTGCGTCCGCATGAGGCTTATCGTAGGAGAGGGCAGTTGCGGCCTGGCCGCCGGCGCCGGAGCCGTGCACACCCGCCTTCAGGAGCTGCTGGCCGAGGCCAACCCCACGGGCGTCGAGCTGGGCATCACCGGCTGCAACGGCATGTGCTTCCTTGAGCCCATCGTCGACCTCTACGACGACGAGGGCGCGCTGCACCGCCTGGTAAAGGTGCAGGCCAAGGACGCCGACAAGATCTATCAGGCTGCAACCACGGGCGACCTCTCGCTCGTTGACGGCCTGCGCATCTCCGCCGAGGACGCCGAGTTCCTGGACAAGCAGACCCGCATCGCCCTGCGCGACTGCGGCATCATCGACCCCGAGAGCATCGACGACTACCTGGCCCACGGTGGCTACCAGGCCATTACCAAGATCCTCGCCGAGGGCATGAGCCAGGAGAACGTCATCCACGAGATCGATGTCGCCGGGCTGCGCGGCCGCGGCGGCGCGGGCTTCCCGACGGCCTTCAAGTGGCGTGCCGCGCGCGACGCCAAGGCCGACGAGACCGGCCAGAAGTACCTCATCTGCAACGCCGACGAGGGCGACCCCGGCGCGTTCATGGACCGCGCGGTCATCGAGGGCGACCCGCACAGCCTGATCGAGGGCATGCTCATCGGCGCCTACTGCATCGGCGCGAGCGAGGGCATCGTCTACGTGCGCGCGGAGTACCCGCTTGCTATCATCCGCCTACGCAAGGCCATCGAGGACGCCACCGCGCGCGGATACCTGGGCGACAACATCCTGGGCAGCGACTTCAGCTGCACCCTGCGCATCAAGGCCGGCGCGGGCGCCTTCGTCTGCGGCGAGGAGACCGCCCTCATCGAGTCGCTCGAGGGCAAGCGCGGCATGCCGCGCCTCAAGCCGCCCTTCCCGGCGCAGGCCGGCTACTGGCTCAAGCCCTCCAACATCAACAACGTCGAGACCTACGCCAACGTCGCGTGGATCATCGTCAACGGCGGCGCCGCGTACGCGGCCATGGGCACGGAGAACTCCAGGGGCACCAAGGTCTTCGCCCTCTCCGGCAAGATCCGCCGCGGCGGCCTGGTGGAGGTGCCCATGGGCACCACGCTGCGCGAGGTCATCTTTGACATCGGCGGTGGCATCCGCAACGGCAAGGAGTTCAAGGCGGTCCAGCTGGGCGGCCCCTCCGGCGGCTGCGTGCCCGCCTCCAAGCTCGACACCATCATCGACTACGCCGAGCTCTCCGCCACGGGCGCCATCATGGGCTCCGGCGGCATGGTCGTCATGGACGAGAGCACCTGCATGGTGGGCATGGCCCGCTTCTTCCTCGACTTCACGGCCAAGGAGCGCATGCTCGAGATCCTCTCGCGTGTCGTGGACGGAAAGGGCGAGGAGGGCGACATCGAGAAGCTCGAGGAGCTCTGCTACGCCATCAAGGACGGCGCGCTCTGCGGCCTGGGCCAGACGGCCCCCAACCCGGTGCTTACCACCATCCGCTACTTCCGCGACGAGTTCGAGGCGCACATTGCCGAGCATCGCTGCCCGGCCGGCGAGTGCCGCGAGCTCATCACCTACTACATCGACCAGGACAAGTGCGTGGGCTGCACCGCTTGCGCGCGGCAGTGCCCGGTGCAGGCCATCTCGGGCGAGCGCAAGAGCCCGCACAAGATCGACCCCACGCTCTGCATCAAGTGCGGCAACTGCAAGACGGCCTGCCGCTTTGGCGCCGTCCAGGTCAGGTAGGAAGGGAGGCACATCATCATGTCCATCAAGTACACCATCGACGGCGTGGAAGTGATCGCGGAGCCTTCCGACACCATCCTCACGTCCGCCACCAGGGCCGGGATCGAGATCCCCACGCTCTGCTTTGACAAGCGCACCGCCATCTACGGCGCCTGCGGCATCTGCCTCGTGGAGGTCGAGGGCGTGCCCAAGCTGCTGCGCGCCTGCTCGGCGCGTCCGCAGGAGGGCTACGTCGTCCACCTGCACTCCGAGCGCGTCGATCGTGCGCGCAAGACCGCGCTGGAGCTTCTGCTCTCCGACCACACCGGCGACTGCCGTGGGCCCTGCAAGCTCAACTGTCCGGCCATGACCGATTGCCAGAAGTACGTGGGCGAAATCCGCGAGGGCCGCTACAAGGACGCGGTCTCCACCGTGTACGAGGCCTTCCCGCTGCCCGCCTCCATCGGCCGCGTGTGCCCGCACCCCTGCGAGGACGCGTGCCGCCGCAAGATGGTGGAGGAGCCCATCTCCATCGCCTTCCTCAAGGCCTTCGCCGCCGACAAGATCGAGGCCGACGGCGACCCGTACGTGGTCTCGTGCGAGCCCGACACCGGCAAGCGCGTGGCCATCATCGGCGGCGGCCCGGCCGGCCTCACCGCGGCGTACTTCCTGCGCCGCTATGGCCATGCGGTCACCATCTTCGACCAGCAGCCCAAGATGGGCGGCATGCTGCGCTACGGCATCCCCGAGTACCGCCTGCCCAAGGCCGTGCTCGACCGCGTCGAGATGATAAACGGCGTGAAGCTTGGCCGCGACATCCAGTTTGACGAGCTGCGCGCCGAGTACGACGCGGTGCTTTTGGCGCTGGGCGCCTGGCGCTCGATGAACATGCGCGTGCCGGGCGAGGACCTCGCCGGCGTGCATGGCGGCATCGACTTTCTCGAGCGTCTGGGCCTGGGCGAGCGTCCCACGCTGGGCGAGCGCGTGGCCGTGTGTGGCGGCGGCAACACCGCCATGGACTGCTGCCGCACCGCCGTGCGCCTGGGCGCTAAGGAGGTCTACGTGGTCTACCGCCGCACGCGCGCCGAGATGCCCGCGGCCGATATCGAGATCGAGGAGGCCGAGGAGGAGGGCGTCACCTTCAAGTTCCTCACCAACCCGATCGAGTTCTATGGTGAGAACGGTCATGTGACCGGCATGAAGCTGCAGGTCATGGAGCTGGGCGAGCCGGATGCCTCTGGCCGCCGCCGTCCCGTGCCCGTGGAGGGCGCAACCGAGGACATCCCCGTGGACGACGTGCTCATGGCCATCGGCCAGGGCGCGGACTGCGCGGGCGCCGTGGCGGAGGAGCTGCTCACCCAGCGCGGGACGATCGCCTGTGACGGGATGACCTTCCGCACGGCATATGACAACGTGTTCGCGGCGGGTGACGTGACCAACCGCGGCGCCGGCATCGCCATCCAGGCCATCGCCGAGGCGCAGAAGGCGGCCCTCTGCATCAACAACTACCTCGAGGGCGACGAGGTGCGCGCGCAGGTGCCGTACTTTGTGACGCAGGAGAAAACTCCCGAGGACTTTGAGGACGAGCCCAAGCAGAAGCGCGAGAAGATGCCGGGCCTCACCCCCGAGGAGCGTCGCGACAACTTTGAGCCGATCTACTTTGGCTTTACCGAGGAGCAGGCGCAGCGCGAGGCGTCGAGGTGCCTGGAGTGCGGCTGCCACGACTACTACGACTGCCGCCTGATCAAGTTTGCCAACCGCTTTAGCGTGGAGCCCGAGAGGTTTGCGGGCGAGATGCACGACCGCGAGGACGTGCCGGTGGTGAGCGAGGTCATCGTGCACGACCCGGACAAGTGCGTGCTCTGCGGCCTTTGCTACCGCACCTGCGACCAGGTTGTGGGCAAGACCTTCCTGGGGCTGTACAACCGCGGCTTCTCCACGGTGGTCAACCCGATGGTGCCGGAGGAGGCGCGCACCTTCTGCACGAGCTGCCTCAAGTGCGTGGAGGCCTGCCCGACGGGCGCCATGCGGAGCTTCCCGGCGGTGGAGCGCGTGACCCAGCTGGTGTAGCGCTTCAGGTGCGAGCAGGTACCGAGGACTGACAGGGGAGGGTTGCTCGAGAGGGCAGCCCTCCTCTTTTGTGCGGGCTGCGACCGGTCCGTCGTTGGAGCCGCAACCAGCCGCCATTCCGTCTCCCGCAGCGGACTAGTTGCGATCCGTCCGCAGGCAGAGCCGGAACCAGGCCCCGTTGCGTCTCCAGCAGCGGACCAGTCACGACCCGTCCGTCGTTGGAGCCGCAACCAGCCGCCATTCCGTCTCCCGCAGCGGACTAGTTGCGATCCGTCCGCCAATCGGCCCGGAACCGGGCCCCGTTCCGTCTCCAGCAGCGGACCAGTTGCGACCGGTCCGCCGATCGGCCCGGAACAGGGCTCCGTTCCGTCTCCCGCAGCGGACCAGTCACGACCCGTCCGCAGGCAGAGCCGGAACCTGGCCCCGTTGCGTCCCCCGCAGCGGACCAGTTGCGACCGGTCCGCCGATCGGCCCGGAACCGGGCCCCGTTCCGTCTCTAGCAGCGGACCCGTGCCCCACACGTCCGCGGATAGCTCCGCCGCAGCCCCTCGCATATGGCGACAAGTGCCATACAATGGGACGGATGGTTTGGCTACGGGTTAGGGGACCGATATGGCAAGCATGTTTGAGAAAAGCTTGACCAGACGAGGCTTTGTCGGCGCGCTTGCCGAGACGTTTGGCGCGACGCTTTTGGCGGGTTGCTCGAAGGACAAGGAAGAGGAGGTCGCCGAGGAGTTTCCGGAGGATCTCTCGGGAGACCTGGAGTACCTCGCTCTTGTCAACAAGCAGCATAAGATTGCCGACGCCTGGCGCGACAGTTTTACCTTCGTCAGCTACACCAACTCCGAAGGCGATACCGTCGAGCTGGAGACCAAGGCCAACGACGCGTTCGTCTCGCTTAAGTCCGACCTCGAGTCCGATGGCGTGCACATCGACCTTGCCTCCGCCTTTGTGAGCGTGGACGACCAGCAGAAGCTCATGGACGAGCTCACCGAGGAGCAGGGCGCGGTCTACGCGGAGCATCACATGACGGCTCCAGGCTTCTCCGAGTACCACACGGGCCTGGCGCTGGATCTCTATCCCATCATCGCCGGCGAGGCCGTGACCGACGAGGCGGAGATGACCACGCATCCCAAGGTCTGGGAGAAGGTCCATGCCAAGCTCGCCGACCACGGCTTTATTCTGCGTTATCCCGCGGGCAAGAAGATCATGACGGGTTATAGCTACGAGCCCTGGCACATCCGCTATGTGGACAGCGCCGACGTCGCGCACGAGATCATGGACGGCGGGCTCACGCTCGAGGAGTACCTGGACCAGGTGGATCCGATGGTCGCCGGTTGCGTGGTGGACTACGGAACGTCCGAGCTCTTCACCGAGGCGGACATGGACGCCGCACTCGACGCGATTCTCGAGCAGTTTGGCATGTGGAAGGGCTGCGTCATGAGGCGCATCGCCTTCACCGACGACAAGACCTGCGCCGATGACCTCGAGTACGTCAACAGCCTGCGCGCCGAGGACACCAAGAAGTTCGACCAGGCCATCGTCTTTATGTCGGACTTCCATTCGCCGGTGGGGGAGGACGCGGAGGATTCCGTGTGGGATGTCGACACCGACTACAACGACTTCTCGTGGCACCTCGGGCGGACGGGCGCAGACGGCATCTGGCGTCTTCTCACGTGGGGCTACGCGTAGGGTCAGCGACGCGGGAGCGGCGCGGGCGTAATCTCGTGAAGGATCAGCGGACGCGGACAAGAAAGTTGAGATATCCTCTCGCATTGGCGGATGTGTTCGTGTATTATTAACTTTGCATTGAGGCGCACGCCTCTGCATCACATATGGCCCGTTCGTCTAGCGGTTTAGGACGCCGCCCTCTCAAGGCGGAGATCACCAGTTCGAATCTGGTACGGGCTACCAAACCTTCGCAGGCCCTTCGGG
>CADAQM010000029.1:39206-43670 GCA_902790135.1 uncultured Coriobacteriaceae bacterium
TGTTTCGAGCCTGAAAGTTGGTCGGCGACGGGAGCTCGGGATGAACGTGGTCAGGTGCCCCTCATGCGGCGGGAGGATGAAGCGGAACGGCACGACGAGCGCGGGGAGCATGCGGTGGAGGTTCAAGGCCTTCGGCGCAAGCCTGGTGGACAGGATCGACAACTTCGCCAAGAGGCTCGACGAGTTCCTGGGCTGTCTGCTCTCCAAGGGGAGGCAGGCGGGCATGCCGGGCGGCGGCAGGACGTTCAGGGGGCGCACGCAGGAGTTCTGGCGCGTCTGGCCGCTGCCCCCGTTCACCGGCGAGGCGTGCCGGGCGGTCTTCGTCGACGGCATCCACCTCTCCCGCAGGGCCTGCGTGCCCATGGCCAGGAGCGAGGAGCACGTGCTGGGGTGGTGCGTGGCGAGGAGCGAGAACTCGGGCGCGCACGGGGCGCTCATGGCCCGCATCGCCCCGCCCGAGGTGGTGGTCACCGACGGCGGCAGCGGCTTCGGGAAGGCGAGGCGCGGGCTCTGGCCCGAGACCCGCGTGCAGAGGTGCACGTTTCCACGCGTTCGAGCAGGTGAAGAGGTACGCCACCACGCGGCCGAGGACCCAGGCCGGGGTCGACCTCTACGCGCTGGCGAAGGAGCTCTTGAGAGTACTCCTCGCCAGAGACGATGGGCAGGCCCGCGCCCCAGCCATAGAGCGCCGTCTTGACCTCGTCCTCGAGCACCGTCCTCGTACAGCCCACCATGTTCTTGCCGTAGGTGAACCGAGCGTCGCGCCAGGTGCCCTCGCCGCCCTCAAGCGAGAGGGAGCGCCCGCTCACCATGCCGTCGGCCACCGAGATGTGCGCGACGGCGTAGGCGCTGTAGAGGCGCTCGAGCCTGCGCAGGGCCGTAAGCGCGTTCACGTGGTAGAGTAGCCCGCTCGCCGTGCCAAGGTTGGCAGTGACGGCAACCGCCCAGCGCGCCATCGACCAGGCCAACGCCAACTGGGGCGGCGCCGTCAACCACGGGCTCGAGCTGGCGCGCGGTAGGTACTTCAAGGTGCTCGACTCCGACGACTACCTTGAGCCGCTTGCGCTGCGCCTCGTGCTTGACGTGCTGGCAAAGGCCGTGGCCGAAGATGACGCGCCCGCCATGCTGATTGCCAATTACATCTGCGATCATTTGCCGAGCAAGACGCGCCGGGTGATGCGCTATGACAAGTTTTTGCCCAAGGGCCGCACCTTTGGCCGGGAAGAGGTGGGCAAGCCCGATGTGGCCCGCTACCTGATGATTCACGCGTGCTGGTACGCCACCGAGACGCTGCGTGCGTTGGACCTCGTGCTTCCCACGGGCACGTCCTACACCGACAGCCTCCTGCTCCTGCATCCCATGCCCTACGTCAAGCGGCTGCGCTACCTCGACGTGGAGCCGTACTTTTACGCCATTGGGCGCGAGGGGCAGTCGTTTGACGTTGAGGTGATCAAGGCGCACATCGACCAACAGCTGGCCATCACGCGCCGCGCCATCGATGACGTGGACTACGCCGCACTCTTTGCTCGCGAGCCGCGCTGCGCCCTGCTCATGGCTGGCTACATGGAGTGCATGATGAACGTGTCGACGCTCAACCTCTTTTTGATTGGCACGCGCGAGGCGGTTGCCAAGAACAATGAGCTCTGGCAGTACCTCAAGGAGCACAATCCGGTGCTTTACCAGTACGTTCGTCGGTCATGGGTGGGCGTGATGAACCGCAGAATGCGGTTGGGGCGCACGATTTCGGCGCAGCTCTTCAATTGGGGTAAGCGTCACTTCAAGCTCGAGTAGGAGAGTGCGCGAGCCGTCACGATTACATCACGGGGTACAACCTCTCGCGCATGCCGGCCGAGGGGCTTGATATTGCACTCCAGTTTGAGCCAACCATCAGGGCGTGTTTTGAGGGACTGGTCCTGTAGAGGACGTCACCATGCTCGGTGCAGGCCCTGCGGTGGTTACCAAGTGCCATACACCGTCAGAAGAATGACGATAAGGTGCAGGTCGCGCGTTGTTCTCTTATGCAGACGTCAAGCGAGCTGGAGGCGACGTAGGCCCCGGGCGATTAGAGATTTTGGCGTGATGCTCTTAACCTAGTGATAATGTTTCGACAAATAACCTTTCACTTTGTACGAAAAAATACAAAAAGTGCTTGATTTGAAGCTGATTAAGCGCAAAAATTTTTGACTATAAGCAATCGGGGTGTGCATACGACGGCATTGATGTCCCGTCAGTTGTGATACCGAGAAACGAAACTAAAACGCTGCAGGAAGGTTGCCCCACCATGTCAAAAAAGATCAGCACTAAGTGCTTCGTCACCGGGCTGTTGCTCACGCTCATCTGCGTCTTTGGGCTCCTCTTCTTCTCGTCAGTTGCACGGGCTGCCGATGACGCCGACATCGACATGGCGGCGGTCGTGGGGATGCCAGCCGACGAGTCGACGCCCGAGGAGTCGGTGGCGACAGAGACAGCTCCCCAAGGAGAAGATCAGACGGCAGACGAGGCTTCCGAGGATCCTGCCGGCGCGAATGAAGGCGCAGAGGCTGTCGATCCGGCCGGGCAGGACACCGATGGCGAGCTGCTGAGGGCCCCGACCAACGGCACAAGCATGAGTGTCGACCTCCTCTTCTACAAAGTGGCTGGGTATTACAATCCTTCGGTCAGTCCGTCGATATACGGCGGCGGCACAAAGGTGACCATCGACGATTCGACCCCGGTCGGTTTCGACCAAGGCCAAGCATTCGAGCGCCTCTACGACAAGCAGGGCGACTACGTGAAAGTTGGGCATACGGTCAAAACCGACAGGAACTTCTACACCTGGACCTGCATAGGATTCATTCCCTCGCAAGGTGACCCGTCCTACGGCTTCAACTGGATTCGTGACCACTATCTGAAGGAGTACTGCTTCGAGACGGAGGACGAGGCTACCAATTTCGTGCGTGATAACGGTGGCGTCCTGTACGGCGAAGTGCCCTCGGAAGAGCTTCTTAATACGCTGAAGGGCTATGGCCGCAGCGCCAGCCTGATCGTGGTCTGGACCAGGGTGAAGCCCACATTGCCCGAGAGCAAGTACGACTATGGTGACCCCATCATCAACGATGCGCCGCCGGTTAACTGGCAGGGCACCACGGACGGTATCCAGGTTGAGGCATCCACGGAAACAGTCGAGGAGCCAGGTGCTCACTACGTCAATATCGTCACGTACACGGTGACCATTCCCGAGGGCATGAACGAGGACGTGCTCAACATCGACCTGTCCGAGGTGAAGGTGCCTAACATGCCGGCGCTGCAGCCCGGTGACGACGTGCAGTACCGCGTTGTGGTGCAGGACGAGAGCGGCCATCGCTACACGTACCTCGAGAACAGCGGATCGCTGGGCACCGTGCTCAACGGCCAGAACGATGACCTGGGCATCGGCTTCGAGAAATACAACATTCCCGCACCCGCGCCGACCTCCGGTAGCGGCGAGATTGACATGACCATGCCGGGTGGATACCGCATCTATGGCCTTGCGCTCGACGAACTGTACCAAGCGCTGGAGATGCAGACCAACAGCCAATCCATGACGGACGTGCGTATCGGCTATGCGCTTGCGCTTGCGGGCTACGAATATCATGATGACGACGACCTGGTGAAGGCGTATTCGGTCACCGATGACGTCGATGAGGCATGGGAGGTTTTCCGTAACGACCTGAAGCTGATCGAGAGGTACTACGACGGCGACCTTGAGTACGCGCTGGGCGAGGAGGACTACAACCGTGCCAAGACCGTGCTGACCGACCTGACCAAGCATTGCTTCGATGACTATCTGCTGGACTGGGCCAACGATCGCTACAGCAAGGTCGAAGGTTTGGAGGGCGAAGGCCCCTGGTTCACCAGCTTCAAAGACGTCCCTCAGAACATCATGTGGGACATCATGAACGGCACGTTCTTCTCGGGCAAGCAGGTTGAGAGCAACCGCTCGGTCGTAAACGCCATGTACTACGGTTTCTACGAGTACTTCTACCAGGCTAGCCCCTCGCGGGACGGCGAGAGGACGGGCGTGTACAGCATCATGAAGGAGCAGGTGCAGGCCGACGCCTCCAAGCTGCCCGAGGACTATGACGTGAGCCTGGCCACGGGCAACGGCTTCGCCGACGAGTTCGCAAGCCAGTGGGCTGCCGCAGGCGACGACGCAACCGAGCACGAGCTTGGCTGGTGGCACTTCATCCAGGGTAATGCGAACGGCAACCTGATGCAGGACACGTTCTTCTTCACCAGCGCGCAGTTCAAGCTCGTGAAGCCTGTTGTTGAGGTCAAGGTCCTCAAGGTCTGGGATGACCAGGACAACAAGGACGGCTCGCGCCCCGCGTCTGTCACGGTGAAGCTTCAGGCCAATGGCGAAGACACGTCAGAGGAGGCTTTGACGCTCGATGAGGACTCTGAGTGGTCTGGTGGTTGGCAGCGTCTGAACCGCTATGCGGACAA
>CADAQM010000030.1 GCA_902790135.1 uncultured Coriobacteriaceae bacterium
GGTTCGGCAGGTACTACGACGAGTGCCGCGCGAGGGGCATGGGGCACAGAAGGGCGCTCAAGGGCGTCGCCCGCAAGAGGCTCGGCGTGATCTACGCCATCATGAGCGACCGCGTCCCCTACGTGGAGCCGCCCGCAGGACCTGATGTTGAAAACTCCCGTCCGGACCCTCGAAAAGGTCAGCCTGAGCCCTTGACAAAACTATAGGGACACGTCCCCATGACACCTGACCGCACACCCTTTGTCCCATGACCCGCGTTTGCCGCGCAGTTCCTACGAAATTGAACTTCTTGCATCGACTTGTCGGAAGCTATGCTAAGGTGAGTTCAATTTGAACCTCTGGTTCAAATTGAACTCACCTGTTCATTAAATTGAACTTTGGAGCATCATGGCACAGACGACGTTCGCAGATCGACTGAGGGAGGCGATGGGGGAGCAGGGCCTCAAGCAGGTTGACATGCTCCGCCTTGCCGCCGAGCGGGGAGGCAAGCTGGGAAAGTCACAGCTCAGCCAGTACCTCTCCGGCAAGACCATCCCGCGGCAGGCTGTGGTCGCGCTTCTCTCGGACATGCTCGGCGTATCTGCCGAATGGCTCCTGGGGGAGAACGAGGACATCGGCTTGCCGGCGGTATCACCTGCACCACAAACGGACCCGACACCCGCACCAACGCCTAAGGAGGCAGCACCCATGCGCAAGTTCAACAAGTCATCCAAGCTCGACCACGTGTCCTACGACGTGCGCGGACCCGCGCTCGACGAGGCCATGCGCATGGAGGAGGACGGCATCAACATCCTCAAGCTCAACATTGGCAACCCGGCACCCTTCGGCTTCAGGACGCCCGACGAGGTCGTTCAGGACATGGCCAGCCAGCTGCGCGACACCGAGGGCTACTCCGACAGCCGTGGCCTCTTTGCCGCGCGCAAGGCCATCATGCAGTATGACCAGCTCAAGGGCATTCCCAACGTCACGATGAGCGACATCTACACCGGCAACGGCGTCTCTGACCTCATCAATCTGGTCATGCAGGCGATGGTCGAGACCGGTGACGAGATTCTTGTTCCGAGCCCTGACTACCCACTCTGGACCGCCTGCGTCACCTTAGCTGGCGGCAAGGCCGTACACTACCTTTGCGACGAGCAGGCCGATTGGCTGCCCGACCTCGACGACATGCGCGCCAAGATCACGAGCAACACCAAGGCCATCGTCATCATCAACCCCAATAACCCCACGGGCGCCCTCTATCCGCGCGAGGTGCTCGAGGAGATCGTCGAGATCTGCCGTCAGAACCAGCTCATCATCCTCTCCGACGAGATCTACGATCGTCTGGTGATGGACGACCTGGAGCATGTCTCCATCGCGAGCCTGGCACCGGACCTGTTCTGCATCACCTTCAATGGCCTCTCCAAGAGCCACATGATCGCCGGCTGGCGCATTGGCTGGATCTCCATCAGCGGCAACAAGCGCCTAGGCAAGGGCCTCATGGAGGGCATCCACATGATGAGCAACATGCGCCTGTGCTCCAACGTGCCGGCGCAGTCCATCGTGCAGACGGCCCTCGGCGGCTACCAGAGCGTCAAGAACTACGTGGTGCCCACCGGTCGCGTGTGCAAGCAGCGCGACTACGTCTACGAGCGCCTCTGCGCCATGGACGGAGTCAGCGTGGTCAAGCCCAAGGCGGCGTTCTACATCTTCCCCAAGCTCGATCCCAAGAAGTTCAACATCACCGACGACGAGCAGTTCCAGCTTGACCTGCTGCAGGACAAGCGCGTGCTTATCGTGCCGGGCAAGGGCTTCAACTGGGAGACCCCAGGCTACTTCCGCATCGTCTACCTGCCGCGTCGCGCGGTGCTGGGCGAGGCGCTCGACGCCATGGAGGAGTTCTTCAAGTACTATCGCCAGTAGGCAACCCGTTTTATACCGAGCTTGCAAGTGCGCCGGGGCTGGTCTTCGTGAGGAGGCCGGCTCCAGCTCTTTTGCGTGGCGGTGTCCTCGTGCACGTCCCGTAACGTCAAAGATAATGCGAACAAATGTACGATTCACGTTGACATACGAACAAATGTTCTATATACTCTCATTCCGGAGAATGGGAGGGTGATGGTATCTATGACGGAGGTTTTTGCAAACGGGGGAGCATGGGAGTACCGGCAAAGCGATTTGGAGCGGCTCGAGAGGTTGCGGCCTATAGACGATGACTTCATGAGGGTCATCTATAGGGACAATGCTCCTCTGGCAGAGGAGACGTTGCGGATAGTCACTGGCATTGAGGGGCTGCAGGTGGTTAGCATTGAGACGCAGCGTGACCTCAAGAGGTTGGTCGGGGCTCGTTCTGTCGAACTCGATGTTATGGCCATCGATTCAGCCGGTCGCTGGCATGATATCGAGGTGCAGAGGGGAGGTAGCGCTCGCCCCAAGCGTGCACGCTACCATTCGGCTGCAATGGACGTTGAGGCCCTTGGCGCTGCGCAGAAGCCTGAGGGACTTCCCGAGCAGTGGGTCATATTCATCATGGAGCGTGACCCCTTTGGCGAGGGCAAAGGCCTGTATCACTTCGAGCGTACCGACCAGACTTCTCACAGGTCTCTCGAGGATGGTACTCATGTGCTGTATGCCAACGGTGCCTATCGCGGAGACGATGAGCTCGGGGAGCTCATGCACGACTACTGCGAGAGCAATCCAGATGATATGCGTAACCCGTTGATGGCAGAGCGGGTAAGATATTTCAAGAGGACTCCCAAAGGGGTGACACACATGTGCGAGATTTTTGACGAGATTCGCCAGGAGGGCGAGAAGCGCGGCTTCGAGCGAGGTAAGAAGCACGGTATCGAGCAGGGCATCGAGCAGGGCATCGAGCAGGGCATCGAGCAGGGCATCGAGCAGGGCATCGAGCAGGGCGAGGAGAGGGCCCTTCTCGCAAGCGCCCGGCGCGTGATGGAGCAGCTGTCGTTTTCGGCCCAGCAGGCGCTCGACTTCCTCGGTGTGGGCGAGCCCCAGCGCTCACGCCTGCTGGCGATACTGTAGGGGCGGCGCTGCGGCGGTGCTGTCGCTGGCCGATTGACTATAGCCGCGGAAGACTCGATGAGCTTGCAAGGTAGGGGAAAGCGTATATGAGCGAGATTTTTGACGAGATTCGCCAGGAAGGCTTCGAAAGAGGTTTCGAGCGTGGTTTTCAGCAAGGATTCGAGCGTGGCTTCCAGCAAGAATTCGAGCGTGGCCTAGAGCGCGCCTCTGAATTGGGCGAGGAGAGAGCCCTTCTCTCATGTGCGCAGAGCCTGATGGGGAACCTGTCATTTTCAGCCCAGCAAGCGCTCGACGTCCTTGGTGTGGAAGAGCCCCGACGCTCCCGCCTGCTGGCGATACTGTAGGGCAGTGATTCTTACAGGACTCCTCCGTTGGTTACCAGTCGAGGGACGTGAGGTCACGGAGTGCCGCCCGCGCTGACGGCTCGAAAAGCGATGGATGCTTCCAGTGCTGTACGAGGGCTGTTGGCGGCTTGCGATAGACGAGCGCGCGTGGTTCTCCGTCTGGTCCCCAGATTGCACGTGGCGGGTTCTCGGAAGGTGATAGGAAGTGGGCAACCTCGCTGGGGTCATCGAAGCGCGCGAGGAGTGTTCCCAGTTCGAGGTCGATGTCTGAGCAGGTCTCGTCCGCGCGCTTCTTCTCTGCGAGGCTGACCAGTGTGCCCAGGTCGTTGACCACAAGCGTGAGTCCATCCGAGCAGGTCAAGCAAAGCTCAGACAGAACCTCCAAGAGCCATACGAGGTCATTCTGCGAAAGCGGCGGGATGAGCAGGGTCAATTGTCCGCTGTTAATCCCGCCACCAAGAAGCTCGGTTATCGCTTTGCGTAGTTCGGTGAGATCCGTTTGGCTGCCAACCAGCGTCTGACCAGAGACCCAAGGCGGTGGAGCCACAGGCTCAATCGCCCTGCGATCCTGAGTTCGAAATCCGTAGTAGCAGGTACAGGGGATCCCGAAGGTGGTCTGGAAGAGCCGCTCTCGCTCAGCGTCGGAACCCATGGCTTCTGCCTCGTGCAGGAAGCGCAGTGCGCGCAGGCGCTCGTCCAAAGGCCGTCCGCGGCCACCCAGCTTGGCGATATGTGCGCCTGCCTCGTTGAACGCAGCCAAGTGGCACGCGGCGCAGGGGTAGGGCTCGAGGTAGGTGCATGCACGCCCCAAGCAGGCATGCGAGCGATACGTCGTGTCAAAGGTGTAGAGCTCGGGCGCACCGTCGCTTCCGGCTGGTGCCTCCCGGTCGAGGTAGGTCACGCCATGACGATGCCTGCAGTATCCATCCACCCAGGGGCACTTGTCGAAGAAGGCCATGAACTCGCCCTCCATGCCGGGTATTTGTGACAAGAGCGCCTTGGCCTCCTGGGGCTCGATGAAGCGTGGCAGCACCACGCGCGAGACACCGAGACGCGCAAAGGCTCCGAGAGTGGCCACGTTCTGTGCCACCGCTAGGATGGAGAGACAGCGTGCCAGGTCAAAGCCTTTGCGTAGCCGCCAGAGCAGACCGAGGTCGCTCGCGATGACGCCGGATCCACCCATGCGCTCGAAGTCCGCGCAAAGCTCCGTGAGGTGATCGAGCTGCGGTTCCGTGTAGCGGCTGTTGAGTGCCAGCCAGACCGGCAGGTCGTGTGCGCGGGCAGTGTCGACCACCCCTGCCAGCTCGTCTCTCGTGGAGAGGTTGGCGCGTCCCTGTCGACGGCTCATGCTGTCGTGGTCACCGTAGCGCTCGACCCACCAGCGGTCCTGGAAGCCCACGTAGAGCTCTCCGGCACCAGCTGCGGCAAGGGCTGCGACCTCGTAGGCTGCGTTGACGGGCACGGCGTATCTCATGAGCTCGTCGCCCCCTGGGCGGTATCCTGCTCCGTGGCGTACGTGCTGGAGAGCTCCTCCTGCGCTAGCTTGCGGAACAGCTCCAAAGAGCGAACGTTCACCTCGTCAAGGGTGTGGCAAAGCGCCTCAACGCGCGTTTCGTCGCCTGTTAGATGCGCCTTGGCAACCTCGTACGGCTCGCGCAGCGCCGCAGAGGTCCATGCCCGCGCAAGCGCTTGCGATTGCTCGGAAAACTGCTGGTAGAAGCGCTCTGCCAGGGCATCCATCCTCTGGAAGCCCATGCTGTCGGAGTCGGCCTCGGCCAAGGCGCAGCCTGGGAAGACGATGAGGCGGCTCAAGCCCGCGCGATGGCTGTAGAGGCCCATGCGTGCCAGCGCCTCGACCTCGGCACATGCGCCCGTCACCGTCTGGTCCGCATGCCAGAGGATGTAACCGGCCTGGAGCATTATGCCCGCCTCCGCACAAGCTGCGAGCACCTCGGGCAGTCGCTCCACGTCGTAGGCCTTGTGCCAGCGCCTCAAGGTGCTTGGCTCAAGCGACTCCACACCCACAAACACGCGTGTGAGACCCGCCTCGTGCAGACTGGAGAGTCGTGCAGCAAGATCCGTCTGGCCAATGAGCGACGCGAGGCGCATCTCGAGCGCAAAGGCCACGCGCAGCTGCCTTCGACGCAGCTCGTAAGCGAGCTCTTCGACGCGCTCGAGGGGACCAAAGTCGTCGTCGACGAAGTTGAACACTGCGGGTAGGCCATCACGAGCCAGCCGAGCTGCCTCGGCCTCCATCTCATCCACGACCAGTGACAAACTGCGTGGCTGCCACCGGCGTAGCTCAGCTACAAGCTGGGGCGTGGCGCAAAAGGTGCAAGCCCCGGGGCATCCGCGTGAGGTTTGCATGTTGACGGCGCATCCCAGAGCCGCGTAGCGCTCGAGGTCGGGTCGATATGGCAGCGCCCAACCGTCGGGCGTGAGGGGCTCGGTACGCTCGGGCTCTCCCGTCACAAACGCAAGGAGGGAGAGCTCGCCCTCGCCGGAAAGAAGTGTGACCGCACGAGGCAGGCGTGTCTGCGCGCCTTTAGGATCCGTGGTCACGTACAGCCCGCCCGCGACGAGGCGCGCCGTGGGGTAGAGGGAGCGCATCCTGCTGATGATGCGCAGGGCGTCCGGCACGTCGGCGAAGGTCATCAGCGAGAGACCCACCACGCTCGGTTCACGTTCCGCGCAGGCCTCGCGCACGTCGTCCCAGAAGCGCGACCGCGCAAGATCCGCCCGACGTTCCTGCTGGTAGAGCCTTCGGTCCAACACCGTCACCTCGGCGGCGCCAGCAGCGCGCAGGTACCCTGCCAGCCGCTCGATGCCCAGCGGCTCGGCAAACTCGGGCTCGTCCCCCGCGCAGAGGGGCCGTATCAAAAGCACGTGTGGCATGGCGCGGGCCTCACTCGCTCTCTGCGGCCTCCTCAGCGGCTGCCCACGAGATCGGGTAGACCTCGAGCACGGTGTTCTTCTCCTTCGAGCTGATCACGATCGTGCCCGCGAGCGACGTTACCTCGTCCTGGCCCGAGTAGCCCGGCTTCAGGAAGACGTCCTTCGTCTCTCCGGCCTGTACCCACGTCTGTTCCATCTGCGGCGTCGACTCGATGCCGTTGACGATCCAGACCTTCCCCCTGCCGAGCGCGAAGGTGGTGTCATCGGTCTTGTTTTCGATCTCAAACACAAGTCCCCGCTCCTCACCCGGGTTGTCGTTGGTGATCTCCAGGACCCTGATCGTGCAGAGGTCACTGTCGACGGCGACGTAGGGCATGGTGTGCACGGGCTCGATCAGGCTGGGGTCAGCCTCAAAGCCCAGCTGCATGCCCACGGCATGGTAGTAGGCGTCCAGGGCAGCTACGTCGGAGTCATCGACCAGCTCGTCTCCCAGGACTGCCAGGTCGACGCCGAGAGCCGTAAACGTCGCATACTCCGGCTTCTCAGGGGCTGCCGCCTCGGTATCGCCCTCGTCGCCTTCTGCCTGCACGTGCAGGTCGGTCTCGATGCGGTCCCACACCTGGTTGTAGATGTAGAAGTTGTCGTACTCGTCTGTCAGCTCTTCGCGGAGGGTCTCAAGGCTGCTGCCGGCATCCTGTAGCACGTTGTCCACCGCAGCCTCCACGTCAGTGGTATGAAAGCCGCACGCTGCGCCCGCCACCTGTACGTTGAGCAGGGGCTCGGGCTCCTCGGGGAAGGTGTGGCAGCATGCGAGCGCCTGCGCGAGCGCCTCGTCGTTCTTGTTCTGCTGCAGCAAGGCCAGCGTGAGGTTGACGTTGGCGCCATAGTGGCCGTGGACGTTCTCGAGTACCGCCTCGTAGAGCCGCTGGGCCTCGGCGTAGTCGCCCTTCTTGTACGCGTCGTTGGCCATGTCGAACTTCTTGTTCATGCGCTTGGCCTGCTCGGCCTCCTCCGAGTCGCTTGCGATCTTGCTCTCGCGGTCGCCGGCGATCTCCAGGGCGTTCTGCACGATGGCATCCAGCTCGGATGCGTCACGGGCCTCCCGCCCCACAAAGGGCTGCTGGAATTCGACCAGGTAGTTGGCGACCTCCTCGGGAGCCGCGCCCTGGCCGCAGGAGCAGAGCGTGACGGCGAGCAAAAGCGCGCCGACGCATGCGATCGTCCTCTTCATGACAGTCATGGCCCCTCCCTCAGTGCACCGGTACGCAGGCGCACGGGCTGCCGCAGCTGACCCACTGGCCGCTGCCGGTGTTGCCCACGCACGAACAGCTCTGGTATCCGTCGCAGCTGCAGACGTTCTCGCAGGTGCAGACGCTGTCACAGCTGCAGACGGTATGTGACTCGCACGTGCAGACCGAGTTGCAGGTGCATACGTGCTCGCAGGTGCAAACCGTGTAGGTGGTGAGCACGGTGTCGCAGCTGCAGTACTCGCCCATCACCTGGGTCGTGTACTTTCCGGTGTCCTCGTTGTAGCTGTCGACGAAATAGCTCTTCATTCCCGGCTTGAACACGCTGTTGCCGTCGACGATGATCTCGATCTGGGGCTTGGGCAGGCTGGTGTCGCTGCCTTCGGTGAGCGCCCGATCGTTGTAGGCGCTGGTCTCATCTGCCATCGGTGGGCCTCCAATCAAGCTTGCGCTGAATCTGGTTGAGGGTGAGTGCACGGCTGATCTCGCATCGCATGCTGCCGTGGTGCTCGTCGACGCCAATCCCGTCGAGCACCTTGGCCGCGCAGTCTCCCGCGCAGTGCCAGCGGCAGAAGCAGTCGTCGCAGAAGCGCATGTTGTGCACGTTGAGCCTGGAGAGCTCGTCGAGCACCTTCTGGTCGAAGACAAAGTCGTCGAGCTCGTGGTCGAAGTGTCCAAAGAAGAAGCGCTTGGAACGCGGGTCGCTCGCGTAGCTCACCTCGTAGCACGCCGTCACGTCTCCGGTCGGCGTCACGGTGAAGCTTCCGCTGCTCACCTTGCAGAAGGTGTCCACGAGCATGTCCTGGCGGGCGCCGGAGAACACCAGGCGCACCCCGCGCTCGCGGGCGACCTCCAGCGACTCGAGGTAGCGCCTCGTGAAGGCCTCGGCGGAGGGCATCGTGTCGGATGACGTGAGGCAACGCCCGCACTCCCAGACCGGCTCGAAGTGCAGCTGCTCGATGCCGGGGTAGTTGTCGGCGACAAAGGCCACGATCTCGGGCATCGAGTCCACCATGGCCGCGGTGACCGTCGTGCGGATTCCAAAGTCAACGCCCGCTTCCACGAGGCGTCGCATCGTGTGGTCGACCTGGTCAAACGACCCACGCCCGCCAGCCATCGGGCGGTTTGCGTTCTGGAAGGCAGGCAGTCCGTCAAAGGAGATGTTCACCGAGTGGAAGTTGGCGATCACAAAGTCGAGCTGCTCCTCGCTGAGCACGCCGTTAGTTGCGGCGTTGAACACCGCAGGGATCTCCAGTTCCTCGGCCACGTCCTGTCCATACCACACGATCTTTTGGATGAGGTCAAAGGCGCAGAAGGGCTCGCCGTTGCCGTGGATCGACACGAGGAAGTTGCGGATGTTCTCGCCCTCGGTGGCACGCTCCTTGGCGTTGCGGGCGATAAGGTCGATGGCGCGCTGGGCCACACGTAGGTCCATGCGCCGCAGGGGCTCGCCGTTGCCGCCTCCCTCGCCACCGAAGGCGTAGCAGTAGCTGCAGCGCAGGTTGCAGTTGTTGGTGGGGAAGAGCGTCACCTGCGCCGGGCGGAACCCCACCTCGTGGCGCGGGTACGCGCGATGCGTGAAAAAGCCGCGCTCGCCGAGCGTCTGCACCACCGCACGCTCGTCGTCGGTCATGCCCTCAATGCTGCCTGGGTCTTTGGCGTAGGCGAGGGCTGCCGCAACAGCGCTCTCGTTGGCGCGCGCGATGAGGGAGGCCAGAGGCGCATAGAGGATGGGTCCTTGCTCGTCTCTCAGCACGAAGAGCTCGGGCGGTGCTGTCTCTTGCTGGTTCTGCGCGACGTCCGCACTCATGAGGGAATCTCCAGCAGGTTGACCACGACGGTGTTCTGCAGGAACCCCGCCTGACCCAGGGTGACAAAGAAGGATGCCACGTCGGCGGGATTGGCGGGCGTCTCGAGGCCATCGGCAAGCTCCTCGATGGTGCGGCTTCCGTCGGCGAGGCGGATGAGCTCGGCGCCGGTCGCATCCACGTTGAAGAGGTGCACGCCGCGTCCGATGCCGCGGAACAGTCCGGTGTCGTCGGGCTCTAGGACAATGTCGCGCCGCATGAGCGGGCCGCAGGCGTCGCTTTGGTCTGGCGTCTCTTCCAGCTGGTCCTGCGGCGTCCGGTTGTAGGACATGCCACCGAGCCCTCCGGCGGCAAGCAGGGCGAGGCCAAACGCCCCCTTCATGAAGGTTCTTCTCTCCATATGCCCCTCCATATCGTGCATGAGAAGGTGCCTAACACTGGTGGCTGACAGGCAGGGGCCTACGGTCGGCTCTGCCCAGTCGACCACCTTCTACGCTACCGTAGAGCGGGGCGCTGTGGCTTGACCTGCCAGGTAGGCATCGACAGACGTGACGTGCGTATCGGGTACCGCCCGTTGCGCGTCAGTACAGCTCGGGAGGCACGCTCACATAGACGACGGTGCCGATGATTCTCGCATGCCAATCTCCCCGCATGATGATGTCGTCGTGTGGCTGGAAGCTGTCGGCCGTGAGCATGAGCGTGTTGTTGCCTTGGTGCCAGCGGCGCATGATGAAGCCACGATCCTCGTCTATGAGGATGGCGACATGCCCGTTTGTAGGCGCGAGGTCTGGGTCAAAGACTGCGATGGACCCCTCAGGCGCGACGCGGTTCATGCAGCCGTCCCTGACGACCAGCGCCTGCGCGTGGGGGTGGGCCTCGAGCACCCAGGCGGGCACCTCGACGCTGCGTCCGACCAACTCGTCGTCTTGGGGACCGTCCGCACGTGAGGAGCCAATGGCGGACAGAGGAACCGTGGCGGGGAGCGTCCGAACCGGGCTGGGGGAGGGGCCGCCGCCCACCTCAGGCGCGGCAGCGGGCATGTCGCCTAGTGCTGCGGGGGCAGCCCCGTCGAACGCCGATAGCGCCTCGTGGGCGAACAGCTCTTGGATGCTGACCCCAAGAACCTGCGCAAGCTTGGGGAGTTTCTCGCGCTCGGGCAGTGTGCGGCCCGTCTCCCATTGCGAGATGGCGCTCTGGTCGACGGCAAGCAGCTCGGCTAGCTTCTTCTGGGTGAGATTGGCTCTTGTGCGCAGCGCACGAATAGTTGTCCGCATGGTAGACATACGGCCTCGATTCCCTCAACTATGATGCCCGGCCGCGATCCGTACGGGTGCGAGGCGTGCCCAAACGCCTCGAGGATGGCATGGCTGCCGTGCGGATGCGGGTTCTTCTATTCTGCCTGACTTGTCACTGAGAAGCTCGGCTCATTTTGGATGATTGATAGAGAGATGAGAAAGACTAATATCGGCAAGATAAAGTCAAAAGTTAAGCGTATACTTAACCGCGTATGGCAAAAGCTCGTACCGCTCACTTTAGGGTCGGGCTCTTCTCGCTGTAGTTGGATATGAGTAACAATCAAGTCCCAGGCTGCGGATATGCGGACGGAAAGGGAGGCTGAAGCCCCGATTCACGCAAGACGTGCTCTGCGCACGAATCACATGAGAAGGGCTAATGAATTGTGGATTGCGGTGGGTTTTCCACGTACGTGCATGACCGCTGGACAAGCGGATTGAGGTGTCCGACTCCCATCGCGTCGCTCGGCATCTCGGAGGGGCTTAACGCAGCTCAGGATTTCCACCGAGGATATCAACACACCAGTCGGCTAGAGGAGTCGGAAAGAAGAAGGAACCATCGCAATGACCCTATTGGAGCTCTTGGAGCTACTCAAGAAGAAGCTCGTACTCACCCTTTCGCTGCCTCTGGCGTTTGGCCTTATTGCGCTTGTGTACTGCTATCTCTTCATGCCCAACGAGTACACGGCCAAGACGAGCATGTACGTGCTGTACACGCAGTCCGACGACACGAACGTCTCCGACTCGTCGGTGCTCTCCGCCAGCCAGATGATCGCCAACGACGTGGCCCTGCTCTTCAAGTCGGACCGCATCACGCGCGAGACGCTGGAGGCCACGGGCATGGAGTCGCTCGACGGGTACGACGTCAGCGTGCAGAGCTCCACCACAACGCGCGTCATCACCCTGGCGGTCACGGGTCCGGACCCGCAGACTGCCGCGGATGTCGCCAACACGATGTCCGAGAAGGTCTCCGACATCGCGCGCGAGGTCATGGCCGTGGAGGCCGTCAACGTGCTCGACTCGGCGCAGGTGCCTGAGCTGCCCTCTGGCCCGCGGCGCCCGCTGTACGTGCTCGTCGCCATCATGGCAGGGCTCTTTACCGCCATCGCCATCGTCGTGCTCGCCGACACGCTCGACACGCGCGTGCGCAACTCCGACGAGATCGCCGACCTCATCGGCGAGCCCGTCATCGGCAGGTTCCCGGCCATGAGAAGGGGGAGGTAGCATGCCCAGGGGAAGGTCCGCGTACGGCGGTACCGAGCGCACCATGCGCAACGCCGCCCAGACGCTGCTCGCCAACATCCGCTTTGCCAGCGTGGACGATCCCGTCCGCACGCTGGTCGTCACCTCCTCGGTGCCCAACGAGGGCAAGACCACCGTCTCCCTCGAGCTGGCGCGCGCCGTGGCAAGCAGCGGCAGCACCGTGCTGTTGGTGGAGTGCGACATGCGCCGCCGTTCCATGGCGGCGATGATCGGCGTGCACCCGCGGCGCGGCCTCTACGGCGTGCTTGCCGGTGCGAACGAGCTGGCCTCCACTGCGGTGGCCGTGGACAAGAACTTCTGGTTCCTCGACGTGGAGCCGCACATCCCCAACCCGCCCGACATCATCGCGTCAAAGCGGTTCCGCCGCTTTGTCGAGGACGCCAAGCAGAGGTTCAACTATGTCATCTTTGACACGCCGCCGCTGGCCGCGTTTGTAGACGCGGCGGTGCTTTCCTCCATCGTGGACGGCACGGTGCTGGTGGTGCGCGAGCGCTATACCAAGCGCTCCGAGCTGCAGGACGCCTACGCGCAGCTACAGAACGCGGGCGCCAACGTGGTGGGCGTCTGCATGAACTACTGCGAGGAGGAGCGCAGCGATTACTACTACGCCTACTACGACAAGCAGGGCAGCCGCGTGGACACCTCCGTCCTTGACGACGAGGAGGAGAAGGCTCTCTTCAACCTGCCCGTACGTGCCCCTCGTCATGGCTCTGCGCAGCCCAAGCGGGCACGCGTGGCAGCTGAGGCTACGGTACCCAACCAGCGTGCAGCTGACGACACGGCAGTGACGCTTTTATCCATGCCGGTCAACCGCACTCGCCCCGCAGTCGGCCCAGCTGTCGGCTCACAAATGGATATCGCAGACGAGATATGAGAGACATCCACTGTCACATACTCCCCGGCGTGGATGATGGTGCACGCAATCTGGACGAGAGCCTTGCCATGCTCGCGGCTGCCAAGGCCGCGGGCGTGACGAGCATTGTCTGTACGCCGCACGTGCGCGACCCATACTTCGACTACGACAAGATGTGGGCCGCATACGACCTGCTCGTGGCGCATGCGGATGGGTTCCCCATCCAGATGGGCTTCGAGGTCAACCACGATAAGCTCATGGACCTGGGGATGCGGTGGGTGGACTACCTGCACTTTGACGGATCGGACGAGTTCTTGCTGGAGCTGTCGAGCAGTGCAACCGAGGTGGAGTTCTCCGACTACGAGCGCACGATCTTCGAGCTGCAGGGCATGGGCTACGTGGTGATCATCGCGCACCCCGAGCGCTATCGCGCCGTGCAGAAGAACCCCGATGTGGCAAAGCGACTAGCGCGCATGGGATGCAAGCTGCAGGCAAGCGCTGACTACGTTGATGGTGGACGCCTGAGGCGCGAGAGGAAGCCTGCCCGCAGGCTCTTTGAGGATGGAATGTACGACTACATTGCGAGCGATGCCCATCGTGCGTGGCATTATGACTGTCTGCGGAGGGCTATGGAGCAAAACGGGAGGGATTTGGCGTAGTGGCGCGAGCTTTTTGCGTTGAGGCTACGGGCGGCGGACCGTCGGCAGTCTCAACGCAGGAAACTGCGGGCTCCTCGGGGCACAGACATATCCACCTGTGTGCGCAATCGTCGCCAAGCGCGTTGCGTTACCGGGCTGGAGAACGACTCGTTTTTTTGAAACATGGCTGCGGCCAAAGGCGAAGCGTACCTAGCGCATCGCCTAGCCAACTGCGCCCAAAACAACCCATCCATCACCTGTCACTACCAGCGAGGGAGGTGACTCGTATGCCACAAGCACATCTGTACGTGATTCAAGTATCCAGTGGCCAGGAGGAGCACTCCAAGGCACTGGTCCAAACGCAGCTGCCCGACGTGGTGAGCGACTGCTACACGCCGGCATACGAGTGTGCCCGCAAGATTGGTGGGACGTGGCACACGGTTACGCGGATGTTGTTTCCAGGCTACGTCTTTGTGGAGACGTCAAAGCCAACCGAGCTGCGCGACCGCCTACGAGAGATTCCGGCATTCACCAGGCTCTTGGGTGCGAGCAACGAGTCGTTCTTGGCGCTGACGGACGACGAGGTGGCGTGGCTCAACGCGTTCACCAACGTCGAGACGCATGTGGTGGAGATGTCAGAGGGTGTCATCGAGGGCGACAGGGTCCTGGTGACCAAGGGGCCGTTGCGCGGCCACGAGGGGCTGATAGCAAAGGTCGATCGCCACAAGCGGACGGCTGAGCTGGAGATTCGGATGTTCGGGCGAGACAAGCGCGTGAGGATCGGGCTTGAGATCGTCAGGAAGAGAAGCGACGACGCACCGTAGCAGCGGGTGGCGTTCTAGTGGGGACAAGCAGGGATTACTTGTCAGAGGAGCTTGAAAAAGTGAATAGCGAGAAGGGGCAGGCCAATCGCACGCCTCTCACGGACGCTCGCTCGGCGCAGGGCACGTACCACGCGCAGGCGAACGCAGCAGGCGCTCCTTGCTACGAGGCAGAAGCCAGCGACACCACTGCTGAGACGATCCGCGAGAGCACCGAGGCATCCTGGCGTGTCCGAGCGTTAATCCTCTTGGTATTTGATGTCATCGCGGTGGCGGCGTCGTACTTTATCGCGCTGCTGGTGCGCTTCGACTTCTCGTTCGGCCACATTCCATCCGGATACATCGAGGGGTATCTTACGCTGCTGCCCCTTACCATCGTGCTGGTGCTGGGCACGCTCTGGGGCGCTCGTCTGTACCACAGCATCTGGAGCTTTGCCTCTGTAATCGAGCTGCTACGCCTGATAGGGGCGTGGGCCATAGACATACTGGCTCTCCTGCTCTATGCGCACGTTACGGACACGGACATGCCCGACGCGTACTGGATCGTGGGCGGCATTCTAGGGTTTGCAACTACCACCTGCGTGCGCTTCTCGTATCGCTTTGCACGCCTGCTGCGTCACACGCTGACGCGCAAGGCAGCGAAGAGGACGCTCATCGTCGGCGCGGGAGAGAGCGGGCGTGTCCTCATCCGCGAGATTCGCATGAACCCGCAGCTCAACCTTAGGGTCGTCTGCGCCATCGACGACAACCGCGGCAAGCGTGGCCGCTACATTGACGGCGTGCCCATCGTGGGCGGTCGCGACGACATCCCCACCGCATGCGAGGGGTATGGGATCGAGCAGATCATCTTCGCCATTCCCAGCTGCAGCGCGGCCGAGCGACGTGCGATTCTCGAGATCTGCCAGAAGACGGGTGTAGAGGTGCAGGCCATCCCCGGCATATACCAGCTGGTAGATGGCAAGGTGACGGTGTCGAGCCTGCGAAAGGTGCGCCTTGAGGACCTGCTGGGCCGCGAGCCCATCGTGGTGGACGCCGAGGAGGTGCGCTCCTTTATCGAGGGGCGCGTGGTGCTGGTGACGGGCGGCGGCGGCTCCATTGGCAGCGAGCTCTGCCGCCAGATTGCCAAGGACAACCCGCGCCAGCTGATCATCTTTGACATCTACGAGAACAACGCCTACGCCATCCAGCAGGAGCTTCGGCACAGCTACCCAGACCTTGACCTGGTTACGCTCATCGGGTCCGTGCGCAACGAGCCGCGCATCCGCTCCGTCTTTGAGACCTACCGTCCCGAGCTGGTCTTTCATGCGGCGGCTCACAAGCACGTGCCGCTGATGGAGGACAGCCCCTGCGAGGCCATCAAGAACAACGTCATAGGCACCCTCAAGTGCGCACAGGCGGCCCTGGACTTTGACGCAAAGCGCTTCGTGCTCATCAGCACGGACAAGGCCGTGAATCCCACCAACATCATGGGCGCCAGCAAGCGCCTGTGCGAGATGGTGGTGCAGATGATGGACCGCCGGGCCGACGCGCAGGGCAAAGATACGGACTACGTGGCCGTGCGCTTTGGCAACGTGTTGGGATCAAATGGTTCTGTGGTGCCGCTCTTCGAGCGGCAGATTGCCGAGGGCGGCCCGGTGACGGTGACCGACCCGCGCATCACGCGTTACTTCATGACCATCCCCGAGGCTGTGAGCCTGGTGCTGCAGAGTGCCTGCTACGCCAGGGGCGGGGAGATCTTTGTGCTCGACATGGGCGAGCCAGTGAAGATTGACGACATGGCCAGGAACCTCATCCGGCTTGCGGGCTACGAGCCCGACGTGGACATTCCGATTGTGTACACGGGCCTACGTCCGGGCGAGAAGCTCTACGAAGAACGCCTGATGGACGAGGAAGGGCTGAAGCGCACGGACAACGAGCTTATCAGCATTGCTGAGCCCATACAGATGGACGATGCGGCCTTCGAGGGCCAGCTGCTGCGGCTGGACGAGCTGAGCAGGGCAGAGAGCCCACGAATACGGGATGTGGTGGCAGAGGTCGTGCCGACGTACCACCCGGAACGCGGCGGCCAAGCAGCGTAAGAAGAATAGGAGGACAACTCAGTTGTAATTGAACTGGGTTGCCCTCAACGCACGTTGAGGGAAAGTAAATAGCTATGCAGAAACGTCAAATCCCTTTCAGCCCTCCCGATATCACGGAGGCTGAGATTGCTGAGGTTGCTGATGCTCTCAGGAGTGGGTGGATAACCACTGGCCCCAAAACGAAGGAACTAGAGCATCGACTCGCTGATTACATTGGCAACGAGCGTGTTGTCTGCCTGAATTCTGCTACAGCCGCGGAAGAGTTGAACCTTCGTGTTCTTGGCGTTGGTCCTGGCGACGAGGTTATCGTACCTGCCTACACCTATACCGCTACTGCCTCAGCGGTGATTCATGTCGGTGCGAAGCCAGTATTCGTTGACAGCGCCCCTGGAACGTGGGAGATGGACTACGACGCTGTTGCGTTGGCAATCAACGAGCATACCAAGGCCATCGTTCCCGTTGACCTTGGCGGAATCATGTGCGACTACGATCGCGTTCACGAGGTTGTGGAAGCTTCTGCTGGCAGCTTCAAGGCTGCTAACGAGATTCAAGAGTCTCTTGGACGCGTTGCAATCGTGTCGGATTGCGCCCACTCTTTAGGCGCTAGACGTCGCGGACAGATGGCTGGTCAAACAGCCGATCTGTCATCGTTCAGCTTCCATGCAGTGAAGAACCTCACGACTGCCGAGGGCGGCGCTGCGACATGGGTCTTGCCTGGCGTTGACGGTGATGACCTCTATCACCGATACCAGTTGCTGTCACTGCACGGCCAAAGCAAAGACGCTCTGGCAAAGACCAAGCTTGGTGCCTGGGAGTACGACATTGTTGGTCCGTGGTACAAGTGCAATATGACCGATGTCGCCGCGGCGATGGGTCTTGCGCAGCTGAGCCGCTATGAAGGGCTAATGGCACGCAGGCATGAGATCATCGGTCGTTATGACGAGGTAAACGATGCGCTCGGAGTCTCACATCTGCGACATACGGGACCAAATCACAGGAGCTCAGGGCACCTGTATCTTGCCCGGGTTCCCAATCTAGATACCGAGAGCCGCAATAGCCTTATTGTGCGCATGGCAGAGCGTGGCGTGGCTTGCAATGTCCACTACAAGCCGCTTCCCATGATGACGGCCTATAAGAGTCTCGGGTGGGACATCGCTGACTTCCCCAACGCATACGCTTACTACGAGAATCTCGTAAGCCTGCCGCTGCACACGAAGCTCTCTGATGAGGACGTCGACTACGTTCTTGAGTGCTGGAAAGACTCGCTTGACAGTATGGAGGCTTGCAAGTGAGGCCCTTCCTCGCTAGGTGGGAAGAGCTCCCTGAAGCGCTGCGCATTCCTGAGGTGCGGCCGTATTGGGAAGCATTGAATTCCAGGTACGGCCAATTGGCCGCAAAGCGATTCTTTGATTTTGCAGGGTCGTTAGGGCTTCTTGTAGTGCTTGCTCCGGCAATGGGAGTAGCCGCAGTTGCGATTAAGTTGGATTCACGTGGTTCCGCAATGTATCGACAGGAACGTGTAACCCAGTACGGTAAGCACTTCCTTATCCATAAGTTCCGTACTATGGTTGATGGAGCTGATAGAATAGGGTCTTTAGTCACTGCGGGTGGAGATGCCCGGATTACGAGAGTTGGCGCAGTTTTGCGCAGATATCGCATCGATGAGTTTCCTCAGCTTATAGATATTCTGGCTGGCGAGATGAGTTTTGTGGGAACAAGGCCCGAGGTGCCCAAGTACGTGAACTCATATGCTCCCGAGATGATGGCGACTCTTTTGCTCCCTGCGGGCATTACCAGTGAAGCATCAATTAGGTTTAAAGACGAGGACGCTCTCCTTGCTGGCGTGGGCGACGTAGATACAGCCTACGTTGCTTCTGTGCTGCCAAAGAAAATGCGCTGGAATCTCGAGTCTCTTCGCGAATTCAGCTTTCTGGGCGAACTAAGCACTATGCTGCGTACGGTCAGCGCGGTTCTTGATCGTGAGAATGTTGAAACGGAATCGTCCGAGATGGGGCAGAATGTCTGAGAAACCTCTGGTGGCGCTTCTTACCAATAACGACGACGATGTGTTTTGTTTCAGGCTTGAGCTGGTTCAGGCTATTCTGCGTGAAGGCTACAAGCTTCTTATTTCGTGTCCTGATGGGCCAAAGTTTGAGGCACTTGAAATACAGTACGGCCTTCGCAAAGGTCGTGATTTTTATTACGATGATCCTCCGATTGACCGTAGAGGCACAAGCGTGCGCAAGGATGCGCGACTTATGGCCCACTACCTTCGAGTCTTTCGTGAGTATGAACCAGCAGTTCTTCTGACATACACGGCAAAGCCAAACGTTTACGGCAGTATTGTTGCGCACGCTTTGAAAATACCTGTTATCAATAACGTTACGGGTTTCGGCTCAATTCTTCAGGAGCACGGGCCCAAGCGAGCGTTCATAATGTGGCTATTCCGTTTGGCATATCGTCACTCGGCCTGCGTAATGTTCCAGAATGAAACCAACCTGCGTCTGGCGCAAAGCTCAGGTATGGTACATGGTAAGACTCGTCTTATCCCTGGTAGCGGTGTCAATACAGAGCGTTTTCCTGTTCAAGACTATCCGGATGGCGGTGACGGCAAGAACGGAGCTCCTGTTATTTTTAACTACATAGGACGAATAATGCATGACAAAGGCGTCGATGACTATATTGAAGCCGCTCGACAGATACGTGCACGTTACCCACAAACTGAGTTTAACATGTTAGGTTTTATCGAGCCTACTGAGAATCACTATTGCGCAGAGCTAAAGGAGCTTGGTAAACAAGGAATCGTCTGCTATCGTGGCTCACAGATTGATGTACGTCCTTGGATCGAGCGCTCTCATTGTATTATTCACCCCTCTACTTACGGTGAGGGTATGAGCAACGTATTGCTAGAAAATGCTAGTTGCGGAAGACCAATAATAACAACCGATAATCCAGGATGTAAAGAGACATTAGATGATCGAATCAGTGGATTCATATACCGTGGAAACGATGTCCATCAGTTAGTGAACGTAATAGAATTCTTCCTAACAAATTTGCAAAACTCTGACAGAAGGCAAATGGGGTTACAAGGAAGATCAAAAATCGAGAAAGAGTTCAGTAGAGAAGTAGTAGTTGATGCGTATCTCAATGAAATCGAAACACTATTATAGGAGTGTATATGAATTACGCTGAAATATATAAAAGAGTCATGCCAGAAAAGAAGGAGAGAGAGGAAAGATTCAATATATTTGCGCATTACGTAGGAAGGCCATTATCAATTCTAATGACTATTCCGTTGATAGAAAGAAAAACAAAACCAACAACGATAACTAAGTTTTCATTAGCATCGCTGATTGTTGGATTCATCTTGGTTGCATTTGGTAACAGTACATTCATAAGAATTATAGGTTGGTTATTCTTTTTTATTTGGAATCTACTCGATGGAGTTGACGGTAACTTAGCAAGATGTACAAACCAATGCTCACAAAATGGAGATCTTTGGGATACAACAGTAGGATACTGTGCGATGATAGCAACGTATTATTCTGCAGGAATTGCAGCTTTCTATGATAGAAATCTGTTTAGTATTTGTGGATCACACTGGTATATAATATTTGGTGGATATACGGCAATAATTGCTATTCTACCGCGACTTGTTCTTCATAAAAAAAAGTCATCGTGCGGTGATTCAGATTCAGTCAGAGCTTTTTCGAACAAAGAAGGTTTTGGGATAAAAGAAATAATAGCAATGAACTTCATATCTCCATCAGGTTTTATGCAAGTTATATTTCTTAGTGCGATAATGCTTCACACGCTGAGTATCTATACTATCGTGTATGCAGTGATAAACACAGCTATAATGGTGATAACCCTTTATAGGTTGTTGGAAGAATAACGGGCATAGTGGTATAAACATGGCAGAAAACAAACTCTTATCATTAAATGTAGCAGAAATACTCTGGATTCTGGCATTGGGCTTAAAACCTCTGTATATAACTGGATCTGGCGGAATTCAACCTTCTGACATGCTCTATATATTGATGTTCGGGATGCTTTTTATCGGAACACCAAGTCTAAACACAACAGATAGAACAAAACAATGGCTTTTCTTTTTCTACTGTACGATACTGTATCAGTTTATCATACAAATTGTGTGGCAAATAGTAACAGATATGCATGCAATCTATGGTAATATGATTCCTACAATCCTCTATTATGTTTTTAACTTCTTCGTAGTTTGCGCTGTGATAAAACTTAACGAAATAGTAGGATATGAAAAATTAACTGATGACTTAATAGTAGGTACTATCCTATCATGTATCGTTTGTCTTGCTGGAATCGCAATAAAATATGAACAAGGATTGAGGCAAACAGGTTTCTTTAATAATCCTAATCAATTAGGATACTATAGTGTAATAGTGTATACCATTGCGATATTGTTCAGGGAGAGAATGAATAGGACGAACAGACTATTCATAGTTCTCTGCTCATGGTTTTTTTCAATAGTCTCTCTATCTAAAGCAGCGATTCTTAGCATTCTTTTAATGATTCTTTTATCGACTATTGCTCGTAACAGTAACAAACTTAGTGTTAAAGGATTTCTAGCAATCGCGTTTACTATATCTATGCTCTGCATTCTTTCATATATGGTCTTATATTCAGATGCAAAAGTAGTCGTAGATAATCAGGAAATAATGTCAATCAGGAATAGAATGATGACTACCTTTACTGAAAACGACAGTTCTTTGGGATCCGGAAGAGGATACGACCGTATACGAGAAATAGGCAGCAACGTTATATTTGGAGTTGGCGAAGGAAAGTACCAACGCTTTACTACGATGAAAGGTTACGAAACGCATTCTACTTATGCAGCATTGCTTGTTTCTTACGGTTTTGTAGGCCTCGCTTCTTACGCATATATCATTCTATATTCTCTTAGAAGCAAGAACAAAGTAATGAGCCATTATATCGCATTTAGCGGTATCATTATTTATTCGGTTACGCACAATGGAATTAGAAATACTATTTTATGGACTATAATAGCTATGCTGATGTTATGGCAAGAACAAAACACGAGTTCAGAAAAGAATGCTGCACTTCAATATCAATATGCTGATAATCAAACAGATAGCATCGGATAACTTGAAACCTGTTTGAAGGTTTTGTATGCAAAATGCTGCGTTATGACAATAGGCTTTTATGATGAATAAGAAACTGTTTAATAACACGATTCTAGTATTTGTGGCTCTGCTTCTATGTAAATTCGTTGCTTTCTTTCAAGAGATGATAATGGCGGCCTCTTTTGGTGCTAATTATCTGAGTGACTCTTTCAATACTGTATATGGTATAAAGCAAGCTGTTTTCCCAATGTTCGTTGTTGGTATTAATCAGGTTTTCTTACCTATTTATAAAAAGAAGCTTGTTAGCGAATCGAGGCAAGATTTAGCAGAATTCTCAAACTATGTCATAACGATAAGTAGTATTGCCGTATTGATTCTTGTAATAATTATATTCTGTTTTACGCCAATTGTTGTCAGTATTGTTGCACCAGGCTTCTCTGATATCGCAAAAGGAATAACAGTCAGTTTAGTAAAGATATCTGTATTCTCATACTTTGCAATATGTCTGTCTGCTATCCTGTCATCAATGATAATGGCTGACGGCCATTTCTTCATTAGTAATATTGCAAGCAGCCTCCAACATATCTGTGTGATCATAGCCATTTTAATCTTCTATAGTAGAGTTGGCATTACAGCATTAGCTTGGGCATTGGTAATTGGATCTATCTTACAAGTGTTAATTCAGCTACCATATGTCCAAAGAGGATATAGATACAAGTTCACTACTAAAATAAAGCGCAAAGACGCAGAAGACTTTTACCGAAAATTGCCAGCGTCTTTCTTGTCATCAGGGATTACACAAGTAAACACGCTAATTGATAGGGCAATTGCCTCGAGCTTGACTGAAGGATCAGTTTCTATTCTAAATTACGGAAGTCGCGTCTTCTCTGTGCTTCTTGATCTCTGTGGACAGATTTTTTCAACAGCGAGTTATCCTCACATGATTGAACTGATTGTCAACAGAAAATGGGATGAACTTGGAAAATTGCTGAGAGAGATAACTGAGATGATATGGCTCGTTACCATACCGATGGCTATCTTCGGAACAGCATATTCAAAACAAGTTATATCTATCCTTTTTGGGCATGGAGCTTTTGACCATAGTAAAGTATTAATCACATCCTCAGTTTTGAATGCTTATATAATAGCTTTACCGATAAGTTCAGTAACAAACATCTACAATAATGTGTATTTCGGTGATGGCAACACAAATATACCGATGAAGCTCAATTTTCTAAATCTACTGATCAACATAGCTTTGAATATGCTCTTAGTTAAGAGTATGGGTATATCTGGACTAGCATATGCGACATCTGTTTCTATTACAATAGTCTTTTTTTTGAGATACCTTATGTTGTCAAAGAAAATTGGGTATTATTTTATTGCTCTTGACAAGAATCTGTCGTTGATTTTTTTTTCTTCGATTGTATCATGCATGATAACAACATGGGCAACCAAATATATTGCTTCGGATAGCGTTATTGTTACATGTGTTATTGCATTATTAATAGGTTCGTTCCTTTATTTCGCCATCCTGTTTGCATTCAGGATGCCATTGATAACTGATATTAGGTCATCTCTATCGGATAGAGCTTCTAAAAACTAAAGTGGAGTTGATTTAGGGTATGACTGTGAGAACTCGAGATAGTCGCTTCGAAGCGCTGAGAGTGGTTGCTATGATTGCTATTACATTAAATCATACACCCATTTCGGATGCTTCTCTTGAGATGAATGCCTTTGCCCATGCTTTTTTTTATGCCGGTGGACAATTTGGTGTCAATCTGTTCGTTCTTATCGGGGCATGGTTCTTGGTTGATCAGCGTTTCAAATCGATTAGGGTAGTGAGACTAGTTTTTGAGATGTTCTTCTATTCTCTGCTGCTCGATCTCATCTGTCTTCTTATGGGAAACCACTTTACTGTCAGGATGTTTCTTCACAGCTTTAGCTACTGGTTTTGCTTTGGATATGCAGCAATGATTATAATTGGTCCATTCCTAACTAAACTGCCGATTAGGATTAGAATCGTTCTGACTCTGATTAGTGCTGGAGTTTCAGTTATCGCAACTATAATAGGAATTTTCGCACCTAATAGTATTTTTTCTAAGTTATTCGTAAAAGGTTTATTCATTGGACCCTATTGGTTTTGCAGTGTATTTCTGTTTGTTTCAGTGTCCAAGACATTCATTAATAGAGTACAAATTAGTAGAGTATCTCTATCGCTAGTGTTTTTGATTACATATTTGACTATGTTTGTTGCAATCTACCATTATGGTTGCACTGTACTACGTGAAGTGCATTCTCCAATATGTTTTATTGCCGCCCTATCGATATTTGAACTAATTAGAAGAAGAAAGCCATTTACGAATGTAGTTATCAACAATATTGCTAAGATTACATTTGGTGCATATTTATTCCAGTCTCATCAAATATTGAAGGTACTCTATTGGGATGGTTTAATGCGATTCACCGAAGTATCAGAGTGCTCTATGCTCTATTCTTTTGAGGCTTTGATAAACGTTACTATAGTTTTTTGTCTAACGATGATAATAGAAGCAATACGCACTAGATTATTTGAAGCATTCAAAATTGATACTATCGCTGAAAGCATTACCCAATCATTAGATTGTATTTATGGACAGGTATTTGATAGATGGTGTAAGACAGTTGCATTGATATAGGAGAAGCGTTATGAAACATATAGTGCTGATTACTGGTGTTGCTGGTTTTATAGGATCGTTTCTTTGTCGCAGTCTCCTTTATAAGACTGATTGCTCCGTCGTAGGAATCGATAATATGAATGACTACTACGATGTGGGTATCAAGGAGAATCGCCTGCAGATGTTGCGCGAAGCTGACGTTGAAGATCGCTTCGAGTTCATCCGAGGTGACATTGCGGACGAGGTGTTGGTCAACGGACTCTTCGAGAAGCATAACTTCGATGTTGTCGTGAACCTTGCTGCCCAGGCTGGCGTGCGGTACTCCATCGTGAACCCGAGGGCTTACGTCGACAGCAACCTCGTGGGGTTCTTTATCGTCCTGGAGGCCTGCAGGCATTACCCCGTGAAGCATCTTGTGTACGCCTCCTCTTCCTCTGTGTACGGTGGCAACAAGAAGGTGCCCTACGCAGAGTCTGATCCGGTGGATCATCCGGTTTCGCTCTACGCCGCAACCAAGAAGAGCAACGAGCTCATGGCACACGCCTACTCGAAGCTCTACGGCATCCCTTGCACGGGCCTGCGCTTCTTCACGGTCTACGGCCCGGCCGGCAGGCCCGATATGGCCTACTTCAAGTTCACGAACAAGATAGTGAAGGGCGAGCCCATCCAGATTTACAACATGGGTGACATGCGCCGCGACTTCACGTATGTGGATGACATCGTTGAAGGTGTCACACGCGTAATGGACAAGGTGCCTGAGGATTGTGGAACCGGTGCTCGGTACAAGGTCTACAACATTGGTGGATCTCGGCCAGTCGGACTGCTTGACTTTGTGGAGACGCTTGAGCGTGTGCTGGTCGAGGAGGGCGTTGTGGCTGGTCCCACGGAGCATCAGCTGCTGCCCATGCAGCCGGGCGACGTGTACCAGACCTATGCAGACGCGACGGAGCTTGAGCGCGACTTCATTTTCGTGCCTAAGGTGCCGCTGGAGGACGGGCTGCGGGAGTTCGCTCGTTGGTACAAGGGGTACTACGGGGTCAGTGCGTAGGCCCCTTAACAACACACCTTTCTTTTCTTCGGGGCAAACGCCCCGTTTCTTTTAGCTGCGTTCCTTAACAACAGAAGAGTTGGAGAACCGAAATGAGAATTGCTGTAGCAGGCACGGGCTATGTTGGCCTGTCGCTTGCCGTGCTGCTCGCGCAGCACAACGACGTCACCGCGGTGGACGTGGTGGCCGAGAAGGTGGAGAAGATCAACGCGGGCATCTCGCCCATACGCGACCCGGAGATTGAGGACTTCCTGGCGCATCGCGAGCTGCGTCTGACGGCGACGCTGGATGGCGAGTCTGCCTACCGCGACGCTGAGCTCGTGGTGGTGGCGACGCCCACCAACTACGACCCGTCCAGGAACTACTTCGACACGCACTTCGTCGAGGACGTCATCGAGCTGGTGACCTCGGTGAACCCGACGGTGCCCATGGTGGTGAAGTCCACAGTGCCGGTGGGTTACACGCGCTCGCTGTTGGAGCGCTGGCCCGAGGGGAGGTTCCTCTTCTCGCCGGAGTTCCTGAGGGAGGGTAGGGCACTGTATGACAACCTGCACCCTTCGAGGATCGTGGTCGGCGTTCCTTCCGAGAGCGTGCATGCTGAGGAGCTTGAGGGGGTTGCGCACGAGTTCGCTCGGCTGCTGCAGGAGGGCGCTGAGGATGAGGACGTGCCGACGCTGGTTATGCGTGCGACCGAGGCCGAGGCCGTGAAACTCTTCGCTAACACCTATCTGGCGCTGCGCGTGGCCTACTTCAACGAGCTCGACACCTATGCGGAAGCCCGCGGTTTGGATGCGAAGAGCATCATCGAGGCGGTCGGCCTGGATCCGAGGATTGGCAGCCATTACAACAACCCGAGCTTCGGCTACGGCGGGTACTGCCTGCCGAAGGACACCAAGCAGCTGCTGGCTAACTACAGCAAGGTGCCGCAGAACCTGATCGGGGCGATCGTCGACGCGAACCGCACGAGGAAGGACTTCGTGGCGGACGAGGTCATCCAGATGGTGATGGACCTGGTCTACGCCGGTGTGCGGAGGCCGCTCGTGGGCGTGTACCGCCTGACGATGAAGAGCGGCAGCGACAACTTCCGCGCCTCGAGCATCCAGGGCATCATGAAGCGCGTGAAGTCGAAGGGGATACCGGTGCTGGTGTACGAGCCCACGCTGGGCGACGCGGAGTTCTTCGGCTCCGAGGTGACGCACGACCTGGAGGGCTTCAAACGGCGGGCGGACGTGATCGTGGCCAACCGCTGGAGCGACGAGCTCTCCGACGTGGGGGAGAAGGTGTACACGCGAGACCTGTTCAGGCGGGACTAACTTCCTGCCCATTCGGACGTTTGATGGCGAGGTTTGGTCCGAATGGGCTGCAGATGGACGCGTTCTGCGTGGTGAGCGACAGCGGCACGCTGCCCGAGGTGTCGAGCCTCTACCTGAGCGTCGGGCACCCGATCCCCGCCGTGTGCATCCGCACGAGCACCGAGCGCCCCGAGGCGCTGGACAAGGGGTGCTTCGTGCTGTCCGGTATCGACGAGGTCGGCCTGCTGCAGTCGGTGGACCTGGCCGTTGAGATGGCGCGCAACGGGGACCTGGGCGCGCCCGTGCCCGACTACGTGGACGAGAACGTGAGCGACAAGGTCGTGCGGATCGTGCAGAGCTACGTCGGCGTGGTGAACAAGATGGTGTGGCGGAAGGGGTAAAGCGAAGAGTTCATGGGGATGTTTCGAAGCTGATTCTTGTACGTTTGGGCAGTATCTCTCCAGCGACACAACTTAATTAGCAAAGGTGCTTCTGTCAACAGAGTGGTTGCTTGAATCCTATATGGGAGATTAAAGTTCTGATTCTTATGGGCTTCGTTGTCCCATTTAAACAACCCCACAGGTAGTTCAGAAGCGACATCACTAGCTTCGAAACGTGACTTATCCTATGGCTTTCCTTGGATGTGAATACGGAGAACAAATATGCTGACTAATGGAAAGCGCAAAGGAAGAGGGAGGGAGCTATCTTCCGATGAGATTAAAGCAGGTGAACTGGACATCCTGATAAGGCTGGCCACTTTCTGCGAGAAAAAGACACTGGAATACACCCTCATCGGTGGGACGCTTCTCGGCGCGATTCGACACGGCGGATTCATCCCATGGGATGACGACATCGACGTTGGCATGCCCAGACCTTCATATGATCGCCTCCTAGACCTTCGGAACGAGCTCGAGGACGAGACGGGACTGCTACTGGTTGGATACGGGAAATGTCGAGCAGAGGAGTCTCCGTATTGCAAACTTGTTGACCCAAAAACAACGGTTGTCGCCGAGAACGAGTCCACAAGATCGTTTCTGTGGGTCGCCGTGATGCCGATTGACGCCTTGCCGGAGGGGAAATCAGAACTTGAGAGGCTCTATATACGCGTGCGTTTCGAACAAAGGGTGTTGATGTTCCTGAGCTCGACGGTCTCGTCCGCCTCGTCTCCACTAAGAGGGTTACTAAAGGCTATAACGATGCCACTTAGGGCTGGGGGAATCATCGTGCAGCATCACGCTTCGCTGCTTTCGAGAATTGGGCAGAGCATCCCCTATGGCTCGACTCCGTACGTAGGCGTGCTGACGTGGGGGATGTATGGCCCCGGCGAACGGTTCCCTATCGATGGCATGAACAACCTCTCGACGGTGACGTTTGAGGGACACGAGTTCCCTTGCATGTCTTGCTGGGACGAATACCTTACTGGTATATACGGCGACTACATGAGTCTTCCACCTGAAGAGAAGAGGCAGAGCCACGGTCTCAGGGCTTGGTACACGATTGACGACAAGGAGTAAAGCATGACCACTCACGCCATCATCATCGCCGGCGGCTCCGGCTCCCGCATGGGGCAGGACATCCCCAAGCAGTTCATCAACGTCTACGACAAGCCCGTGCTCATCTA
>CADAQM010000031.1 GCA_902790135.1 uncultured Coriobacteriaceae bacterium
CATCACCAAGAACCCGCTCGACATGAAGGAGATCCTTGTTGACTTCGGCTTCAAGCCCTCCGATGTCAAGCGCGTCATCGTCGGTCCCTGCAACGACCGTCCCGGCACTGTCAAGCTCGGCAACAACCAGTCGATTACCGCTGAGGAGGCTCAGGCCTTCGAGGACATGACCAAGGCTGGCTACACCGTCGAGTTCGCTCTCGTCAAGGAGACCTCGATCGGCGAGTGGCCCAAGTTCCGCGGTCAGTTCGACGTCAAGTAGCAATGAACCCATGGGCCCAATGCTTGGTGGGCAGGCCCATGGGTTGATTGGCGGCCACATATACCTGTGACCGTCCCGTAGTAAGTATAGATTAGGAGGAGCACCATGGGTATTTCTATGGTCCAGGCCATCCTGCTTGGCCTGTTCGCCTGCTTGGCATCCCTGCCTGGCATGGGCGGCACCACGGTCGGTAACTACACGCTCGGTCGTCCTCTCGTGGGTGGCCTGGTCGTCGGCATCATCCTGGGCGACATCCAGACTGGCATCATCGTGGGCGCTGCCATCCAGCTCGTCTACATCGCGCTGGTTACCCCCGGTGGCACCGTCTCCGCTGACGTTCGTGCCGTCACCTACATCGGCATCCCCTTGGCCATCCTGGCCATCCGCGCACAGGGCCTCGATCCCAACTCTGAGGCCGCCGCTGGTCTCGCCGCCTCCCTCGGCGCTGCCGTCGGTACGCTCGGCACCGTTCTGTTCTATGGCACCGCTACCCTCAACCTCGTGTGGCAGGGCATTGGCTGGAAGGCCATGGACGGCGGCAACTGGGCAACCATCAAGAAGACCATCCCGATGGTCGACTTCGTGCTGCCCTGGATCAGCCACATCGCATTCTCCTTCATTCCCACCGTCGTCATCTGCCTCGCCGGTGAGTCGATGGTCGGCCTGATGAAGGACTACCTGCCCATGGACGGCGTCGCCATGAAGACGCTCTTCACCGTGGGCTCGCTGCTTCCCGCCGTCGGTGTTGCCATTCTGTGCAAGCAGGTCGTGCAGAAGCCGCTCGACTGGGTCACCTTTGGTTTCGGCTTCACCCTGGCCGCGGTCATGGGCTGCAACCTCATCGCGTCTGCACTCATCGCCGTGTTCTTCGCACTGATCAATTTCAAGGTCGAGCAGCTCAAGCTCGCGCGTCCCGCTGTCGCAGCCGCTGGTGCAGCGTTTGACGATGAGGAAGAGGAGGACATCTAATGGCTGAGAAGAAGGTTTCCGCTGGTGCGCGCCAGAGCGCGTTCCTCCGCTGGATCTATGGTAACCTCACCTGCTTCTCGCAGGAGCACATGCAGACCTTCGGCTATCTTGCCGCCATGCTGCCTGTTGTCGACGAGCTCTATGACAACGATGAGGATAAGGTCAAGGCTCTGTCCACCTATCGCACGTTCTTCAACACCGAGCCGCAGATCGGCACCATGGTTGTCGGCCTGACCGTCGGTCTTGAGGAGGCTCGCGCCAACGGTGAGCCCCTGGACGACGACACCATCAACGGCATCCGCGCCGGTCTGATGGGCCCGCTCGCCGGCCTCGGTGACTCCATCATCGTCGGCACCTTCATCCCCATCCTCCTCGGCATCGCCCTTGGTCTCTCCAACGGCGGCAGCGTGCTCGGCCCGCTGTTCTACGTCGTGGTGTGGAACCTCGCCATGTACTTCGGCATGAAGTTCGCCTTCGATCAGGGCTATGAGCTCGGTGGCTCCGCCGTCGAGGCCCTCGTCGGCCCGCAGTCCGCTGCTCTGCGCGACTCCATCGTCATGGTCGGCACCATGGTCATCGGCGCCGTTGCCGCAACCTGGATCAACATCACCACTGCACTGAGCTTCCAGTTCTCCGCCGACAGCGGCCTGGTGCTCCAGGACACCCTCGACTCCATCTATCCCAAGGCCCTCAACTTCTTCTTCGTGTGGCTGTGCTGGTACCTCATGACCAAGCGCAAGATGTCGCCGACCGTCGTCATGGGCCTGCTCGTGGTCGTTGCTCTCGTGGGCGTTCTGCTCGGCTTCTTCGACCCGGGTCTGTCCTACTAGGAACTCTCGGACGGAGTAGACGAGATGGGTTTGCGCGACATGTTCCGCCGTGGGCAAGACGGTCCCACCCTGTACCGTCGTGCCTGGACTGAGTCAGACGACCCAGTGGTGGCGGAGGCGCGTGCCCAGACGCTGGCAATCCAGCGCCTCGAGGTCTGGCTTCGACTCGTCTACTCCGCTCTTGCGCTTGCCGCGCTCCTCGGCTATTGGGGCTTTGCCGAAGGCGGAGGACTGGTGCCCGGCGTGCTGGGCATCGTGCTAGGAGTGGTGGCGTTTGTCTGTGTGATCGTGCTCAGAACGGGCATCTCGCACGGGCGAGCCAATGTTCAGGCCATGTTGGCCGAGCTCGAGAAGCGTAAGGGCTAAAAGATCCTTCTTTGCGCTTGCAACTGGTTTTAGCGGGCTGGAAGCAATGCGCGGTTCCCTTCCCTCGCCCCATGCGGTCCCTCCCCGCATGGGGCGCCCTTTTTTTGATTCTACACTAGGCAGGAGTCTCTTATGGTTGACGCAGAGAGCATCAAAATCGTGTTTTCCGACGTCGATGGGACGTTTGTCGATGACGAGCACCATCCGATTCCGGAGAGTGGGGCCATCATCAGGGCGGTCGCAGATCGCGTGCCCATCTGCCTGGTTTCCGCACGCTCGCCCGAGGGGCTGTATCCGATCCAGCAGGCGCTGGGCTTCAATGGGCCGCTCGCGTGCTACTCGGGTGCCTACGTGCTTGACGAGGAGGGCAACGAGCTTCTGAGCAGCACGATTCCCCTTGCAGATGCGCTGGAGATCAAGGCGTACCTCGAGCGCGAGCTGCCGCACATCACGGTGGGAACCTATGGCTTCCACACGTGGATCGTGGACAGTCGCTCCGACCCGCGCATCATGCGCGAGGAGTACCTCGTTATGGCCACATCCAAGGCCAGTCGCGACCTAGCCGGTGAGTTTGGCGAGCGTGGCGTGCACAAGTTCTTGCTGATGGGCGAGCCAAAGGACATCCTCCAGGCACAGCAGATGGTGTCGGAGCGCTTCCCGCACCTGACAGCCGTGCGCTCGAGCGACATCCTTTGCGAGGTAATGGCGGGCGATGTGAGCAAGAGCCGCGCAGTGCAACTGCTTTGCGAGCATTACGGTGTGACGCCTGAGCAGGCGGTCGCCTTTGGCGACGGACAAAACGACATCGACATGCTCAGTGCCGTCGAGCAGTCCTACGCGATGGCAAACGCCGAGCCAGAGGTCAAGCTCGCCGCAGCGCATGAGGTGCCGTGGACAAACGCCGAGTGTGGTGTGGCACGCATGCTGGAGCAGCTGCTGCTCGGCTAGAACGCCGCAAATGGTTCTGCAACAACTGGGCTCGTGCGGGGAGTACGGGCCCCTTTCTTATCTGGCGATGCGACAATTTGGTCCAAACGTGCCACAGAAGATACAACTGTACACATGCCATACCCGCGAGTTTCTCGTATAGTGGTTGTGGACAAAAACGCGAAGGAGGTCCGTCATGCCCAAGATCGTCATCACGGGAGGCCCCTGCGCCGGCAAGACCACGCTCATGGGTCTGCTGGCAGCCGCGTTTGTCGGGCGCGGGCGCGAGGTCGTGCTGGTAAACGAGTGCGCGACGGAGCTTCTGGCACAGGGCATCACGCCGGACAGCTGCGGCAGCGTGCTTGGGTTCCAGCGTCACGTGTTTGACCTGCAGCTGGAGAAGGAGGACCGTCTCTCCAGCATGTCCGATGACGCGGTGGTCCTGCTTGACCGTGGCCTCATGGACAACGCCGGCTACCTGCCCGACGACGAGCTCGACATGCTCCTGGCGGAGCGTGGCATGACCCGCGAGGACGCCTACGCGCGCTACGACGCGGTGGTGCACCTGGTGACGGCCGCCATCGGCGCGGAGACCTTCTTCTCCCACGAGACCAACGAGCATCGCCTTGAGGGCGTGGAGGAGGCCGTGCGCGTGGACCACGCTCTGCAGGCCGGCTGGGCTGGTCACCCCAACCTGCAGATCATCGACAACCAGGGTACCTTCCAGGACAAGCTGGACCGTGCCGTGGCCGCGGTTCTCGCCGCCACCAACACCAAGGCGTAGCTGCTGCTGAGCCTGCCGGTGGCTGCGCGCTGCCTCCGCCGTATCAGCGCTCCGCCACACACCCCGCACCTCATGCGCCTCCCCGACAAAGGTCGGGGAGGCGCACTGTTTGAGCAGATAATGGACCCAATGCAGGCACAGTTGTCAGACGAGTGAGAGGGGACTTCCATGCTGCATGAGATTACGTTTCCGTCATCCAATGGCCGCGATCAGGTGACTGGCTGGATTTACGTTCCCGCCTGCGCGCCGACGGGCATCGTCCAGCTCATTCACGGCTTCGGCGAGCATTCGCGCAGGTACTTCCACCTCATCGTGGCGCTCATGGACGCTGGCTACATCGTGGCCGCCAACGACCATGTGGGTCACGGAGCTACGGCCATCGCAAACGACACGTGGGGCGACTGGGGCGACGCCGGTCCGCACACCATGATGGAGGACGAGAAGCTCTTCAAGGACTGTGTCACCGAGAAGTATCCCGACCTGCCGTACTACATGTTTGGCCACTCCATGGGTTCGATGATCGCGCGTGACTTCAGCGCCAAGTACGGCGACGAGCTCGACGGCGTCATCTACTGTGGCACGACGGGCGTGTTTGAGTCCACTGCCGAGGCCCGCGCAATGGCCGACGAGCTGGTGCAGGCCGGCAAGGCCCACGAATCCGACCCCAACGTGACTGCCGCGCTCTTTGGCTGGATGTTTGCGCGCTGCGAGGAGGGTGCCAAGCTGGGCAACGAGTGGATCTGCCACGATCCGTGGGTGCAGAAGGACCATGCCGAGGATCCGTTTGACGCGTTCACCCATCCCACGCACAACATCAGCATGCGCGACTTCATCGACATGATGCTGTGCATCGAGGGCACCGAGTGGGCCGAGAAGGTGCCCACCGACCTGCCCATCCTGCTCATCGCCGGCGATCAGGACCCGGTGGGCAACTACGGTGAGGGCGTCTACCAGGTGGCCAACTGGCTGCATGCCACCGGCCACGACGTGACCACGCAGCTCTGGAGCGGCTACCGTCACGAGATCCACAACTACGACGACATCAAGTTCGACGTCGAGGAGACTATCATCGAGTGGCTGGACCTCAAGGCGTAGATGCGGCACAGGCGCACGCCCGGTTACGGATGGTGATGTTGGGCCGTCGGTGCTTGCCGGCGGCCCTTTTGCGTCGTGGGTTAACGTTTGACGAGCGATTGCCCCTTAGGCGTGGCAGGCGCGCCTGTCGCGGTATTATACGTGCCACATCACAAATGCACGCAAGAAGGAGCGAGGCATGAAGTCACCCCTGCGCTATCAGGCCACCGACGCGGATTGCGGCAAGACCTCGCTTGTCAATGCGTTCATGTACCTCTACGACCGCAGCGAGATCCCACCCCAGGTGATCGACTACGTCACGCGTGTGACGGGCGACTGCAACCTGGCGGTCAACGGCTACTATCGTGGGACATCCATGCACTCGCTCGCCTTCATGGCAGCTTGGTGCAACGACTACCTGGTCAAGGCCGGGTTCCCCATCCACTGCCTGGCAATCAGGGGCGATCTGGTCTCCATGGACGAGGGGTCGCCGCTGGTACAGGGCCTGCGCACCGGCGCGGTTGCGGTGTGCGGCATTCGCCTGACCTACGACCACTACGTGCTGATGACGGGCATCGACGACGAGTCCGTGTACCTGTTTGACCCCTTCTACGAGGTCTATCCGCCCACGCGATTCCACATACCAAAGGAAGGCGTGAGGTGGGACGACGAGCATCCCTTCTCGTACAATCGCGTGGTCAGCAGGAGCGTGCTCGACGACCCGACTGCCGTGAGCTACACGCTCGAGGCGGCGTCGGGGCGCGATGCGGTGCTCATGTGGCGTACCGACAACGGACCTGCGCGCTGGCATTCCGCCTAGCTCCCATGTGGCACACTAACTCCCACGGAGTAAGCGTGCCATCTAGTACGAGAGGAGCCGCGCATGAGGCAGCTGGTCGTCGGCATTCTGGCGCACGTCGACGCGGGAAAGACGACGCTTGCCGAGGCGATGCTCTATCAGGCGGGCACGATTCGCCAGCTGGGGCGGGTCGACCACGGCAATGCGCATCTGGACTCCGAAGAGATGGAGCGCCGGCGCGGAATCACGATCTTCTCCAACCAGGCGTCGCTTGTATGGGGCGAAACGCAGATTACGCTGGTGGATGCCCCAGGGCACATAGACTTCTCGGCAGAGGCCGAGCGGACGCTGCAGGCGCTTGACTGCGCGATCTTGGTGGTGGGCGCCAACGACGGCGTGCAGGGGCACACCAAGACCATGTGGCGGCTGCTTGAGCAGCGCAGGATTCCCACGTTTGTGTTTGTGAACAAGATGGACCTTGCGGGGGCCGACCAGGCGCGCGTGCTGGCCGAGCTTAACGAGCGGCTGTCGGCGGGATGCGTGGACGTTACCAGCGGCTTTGGCGCGGACACGCTTGAGGCCATGGCGATGACCGACGAGGAGGCGCTCGATGAGTACCTGCTCGCAGGGGAGCTCGAGTGGGGCATGCGACGCTCGCTGGTGGCGGCACGTAAGGTGGTGCCGTGCGTGTTTGGCTCTGCATTGCGCTTGAAGGGCGTGGAGACCCTGCTCGACAGGCTGGTGGAACTCACCGAGGAGCGAGCGTGGCCGGAGGCGTTTGGCGCGCGCGTGTTCAAGGTGACGCATGGGGCGCGTGGCGAGCGGCTGGCGTGGCTCAAGGTGACTGGCGGCGAGCTGGTGGCGCGCAGCGTGCTGGAGGGCGTCTCTCAGGGCAAGCCGTGGCGCGAGAAGGTCGACCAAGTGCGCGTTTGTGCAGGCACGAAGCTTGAGATTGCGCCTGCGGCATCGGCGGGGCAGCTCTGTGCGGTGACGGGGCTCACCCATGTCCTGCCGGGCGATGCCCTGGGGGCGGAGCCTGCGGGGGAGAGTCCGCGACTGGTTCCGGTGCTGGCGTACCGCGTGGAGCCGCAGGAGTGCGACGTGCATGCGGTGCTGGCGGCGCTGCGCGAGCTGGCCGACGAGGATCCGTGTCTGGGCGTGGCGTGGAGCGAGCAGCTGCAGGAGGTTCGGCTGCGTCTGATGGGGGAGATTCAGCTCGAAGTGGTGCGCGAGACGCTGCGCGAGCGCTTTGGGCTTGACGTGGGCTTTGGCATGGCGGGCGTGCGATATCTGGAGACCATCGATGCGCCAGTCATGGGCGTGGGGCACTTCGAGCCGCTGCGCCACTATGCGGAGGCGCATCTGCTGCTGGAGCCTTTGCCGCGTGGGTCGGGCGTGGCATTTGGCAGCCGGTGTCCCGAGGATGACCTCGATCGCAACTGGCAGCGACTGATTCTGACCAATGCGATGGAGCGCGAGCATGCGGGCGTGCTTACGGGCGTGCCGCTGACGGATGTGCGGATTACGCTGGTTGCGGGGCGCGCGCATCCCAAACACACTGAGGGCGGGGACTTTCGGCAGGCGACGTACCGGGCCATCCGGCAGGGGCTGATGCGAGCGCGCGAGCAAGGCTCGTGCGTGCTGCTGGAACCATGGTACCGGTTTGTCCTCGAGGTGCCGTCTGATCGTGTGGGCCGAGCGCTCTCAGACCTGCAGCGGATGAGTGCCACGTTTGGCACGCCTGAGGTGCATGGTGAGATGACGCTCATCGAGGGCACGGTGCCCGTGTCGGAGATGCGCTCGTATGCGCTGGAAGTGAGTGCATACACGCGGGGGCTTGGGAGTCTCCATTGCGAGGTGGCTGGCTACGAGCCTTGCCACGATGCGGAGCGCGTGATTGAGGAGGCAGCCTATGAGCCTGAGGCTGACCTGCCCAATACGCCGGATTCGGTGTTCTGCAGCCATGGCGCGGGCTATACCGTCAAGTGGTATGACGTGCGCGAGAAGATGCACGTGGAGGACGAGGGCGTGCGCCAGACGGAGTGGCGCGAGGCAGACGCCGCGTTCTTTGGCGCCCTCTAGGGGAAACAGGGGACAGGTACCTGTTTTCCGGCTAGCTGTGGGACTTGCGGCTTTGGCTCCTCTTGCCGCCGCGACCACCCTTGCCACCGCGACCACCGCGTCCGCCTTGTGGCTTGCCACCGGAGCTCTCGGGTCGTACCAGACATTTGGGCCCATACCCAATCAGGTCCTCGCGCCCAGCCTTGTGCAGCGCCTCCATCACCAGCGCGCGATTCTTGGGGTTGCGGTACTGGATCAGCGCGCGCTGCATGGCCTTCTCGTGCGGGTTGGTGGGGCAGTAGACCTTCTTCATCGTGCGCGGGTCGAGCCCCGTGTAATAGATGCAGGTGCTTACGGTCGACGGGGTAGGGTAGAAGTCGCTCACCTGCTCGGGCATGTAGCCCAGGTCGCGGCAGAACTCCGCCAGCTCCACAGCAACCTTCATCGTGGAGCCGGGATGGCTGCTCATGAGGTAGGGCACCACGTACTGCTCCTTGCCCGCCTTGCGCGACTCGCGCTCGAACTCCTTGCAAAAGCGCAGGTAGACGTCGTTTGACGGCTTGCCCATCACGCGCAGCACCTCGTCGGACACGTGCTCGGGCGCCAAGCGCAGCTGCCCGCTCGTGTGGTGCTCGGCGAGCTCCCGGATAAAGGTGTGGTCGCTGTCGAGCAGCGCGTAGTCAAAGCGGATGCCGCTGCGCACGAAGACCTTCTTCACGCCCGGCAATGCACGCAACTTGCGCAGCAGCTTGACGTAGCTCTTGTGCGTCACCGTCAAGTTCTTGCACGGCTCTGGCGAGAGGCAGCGCCTGCCCACGCATGCTCCACGGCTGAGTTGCTTTTGACACGCTGGAACGCGGAAGTTTGCGGTCGGGCCACCCACGTCGTGAATATATCCCTTGAAGTCCGGGTCGTGCGTCATGGCTTCCGCCTCGGCCAGCAGGCTCTCGTCGCTGCGGCTCTGGATGATGCGTCCCTGGTGGAAGTTGAGAGCGCAGAAGGCGCATTCGCCCAGGCATCCGCGGTTGCTCGTGAGCGAGAACTTGATCTCGGTGATGGCTGGGATGCCGCCTGCGGCCTCGTAGCTGGGGTGATACGCCCGGGCGTACGGAAGCTCGTAGACCGCGTCAAACTCCTCGGTCGTGAGCGGGGTTGCCGGCGGGTTCTGGATCACGTACACCCCGTGCGGATACTCCTCCACCAGCGCATGGCTGAGGAAGGGGTTGAGCTGGCGATACTGCATGCCAAAGCTCTTGGCATAGGCGGTCTTGTCCGCGCGCATCTCCTCGTAGGTGGGCAGGATGACGGGATTGTCGCACTGCTCGTAGCCACGTGCGCGGTAGACCGTGCCGGGGATGAAGCTCAGGTTCTGCACCGTGAGTCCCGAGTCGAGTGCCTCGGCAATCTCGATGATCGAGTGCTCGCCCATGCCGTAGCTGATGAGGTCGGCTCCGGCGTCGAGCAGGACGCTGCGCTTGAGGCTGTCGGACCAGTAGTCGTAGTGGGCCATGCGTCTGAGCGACGCCTCGATGCCGCCCAGGATGATAGGCGTCTTCTTGTAGGTGCGACGGATGAGGTTTCCGTAGACCACGCAGGCGTGGTCGGGGCGCAGACCCATCTTGCCGCCGGGGGAGTAGAAGTCCTTTGACCTGCGGTGCTTTGCTACGGTGTAATGGTTGACCATGGAGTCCATGTTGCCAGCGGACACCATGAAGCCCAGTCGCGGCTCGCCAAAGACGCAGACGCTGGCGGGATCGCGCCAGTCGGGCTGCGCGATGATGCCCACCTTGAAGCCGTGGGCCTCCAGCAGGCGCGTGATGATGGCGCAGCCAAAGGAGGGGTGGTCCACGTACGCGTCGCCGCAGACGTAGACAAAGTCCACCTGCTCCCAGCCGCGCCGGCGCATCTCGCGGGCGGTGGTGGGGAGAAAGGCGTCGGTGCCTGTAAGGCCGTTGGCGTATGTCTTTTGGCTTGGTTTCATGGTTCCATTATGGCACGACAGCCACCCGGGACGAAGACGCGCGTGACAGGTGACAGGGCGCTGTCACATGCCCGGTCCAGCCTTCGGAGTCAATTCGGTTGCCAACCGCTCAAACGTTACAGGCACGTCATGCTCTCATGCTACGATGGCCCCACCCCGCAAAGAGAGGAACTTCCATGAGTGAGATCAGCCAGGTTGCCGCGCAGATGAAGCTCGAGAGCCCCGTGATGGCAGCTACGCCCGTTGAGGTCCGCAACGACGCCCTTGCCCGAATCAAGGACGCGCTGCTCGCCCATTCCAGCGAGATCTTTGCCGCAAACGCAGAGGACCTCGCCGCGGCCGAGCGTGACGGCGTGGCCCCGGCCATTGTCAAGCGCCTGCGCTTTGACGAGCACAAGCTGGCCGACGTCACCGCCGGTATCGACGGGCTCATTGGCCTGCCAGACCCCGTTGGACGCATCCTGCTCAAGCGCGAGCTGGACGCCGGCCTGCTGCTAGAGCGCGTGAGCTGCCCCATCGGCGTGATCGGCGTGATCTTTGAGGCGCGCCCGGACGCCCTGGTGCAGATCTCCACCCTGTGCCTCAAGAGCGGAAACTGCGCCATCCTTAAGGGCGGTCGCGAGACCGCGCGCACCAACAAGGCACTCTTTGACGTGATCCACTCTGCCGCTGTGGAAGCGGGCCTGCCCGAGGGCTGCCTGCACCAGGTGGAGGCGCGCGAGGAGATCGCCGAGCTTCTGGCCTGCGACGAGTCCGTCGACCTGCTCATTCCGCGTGGCTCCAACGCCTTTGTGCGCTACATCATGGACAACACGCGCATTCCCGTGATGGGCCATGCCGACGGCATCTGCCATACCTACGTGGACGCCGACGCTGATCCGGCCAAGGCCGTAAGCTGCGTGGTTGACGCAAAGACCCAGTACGTGGCCGTGTGCAACGCCACCGAGACCCTGCTTGTTGACCGCACGGCCAAGGCGCTGGTGCCCTCCATCGTGCAGGCGCTGCAGGACAAGGGCGTCGAGGTCCGCGGCACCGACGAGGTGCGCGAGCTCATTGCCTGCGAGCCTGCGACCGACGAGGACTGGGACACCGAGTATCTCGCGCTGACCATCTCCGTCAAGCTGGTGGACGGCGTGGACGAGGCGATCGCGCACATCAACCGTCATGGTTCGCACCACACCGATGCGATTATCACCGAGAATGCCGAGACGGCCGCGCGCTTCATGCAGCTGGTCGATTCCGCGGGCGTGTACCAGAACTGCTCCACGCGCTTTGCCGACGGCTTCCGCTACGGCTTTGGCGCGGAGGTGGGCATCTCCACCTCCAAGCTGCACGCGCGCGGCCCGGTGGGTCTGGACGGTCTGGTGACCTACAAGTACAAGCTCTATGGCTCTGGGCAGATTGTCGCCGACTACGCCAGCGGCGCCGCGAGCTTCCACTTCCGCGACCTGGCCTAGTTTTTGTTGCACATCTCACGAAAAGCAGGCGGGCTTAGGAGCAATCCTGGGCCCTCCTGCCATTGGCGACCAAAAGGATGGTCCCCAACGATCGGGCGACTAGCTTTAGCCTCGCTTGGCCTCTGCAAGCAATCGGCGCAGGTTGGCCGAGAAGCGCTCGCGATCGTCGTCCTCAAAGGCGGCAGGCCCGCGCGTCCGTCCGCCCGCGCGCCGCACCTTCTTCTCCTCGTGGCGGATGAACATCATGGAGTCGATGGTCAGCGGGCTGTACACGTGCCCGCGCACGCCGATGGCCCGCGCGCCGCGGCCCAGCACCATCGATGTCAGCCCGATGTCCTGCGTGACCACCACGTCGTCGGGCTCGAGCTCCTCCACAATGGCGAAGTCCGCGGAGTCGGCGCCAATGCCCACCTGCAGCGTGCGTGCCCAAAACCCGTCGCGTGGGGTGGTCGGGTCGCTCGCGCGCAGGTGGCGGCTCAGGTTTTGGGTGGCATTGCCTGCGATAACGCATGCCACACCCGCGCGCCGAGCCTCGGCCAGCGCCTCGCGCGTCACCGGGCAGGCGTCCGCATCGATAAACAGCGTGGTCATAGGGCGGCTCTACTCCACCTCGGCCCAAGAGTGGCCGCACTTGTTGCAGTAGTAGACCTTGACGATGTTGCCAAAGCCGTCGGGGTAGGAGTCGGTGCACACGACGTCGTCGCTTCCGCACTGCGGGCAGTCGGGCATCGACAGGTAGGCGTCGAGCTCGGCATCGCTGATCTCGGTGATGGCCATGGCGGCTCCCATCAGTCAGGTAGACAGTGCCTCTATTATGCTCTATCTGCGAAAACCCGCCCCAGCTCATCGCCCAGTGCGCGGTTGGTCGCGACAAGCACGTTGTTGCCCAGCCGGCGTGGCTCCTCGGGGTTCTCGGCAATCATGCGCACGTGGGCAAACGCGGTCCCAAAGGCAGCCTTGACCACGGGCACCACGCCCGCGCGCGGCCCCTCCAGCGGGCAGCGGATGTTGGCCAGATAGACGCCGCGCTCGGTGAGGTGGTTGGCAATGAGGCGCGCTCCGTCCTCCGTCGCCAGCTTCTTGAGTGGTTTACCTGCGGAAAAGGCATCGTTCACAATGACGTCAAAGCGCTGCTCACAGCTCTCGAGCCACGCAAACCCGTCGCCGGAGACCAGCTCCAGCCGTCCGTCGGCCGCACTCTCCGCCCGGTCCAAAAAGAAGCGCTCGCGTGCCAGCTCCGTCATGGCGGGGTCGATCTCCACCACGCACATCCGCATGCGCCTGGTGTGCGTCACCAGGTACTTGGGCAGCGAGTACCCGCCCCCGCCAATCACAAGCACGCTTCTCGCGTCGCCCATCGCGTTTATGACCTCCACCATCTGGCGGTGGTACACGCACACCAGCTCGCTCCAGAGCTCGTCGCTAAGGTACGTGGCCGACTGAAAGGTCCCGTTGACGTTGACCAGCCGCACGGGCGTCCCGTCCTCGTCCTCCGTCTCAAAGACGAGCCGCAGGCCAAAGGGCCCCACGCGCTTTGCGTCTATGCCGCGCAGGCGCAGCAGCGTAGGCAGCGCCAGGTAAAAGATGACCTCCACCACCGTAAGGACCAGCATGAATATGAGAAAGCCGCGCATGAGTCGTCCAGTTCTGTGCAGCCGCAAAATCAAAGTGCGGTTTTTTCTGGGGAATGCAAGAAGAATAGGGCATAGTTCTGTTGGGTGAGTCGCATGAAAGTTGTACTCGGCTATACTCACCTGTACACTAAAAAGTCTACATTAAATGGCGCAATAGCGACTTTTGGAGGATAGCATGATTGCTGGTATGGGACCTCTTGAGCTTATGCTGATTCTTGGCATCGCCCTGCTGATCTTTGGACCCAAGAACCTTCCCAAGCTCGGCAAGAGCCTTGGCCAGACGGTCAAGAACGTCCGCGAGGGCATGGAGGGCGACGACGAGCCCAAGGCAGAGAAGGCCATTGCCGAGGAGGCCAAGGACGAGCCCGTTGCCGAGGCCGCTCCGGTCGCCGAGGCTGTCGAGGACGAGGGCGACGTGAAGTTCTGCACGCACTGCGGCGCCAAGAACGCTGCCGACGCCGCCTTCTGCAGCAAGTGCGGCGAGAAGCTCGCCTAGTCGCTTCACGCAACCCCGCTCACTAACGTAGAGAAAGCTCAGCATGGATACGAACGAGATCATTCTTACCCGCGAAGGTCGCGAGAGGCTCGAGCAGGAGCTCGAGGAGCGCAAGGGCGCTCGCCGCGACGAGATTATCGAGCGCCTCAAGGAGGCCCGTGGCTTCGGCGACCTCTCCGAGAACGCCGAGTACGACGCCGCCCGCGAGGATCAGGCCCGCAACGAGTCGCGCATCAACGACATCGAGCAGATCCTTGCCGTGGCCCGCATTGCCGACGGCGACGACAAGACCGTCTCAATCGGCAGCAAGGTTGAGATCGAGGACGCAAACGGTCGCAAGCTGACCTTCCAGATCGTCGGTACCACCCAGACCGACTCGCTGCATCACCTCATCTCCAACGAGAGCCCCGCAGGCCGCGCCATGATCGGCCACGTGGTGGGCGACAAGGTCTCGTTCACCATCCCCAGTGGCAAGGTGTGCGAGTACACCATCACCAACATCGAGGTCTAACCGACCATCGTCCGGAACTTTAAGGGGTAAAACCCTTTTGTCCCGTGGAACACTAGGGGGTCAACCCTCTAGTGTTCCACTCGTATTCAAGGAGCAGCAAGCATGTCTAGCCAGACCCCCGAGCAGGCGCCCGTCGCACACGTTGACGAGCGCACCACCCGCCGCGCCCGCCGCCAGGCGCTGATTGATGCCGGCATCAATCCCTATCCCATCAAGAGCGAGGTCACGGCCCATGCCGCCGAGCTCGAGGAGCGCTACGCCTCCCTCGAGTCCGGGCAGGACACGGAGGACTCCTACTCGATCGCCGGCCGCATCAGGGCCCTGCGCAACCAGGGCAAGGTGGCCTTCGTGGTGCTCGAGGACTGCACCGGCCAGATCCAGCTCTTCTGCCGCATCAACAACCTGTCCGAGGCCGACTGGGCGCTGCTCGGCCAGCTCGACCTGGGCGACATCCTGGGCGCCACGGGCACCATCATGCGCACCCGCCGCGGTCAGCTCTCGCTTTCGCCCAGCTCCCTCACGCTGCTCTCCAAGTCCTGCCGCCCGCTGCCGGAGAAGTTCCACGGCCTCACGGACAAGGAGGTCCGCTACCGCCAGCGCTACGTGGACCTCATCATGAACCCCGAGGTCAAGGAGACCTTCGTCAAGCGCTCCAAGCTCATCTCGGGCATGCGTCGCTACATGGAGGGTCAGGGCTTCTTGGAGGTGGAGACCCCCATCCTGCAGGAGACGCTCGGCGGCGCCAACGCCAGGCCCTTCACCACGCACTTCAACGCGCTTGACCAGGATTGCTACCTGCGCATCGCCACCGAGCTGCACCTCAAGCGCTGCATCGTCGGCGGCATGGAGCGCGTCTTCGAGCTGGGGCGCCAGTTCCGCAACGAGGGCATGGACCTCACGCACAACCCCGAGTTCACGAGCATGGAGGCCTACTGCGCCTACTCCGACCTCGAGGGCATGAAGCGCCTCTCCGAGGGCCTGTTCACCGCGTGCCGCGAGGCCGTAGGCCTTCCCGAGCAGTTTGAGTACCAGGGCCAGGTCATCGACATGTCGCTGCCGTTCCGCTCTGCCCCCATGGCCGAGCTGGTGTCCGAGAAGGTCGGCGAGCACATTGACATGGAGACCCCGGTCGAGCACGCGCGCGAGATCCTCGACCGCTTGGGCCTGGAGTACGACAAGAGCTGGGGCATCGGCCGCCTGATCTTTACGATCTACGACGAGCTGTGCGAGGGCGACATCATCAACCCCACGTTTGTCTGCGACTATCCCGTCGAGGTGAGCCCGCTCGCCAAGCGCAAGGACGACGACCCGCGCCTGACCGACCGCTTTGAGATGGTTGTCGCCGGCCACGAGTACGCCAACGCATTCTCCGAGCTCAACGATCCCGTCGACCAGGAGGGCCGCTTCCAGGCGCAGGTCGAGGCCAAGGCCGCCGGCGACGACGAGGCCATGGAGTACGACTACGACTACGTGCGCGCCCTCGAGTATGGCATGCCGCCCGCAGGCGGTATCGGCTGGGGCATCGACCGCATGATCATGCTCTTTACCAACAGCGCCTCCATCCGCGACGTGCTGCTCTTCCCGCACATGAAGCCGGAGCGCCGCAACGTGCCCACGCCCACCAGCGGCAAGCTGGAGACGGGCCTCACGCGCGAGCAGGCGCACGACCTGCTGGTCAAGTACAACGACGACTGGTTCCACGTGGCCCACGGCGAGACGCTCGAGGGCCTCATGCGCCACTACGCCGAGAAGCTCGACGCCGACAACGTTGAGTTCTGGGGTCAGGTGGGCCTGCTGCACGACCTCGACTGGGAGAAGTGGCCCGACGAGGTGCAGCACACCGTCAAGACCGCCGAGCTGCTGGCCGAGGCTGGCGCCAATCCCGCGCTGGCGCACAGCATCCAGACGCACAACTGCGACCAGAATCCAGAGCTGCCCAAGCCCGAGCACGAGATGGAGAAGTGGCTCTATGCCGTCGACGAGCTCTCTGGCCTGATCCAGGCCGTGGCCAAGATGCGCCCGAGCAAGAGCGTGGCCGACATGGAGCTCAAGAGCCTCAAGAAGAAGTTCAAGAACAAGAAGTTTGCCGCTGGCTGCAACCGCGACATCATCACCAAGGGTGCCGAGCTGCTGGGCATCGAGCTCGACGAGCTGCTTGATAGCGTGCTCGAGGCCATGAAGGCCATCGCCCCGGTGGGCGACATCTACGCGCAGCCCGCCGAGGAGGCCGCGCCCGAGCCCGAGATTCCGCAGGAGGGCATCTACATCGAGCCGCTCTTTGCCGATCAGGTCGACTTCGGCACCTTCAGCAAGTCGGACTTCCGCGTGGTCAAGGTCAAGGAGTGCACCGAGGTTCCCAAGAGCAAGAAGCTGCTCAAGTTCGTGCTTGACGACGGCACTGGCACCGACCGCATCATCCTGTCCGGCATCAAGGAGTACTACAGCGCCGAGGAGCTCAACGGCAAGAGCCTGGTGGCCATTGTCAACCTGCCGCCGCGCAAGATGATGGGCATCGATAGCTGCGGCATGCTGCTGTCGGCTATCCACACTGAGGACGGCAAGGAGGGCCTCAACCTGCTGATGGTGGACGACGCCATCCCCGCGGGGGCCAAGCTGTACTAGAACATCTGCGTCCTGTTGGTATGCTTTGTGACGATTAGATTGTGCGCATAGCTATACGCCATTCGGGGTAAAAGTCTAAACGGCAAACCTGGCTGCCCGCCGGATGTCATCCGGTGGGCAGCCCCTGTTTCTGAGGGGGTGTCAAACCCGCATGTTCGAGAAGTTCACCGACAAGGCGCGCAAGGTCATGAGCCTTGCGCAAGAGGAGGCCCGCAGCCTCGGCAAGATGTATGTGGGCACCGAGCACCTGCTGCTCGCGCTCATCAAGGAGGGGGAGGGCATCGCGGCCCAGGCCCTCGCCAAGCTCGACGTCACCTACGAGGAGACCATCGCCACCGTGCGCGAGATTTCCTCCGAGGTCACCGAGCCCGTCCCCGGCGGCCACATCCCGTTCACGCCGCGCGCCAAGCGCGTGCTCGAGGACGCCTACCGCGAGACCATGACCCACGGCCAGACCTACATCGCCACCGAGCACCTGCTTCTGGGCATCGTGGCCGAGGGCGATGGCCGCGCCATGACGGCCCTGTCGCGCATGGGCGTCTCCGGTGACGCCGTGCGCAACGCCGTGAGCGACCTCATCGCCACCAACTCCGACAACCCGCGCCGCGAGCGCCCCATGGCTGCCGAGGGCGTCTTTGACCCGCGCACGATGGGCGCCGTCCCCGGAGGTCAGACCTCCGACGACGACTCCATGCTCGAGAGCTACGGCAAGAACCTCACCCGCATGGCCACCGACGACAAGCTCGACCCGGTCATCGGACGCGACCGCGAGGTGGAGCGCGTGATGCAGGTGCTGGCTCGCCGCCAGAAGAACAACCCGCTCATCCTGGGCGACCCTGGCGTGGGCAAGACGGCCGTGGTCGAGGGCCTGGCGCAGCTCGTCGCGAGCGGCAACGTGCCCGACATCCTGCGCGGCAAGCAGATCTGGACGCTTGACATCGCGGCTCTGGTCGCTGGCTCAAAGTACCGTGGCGAGTTCGAGGAGCGCCTCAAGAAGGTCATCAACGAGGTCGAGGCCGCAGGCGACGCCATCCTCTTCATCGACGAGATCCACACCATCATCGGCGCCGGCTCCGCCGAGGGCTCCATCGACGCCGCCTCCATCCTCAAGCCGCCCCTGTCGCGCGGCGAGATCCAGGTGATCGGCGCCACCACCTCCGACGAGTACCGCAAGCACATCGAGAAGGACTCCGCCTTCGAGCGTCGCTTCCAGCCCGTCTACATCGACGAGCCGAGCATCTCCGACACCATCGCCATTCTCCATGGCCTGCAGGACCGCTATGAGAGCCACCACCACGTGCATTACACGGAGGAGGCCCTCATGGCCGCGGTAACGCTCTCCGACCGCTACGTGCAGGATCGCTTCCTGCCCGACAAGGCCATCGACATCATCGACGAGGCCGGCGCGCGCACCCGCGTCCACAAGATGGCGCTGCCGCCCGAGCTGGGCAAGGTAGACGAGGAGCTTGCCCGCGTGCGCGAGGACAAGTCCCGCGCCGCCGAGGTGCAGGAGTTTGAGGAGGCCGCCCGCCTGCGCGACAAGGAGAAGGAGCTCACGGCCCGCCGCACCGAGCTCGAGCAGGAGTGGCGCGACAAGATGGATGCCAACGTGGTCACCGTGGGCGAGCAGGACATCGCCGACGTCGTCTCCGACATCACGGGCGTGCCCGTCTCCAACCTCACCGAGGCCGAGGCCTCCAAGCTGCTGCGCTGCGAGGATGCCCTGCACCAGCGCGTGGTGGGCCAGGAGGAGGCAGTCTCCGCCGTCAGCCGCGCCATCCGCCGCAGCCGCTCCCCGCTCAAGGACCCGCGCCGTCCCGGTGGCTCGTTCATCTTCCTGGGCCCGTCGGGCGTGGGCAAGACCGAGCTCGCCAAGAGCCTGGCCGAGTTCCTGTTTGGCAGCGAGGATGCGCTGATCAGCTTTGACATGTCCGAGTTCATGGAGAAGCACACCGTCTCCAAGCTCGTCGGTGCCCCTCCCGGATACGTGGGCTACGACGAGGGCGGCGAGCTCACCAAGGCCGTGCGCAGGCGTCCGTACTCGGTGGTCCTCTTCGACGAGATCGAGAAGGCGCACCCGGACGTGTTCAACATCCTGCTGCAGATTCTGGACGAGGGTCGCCTGACCGACGGCCAGGGCCGCACGGTGGACTTCTCCAACACGGTCATCATCATGACCTCCAACGTGGGCGCGCGCGAGATCGCGCACACCTCGCCGATGGGCTTCACCGCGGCGGGCAACAACGGCCTCTCCGACAAGGAGATCAAGAGCCGTGTGGAGGGCGAGCTCAAGCACCTCTTCAGGCCCGAGTTCCTCAACCGCGTGGACGAGATCGTGGTCTTCAAGAGCCTGACCAGCGAGCAGCTGCGCGCCGTCGTCGACCTCATGATCGCCGACCTGCGCAACCGCCTCATCGCCCAGGGCATGTCCATCGAGCTCACCGATGCCGCGCGCGACCTGCTGGTCCGCGAGGGCACAGACCCGGTGTACGGTGCCCGTCCGCTGCGCCGCGCCATCCAGACCCACATCGAGGACCCGCTGGCGGAGGAGCTTCTCGCCGGTGGCTGGAAGGCTGGCGACATCATCAAGGTCGACGAGGTCGACGGCGAGCTGACCTTCGAGCATGGCGTGGGCGACATCCCCGCACCCTCGGAGCGCATCCACATGGAGCTGCCGCGTGCCCGCACCCACTGGGCACCCGAGGCGCGTCCGGCAATCTCGGGAGACCTCGCGTCCTCGAGCGAGTAGCACGGCAACGGGACGAGTGATTGATTTGCTTCTCATGTCAGGCAAAAAGTCCTCGTCCCGATGCGTATACTGAATCGTGAGCAACTAGGCCGGTCCGCGCCTGCGGACCGGCCATCACGCATAAGGAGGAGCCTATGGACACGACCATCCGCGAATCCAAGCTGTCGGAGAGACTGGCAAACGCCATCAGGCAGACGGCTCCCGGCACGGCGCTCAGGACCGCCCTCGACATGATCATCGCGGGCAACCTCGGCGCCCTCATCTGCATCGGTGACACCGAGAACGTGCTTGCCGCCGGCAATGACGGCTTCAAGCTCGACATCTCGTTCACCGCCAACCGCCTCTTCGAGTTGTCCAAGATGGATGGCGCCATCGTGGTGGACAAGGACCTCACGCAGATCCTGCGTGCCAACTACCACCTCAACCCCGACCCGACGCTGCCGACCTCCGAGACGGGCATGCGCCACCGCACCGCTGCGCGCATGAGCCTGCTCACGCGTGCCATCGTCATCTCCGTGTCCGAGCGCCGCCAGGTGATCACGCTCTACGTTGATGGCCGCGGCCACCAGATCCGCACGGTTCCTGTGCTCATGGCCTCGGTCAACCAGTTGCTCGTGTCCATGCAGAATACGCGCCAGCAGCTCGACCGCAGTCTGCTGCGCCTCACTACGCTCGAGCTGGACAACTACGTCACGCTCGAGGACGTGGCCGACACCCTCTACCTCTTTGAGGTGCTCATGACCGAGGCGGAGGGTCTGGACCGACTGATCCTGCAGCTGGGCGTCGAGGGTCGCACGGTGCGCATGCAGCGCGACGAGTTTATCGGCGACATGGACGACAAGTACACGCTCATGATCCGCGACTACGCGGCCGACTCCTCCGTGGAGAGCGCGCAGGCGATCCGTCGTGCCCTGCACGACACCAACAACACCAAGCTGCGCTCTGCCTCTCGTATCGCCACGCTCTTGGGATACGAGGGCAAGTCCGAGGATTCCACCATCACGCCGCTCGGCCTGCGCACGCTCTCCAACGTGAGCGTGGTGCGCCGCGGCATGGCCGACAAGATCGTCGACGAGTACGGTTCGCTCTCCGGCCTGATGGACGACATCGAGCAGAACCCCGCGCGTCTCGACAACCTTGGCCTGGACAACCCATCCATCCTGGCTGACAGCCTCTATCGCATGTGGGGCAAGCGGGGATGAGAGCGCCAACAGCCTGCACCTCCGTGCAGAAGCAGTGCGTGTGCACCCCCGTCGAGGGTGCGGACACCTGTGCCCTCATCGTGGCAGGTGGCTCGGGCGAGCGCTTTGGAGACCCGCGTGGCAAGCAGTTCGTAGAGCTCTGCGGCCTGCCGATCATGGCATGGTCCATCCTCGCGTTTGACCGCGCGCCTTCGATTGGCCACATCGTGCTGGTATGCCCGCACGGTCGGCTCGACGAGGTGCGCACCGACGTGCTTGCTCGTCTCTCGCTCCGCTGTGAGGTGACGCTCACGCTGGCCGGTGCCACGCGCCAGGACTCTGTCTTCTCGGGTCTGGTGGCCATGCCGCCCGACTTCGACCTCGTGGCCATCCACGACGGGGCTCGCCCGCTGGTCGAGGTCGACGCCATCGAGCGCTGCATACAGGCCGTGCGTGCTGACGAGCAGCTGGCAGGGGCCATCCTGGCCTCGCGCGAGACCGACACGCTCAAACTCACTGATGCCGAAGGCCGCATCATCGCCACGCCCGACCGCTCCAACTACTGGTGTGCGCAGACCCCGCAGGTCTTCCGCGCGCGGCAGGTGATGGCGGCGCACAAGGCAGCCGTATGGGACGACTTCGTGGGTACCGACGACGCCTCTCTGGTGGAGCACCGCGGCGGGCTCGTGCGCGTCGTGGAGGCGCCGCGCGACAACATAAAGATCACCGTGCCAGAGGACCTGGCCATAGCGGAGGCGACGCTCACCCGTCGCCTCGAGCAGGGAGCGTGACCCATGCTTCATATCGGACACGGCTACGACGTCCATGCCTTTGCCGAGGGTAGGCGCCTGGTGCTGGGCGGGGTGGATATCCCGCACACGCGTGGGCTCGACGGGCACTCGGATGCCGACGTGCTTGCACACGCGCTGATGGATGCCCTGCTCGGAGCCATGCGCGCTGACGACATCGGCCAGCTGTTCCCGGACACTGACCCTGCCTACGAGGGCGCCGACTCCCTCAAGCTGCTCTCGCACGTGGCTACGCTCGCGCGTGAGCTCGGGTACACCATCCTGGACGTGGACTGCACCGTCGCAGCTCAGGCGCCCAAGTTGGCCCCGCATCGCCAGGCCATGAGGGAGAACCTGGCCCGTGCGATGGGCGTGCCGGTGGAGACCGTGGGGGTCAAGGCCACCACGACCGAGCACCTGGGTTTTGTGGGACGCGAGGAGGGCATCGCCGCCTGGGCGGTGGCCCTGGTAGAGGAGGGCTAGCATGCCTCGTATCAAGTTTGACAACCCCGCCGAGCGTGAGCTCTTCACGGCCAAGGAGTCGTGGGTGCCGGTGGTCCTCGGTGGTGTGCCGGTGGCGCTTGTCTGCGCAGCACTCTCGCTCGTGCTCGCATACTTCGTGTTTCCCGGCGACTCGAGCAAGCTCGTCATCTGCGTGCTGGCGTCGATCCTGATCGTGCTCGCCTCGCGCGTGCCGCACATCATCGACAACTGGCGCACCGACGTGGTGGTCACCGACCGGCGCCTGTACTATCGCCGGGGCATCATCGACGTCAAGGACCACGTGACCGACCTTGGCTCCATCACCGACGTGACCATCGACCCAACCATCGCCGGACGCGTCTTTGGCTATGCCAACGTGCGCATCCAGACCAAGGCGGGTGACGACGACTTCGTGCTCAAGGAGATAAAGGACGCCTACAAGATGCGCCAGGTAATCAACACCGGGCGCGACGAGCTCGAGCAGGCTTCGCAGCCGCCCGCGCAAGGCGGGCCCCGCAGGTAATGTGTTGTGAACACGCACGTGGCGGGACGGCTGTCCAACGTCGCGCTAGAATCGTGTGTCGCATGTCAATAGAAGCAGTCGTATGACCAAAGGAGACCTCTCCATGCTCGTATACAACAGCCAGAAGCATCGCAAGCAGGAGCTCGAGCCCATCGAGCCGGGCAAGATCCGCATGTACGTGTGCGGCCCCACGGTCTACGACCAGATTCACATCGGCAATGCCCGCACCTTCCTGAGCTTTGACGTCATCCGTCGCTACCTGATGTACAAGGGCTTCGAGGTCACCTTTGCCCAGAACCTCACCGACGTGGACGACAAGATCATCAATCGTGCCAACGAGGAGGGCCGCAGCGCCGCAGAGGTGGCGGAGGAGTACTCCAACGCCTTTATCGAGCAGATGCACCGCTTTGGCATCCTCGACCCCGACATCCGCCCGCGCGCCACGCGCGAGATCGAGGCCATGCAGGACATGATCAAGACCCTGATCGAGCATGGGCACGCGTATGCGGCCGACAACGGCGACGTGTACTTCTCGGTGCGCAGCGACGATGCCTACGGCATCCTGTCCGGCCGTGACGTGGACCAGCTGCGCGCCGGCGAGCGCGTGGAGGTCAACGACGAGAAGCGCGACCCGCTCGACTTTGCTCTGTGGAAGGCCGCCAAGCCCGGCGAGCCCAGCTGGCCGAGCCCCTGGGGCGACGGACGTCCCGGCTGGCACACGGAGTGCTGCGCCATGATTCGCCGCTATCTGGGTACCCCCATCGACATCCATGGCGGTGGTCAGGACCTCATCTTCCCGCACCACGAGAACGAGACCGCCCAGTGCATGTGCGCCTGGGACCACTCGCTGGCCAACTACTGGATGCACACCGGCATGCTGCGCGTCAACGGCGACAAGATGTCCAAGAGCCTGGGCAACTTCTTCACCCTCAAGGAGATTCTCGACAAGTATCCCGCCGACGCCGTGCGCCTGCTCATGCTGCAGACCCACTATCGCTCGGCGCTCGACTTCCAGACCGATCAGCTTGACGGTGCCGTGGGCACGCTCGAGCGCCTGCGCACTTGCGTCAAGAACCTGCGCTGGGCTGCCAACAACGCCAAGGAGGACGGCAACCTGACCGAGGCCGACCGCTCCCTCTCCAGGGCAGCCGACGAGGCCCAGGCCGAGTTCGTGCGTCAGATGGATGACGACTTCAACACCGCCGGTGGCCTGGCCGCCATCTTCGAGCTGGTCACTGCCGCAAACAAGTACCTGGCCGAGGCTGGAGACACCATCGCCTCCTCTGTGACGCTGCGTGCCGCGGACACCATCTGCGAGCTTGCCGACGTCATGGGCGTGGAGCTCGACGCCGCCGAGAGCGGGCTTCCCGTGGAGCTGGTCGACCTCGCGCGCGATCGTGCGGGTTACGAGGGCTCCGACCCCGAGGAGGCAGCCGAGCTGCTGCTGGCCGCCCGCCAGCAGGCTCGCGCCGCCAAGGACTGGGGCACCGCCGACGCCATCCGCAACGGCATCACCGCTCTTGGTCTGGTGGTCGAGGACACGCCTGCCGGCGCCCGCCTGAGCAGGGCGTAACCAAAAGGACATTCGGGACGGTTCCCGGGAAACAGGTACCTGTCCCCTGTTTCCCGGGAACCGTCTTCAATAGTCGGCAACCGAGATTCGAGGAACGTATGGCAAAGAACCAGTCTCAGCGACCTGGACGTGATGTGCGTGGCGGCAAGGGAAAGTCGCAGGCGCTGGCCAAGGGCGCGCGCGGTGGCAAGGGAGCCCCGCAGCGCGGTCGTGGCGGCCAGGGCGGTCGCGGCTATCAGCAGGCATCCCCGCGTCCTGACGCCAGCAAGGCGCCGCGTCGTCGCGGTGGTGCCCCGCAGATGGGTGGCGGGTCCTGGATTGAGGGCCGTCGTGCCGTGGTAGAGGCGCTCGAGGTGGGTATGCCGCTCAAGCGCGCACTGGTTGCCGACTCCGATGGGTCGCTCGCAGACATCGTCCGCCAGCTCGAGGAGGCAGGCGTACCCATCGAGCGTTCCTCGCGCAGCAAGCTAGACGCAATCTCCTCCCATGGCGCCCATCAGGGTGTGGTGGTGCAGGCGGCGCCGTTCCGCTATGCCGACCTCTCTGACGTCATCGAGCGGGCAGGGGAGGGCGACGCCCTTGTCGTGCTGCTCGACCACGTGACCGACCAGGGCAATCTGGGGGCTATCGTGCGCTCCGCCGAGGTCGTGGGTGCTGCCGGCGTCATCATCGCCAAGGCACGCGCCGCGGGCGTGGGTGTCGGCGCTTTCAAGACGTCGGCAGGTGCGGTGCTGCACGTGCCGATCGCGCAGGTATCAAACCTTGCAACCGCCATCGAGACGCTCAAGGAGCACGGTTTCTGGGTGGGTGGTGCCACCGAGCACGCGCACGATGACGTCTGGGGCGCGCCTATGGGCGGGCGTCTGTGCCTGGTGATGGGCTCGGAGGGTTCGGGCATCTCGCGCCTGGTGCGCGATAGGTGTGACTTCGAATGCCGCCTTCCGCAGCGAGGCCGCGTGGAGAGCCTCAACGTGGCGCAGGCCGCCACGGTCATGTGCTACGAGTGGTTGCGCCGCGTGAGTGCGGAGGAATCCATGGCCGTGGAGCCGACGAGCGTGGACTACCAGGTCGAGGACGTGATGGACGACGACGGCGGGTCATTCATGGTTGACGCGGCGGCCTCGTTCGACGTGGATTGGGACCTCTAGATGACCGGTCGTCTGCACACCCAGCCGCTTCTGGTGGTTGACGGCTACAACGTAATCTACGGCACGACGCACTATGAGCAGCTGATTGACGAGCATGCTGGGGCAGGGGCGCTGGCCGACGTTGCGCACCTCTCGCGCGACCCATATGGCCACGACCCCTTCGAGCGTGCGCGCGAGGCGCTGATCACCGACGTTGCGGCCTATGCCCAGGGCAGCTACGAGCCGGTGATCGTGTTTGATGCGGCGGGCAACCTCTCGGACGAGCGGCCCGACTTCTCGCGCGCGGGTGTGCGTGTGGTCTTCTCCAGAACGGGGGAGAGCGCTGACACGCAGATCGAGCGGCTGGTGACGCGTGCGCGGCACAAGGGCCGCGACGTGCTGCTGGTGACCAGCGACAACACGATCAAGTTCACGGTGGGCGGCGTGCCCGTAACCACGGTGTCGAGCCAGCTTCTGGCAACCAACCTCGCGCACACGTCGGCAGATATCGAGGAATCGCGGACCGACAGGAGCTACGGGCACATGACCCTCGAGGACCGGTTGAGCCCTGAAGCGCGCGAGAAGCTTTGGAAGATGCTCGGTCGCTAGGCGTTTTTGCGTTACTATAGGTACTCACGCCAGCGTGGCTCAATGGTAGAGCACCGGCCTTGTAATCCGGTGGTTATGGGTTCGATTCCCATCGCTGGCTCCAGAAAGACGAACGCCCCCGTTGCCGGGGGCGTTTTTCATACAGATTGAAGAGAGTGTCATGCCAGCTCACGGGGAGTCGGCGTGACAGCCGGCCTGGCTACAGCCTCAGGAGAATCGGGGCTATGGTGATGACCTTTGTGGCGTTAGCCGCCGCGGCCTCGGACGAGAAGTCGATCACGTACAGGGCCATCAGGATCGCGTAGAAGGCAAAGATGCCCACGCTCACTACGTTCATGACATCGGGCGGAATGCGTGCGATGGCAAGCTCGACTGACAGTACGAGAGCCAGGGTTGCCGCAGTGCGCATGCGCTTCTGGTTAGGGGTGCGTTCGATAGATGGTATATGTGTCTTCTCGGTAGACAGTTTCAGCTATCATGGTAGTTCGCGAGGACGTGCTTCCGACGAATAACAGGAATTGTTTGGTGGCTCGTCCTGGGCGTCCTGTGTAGGTTTGATGGTATAGATACGCCCGGCTGGGTGGATTACGTTGACAAGATTTGCTCGTCGGCGTATATTCTCCTTCGCTTGCAGGGGACACCCCAGCGGGCAGCTTGAAAACTGAAAAATGGGGATGTGGCACAGCGGCAACTGCGGCGGACTGTAAATCCGCTCCCTCTGGGTTCCCTGGTTCGAGTCCAGGCATCCCCACCATCTGCCCGTGTAGCTCAGTCGGTAGAGCACCTCGTTGGTAACGAGGAGGCCACCAGTTCAAGTCTGGTCGCGGGCTCCATTTTTCAAGCAGGCATTTGCCGGTGTAGCTCAGTTGGTTAGAGCGCACGGTTCATACCCGTGTTGTCACTGGTTCGAGTCCAGTCACCGGTACCAGCGTTTCAACGGCGCCTCCGGGCGCCGTGAACATATTAGTAGGTAAATGGCCTTGTATAGGGTTGCTTTCAGAAGGAGGACGGCATGGCCAAGGAGAAGTTTGATCGTTCTAAGCCGCATGTAAACATTGGTACGATTGGTCACGTTGACCACGGCAAGACTACCCTGACCGCTGCTATCACCAAGGTTCTCTCCGAGACCGAGGGCTGCAACGCTAACTTCGCTGCATTCGACACCATCGACAAGGCTCCCGAGGAGCGTCAGCGCGGCATCACCATTAACGTTGCCCACATCGAGTACGAGACCTGGGAGCGCCACTACGCTCACGTCGACTGCCCGGGCCACGCCGACTACATCAAGAACATGATTTCCGGTGCTGCTCAGATGGACGGCGCCATCCTGGTCATCGCCGCCACCGACGGCCCCATGGCTCAGACCCGCGAGCACATCCTGCTCGCCCGTCAGGTCGGCGTTCCCTACATCATCGTCTTCCTGAACAAGTGCGACATGGT